>CAJKBW010000018.1 GCA_905198295.1 uncultured Oscillospiraceae bacterium | reverse complement strand
CGCCACTGCCGGTCTTGGCAACGGCATCGTAGGAAACTTCTGGGCAACCAACTGGAAGATGATCAGTTGCTATGCGGTGGGATATCCGATGTACCGTGAAACCTTTACCCCTTCGATCTGCCGCAATGTGTACGGCACGGTGGAGCAGTACGGCATTACGCTGCTGACGCTTGAGCAAATGACCGGTGAAGAAGCCAGGAAAAATATGGCCGGCTTCGACTGGCGTCTGGTCTGGAAAACTACCGATGGTACGCCGGTGCTCAAGGTCATCCCCGACAATTATCTGGCAGATGGGTACGACGGCACTCCTGGTGAGGTTTGGACCGGACAGATCGCCACGAATTATGCAGGAGGCAGCGGGACAAAGAGTGACCCGTATCAGATTGCGACTGGTGAGCAGTTGGCAAAACTGGTATATGGCATTTTGTCCGACCCCTCCTCTACGCAGGGGAAATACTATGTCATTACGCAGAACATCCGACTCAACGACACCTCTGCTGCGAATTGGACCAAGCAAGCTACGCCATGGTTTATCGCTTCAAATGAACAGTACTGCTTTAAAGGTACGCTGGATGGAGCTGGTCATGTCGTATCCGGTATCTATGTGGATTATAACGATTACAACCATTGCTATGCCGCACTGATTCCCGTAATGGCACCCGGTGCAGTGATTAAAAACGTCGGTGTTACCGACTCTTACATCCGGGCTTATGCCGGTATCGGTGAAGGATATGCCGCAGCCATCGTGGCATATCAGCTTTGGGGCGGTGAAGATCTGGAAACCGATGGCCTGGCACAGATATCCTCCTGTTTCGGCAGCAGCACGGTTCAGATTGGTGGTATCAGTGCCGGCGGTATTCTAGCGGGTTCCCCTCGTCCCGTTCTGATCAATGATTGCTATTTTGTAGGGAAAATTGATCAGGAAACCGTATTAAAAGGCGGTATACTTGGTAATTGCTGGACCAGTCTCCCCGGAACGGTTTTGACCAACTGCTATTCTGCGACGGCGGATAAGGACATGGCCATTGGTCGTGCTTTCTCCGTGGTAACAGCGGTGAACACCTATTCCACGGCACCGACGCCCAACGGTGTAAAAACACTCAGCTTGCTTTGGATGCGTGGCAGTCGTGCAGTTGAGCGTATGCAAGGCTTTGACTTTACCGGCGTATGGAAGACACTGGATAACGCCACGCCGGTACTGCGCGTGTTTGCCTCAGATCATTACAGCAACCGGTCTGATCCGGAAAAAACGGCCATATCCTTTGTCACCAATGGGGGTACGCCGATTGAGACGATTTACGGTATGGAGGGAGAGCCCATCGAATGGCCGGAAACCACTCGCTATGGCTATAAACTGGAGGGGTGGTACGTCTATCCTGAGCTGGACGTGCGTTATCCCATGGATGTATTCCCGATGGCCGACGTTACGCTGTATGCCAAGTGGGATGCGGTTAGCTTCCGACAAGGGTTTGAGGACTATTCCGATTACCGTAACCGCCTGGGTGAGGACTATGTCTACTATCGCCCCGGTACGGCTGGATATAATTCCAATTTCGTCCACGAGGGCATTAAGTCCATTCATCGTATAGGCCAGACGGATGCCGATAGCGATTTTGTTCTGTTTGGTGATGAAATTGGCAAACTGGCTAAGGGAACAGTGTATGAGATGACCTTCTGGGTATATATAGATGAATACGCAAAACTGCCGGCACTGTCGCTGGTGTTGTCCGATGGTGACACCGTTGAGGCTAAGGCGGTGAGCGTAACAGCTATGGATGCCCTGGATGCATCGCAAAAAGGAAGCTGGCAGAAGATAACCTTTACATTTACGGCGGATGCCGCCTATGCGCGGCTGCGGACTTCCGGGCAGGGCAGCCTATATTTTGATGACTTCATGCTCATGCCGGTAGGAACCGGCGATGTTCCGGTAATAGGACCGGGCAGCGAATCGTCTATACCTGAACAGCCTATCGAAAAAGGCGGGGTAAACATGGTACTGCTGATTGTGGGCATCGCAGTGTTGGTGCTCGGCGCGGTGGCCATTGTGCTGGTTATCCTGCTCAGAAAAAAGCGCACAAGTCAAGAATGACCGTTTCAGGAGGCGCAGTAGATGCTGCGCCTCCTGAAAAAATATCTTAAGCTTTAAGAAAAACGAGCCTATATGGATTTATTGAGGAGAGAAACATATGAATTTACGCGCACCTGCGTATCCGCTGATTACGGTCGATCCCTATTTCAGCATCTGGTCGATGGCTGACCGGCTTTATGATGACACTACCCGTCTGTGGACCGGTGCCAGTGCCTCGATGTCCGGGACAGCCCGTGTGGACGGCGTCGATTATATATTTATGGGTTCTGCGGCGGAGATGGGAAAACCTGTCATGCAGCAGACCGGTGTCGATGTGACCACCTTTACGACCGTATATACCTTTGAAGCTGCGGGCATCCGTCTGACGGCTTCTTTCACTACGCCGACACTGCCGGATGATTTGGAGATCATGTCCCGGCCGGTTTCCTATCTGCATGTAGCGGTTTGCCCGACAGACGGCCGGGAGCACGATGTACAGGTAACCGTCTGTGCCGCTGACGAATTATGCTTGCAGCCCAAGATGCAGAATGTTGCCGTTGCGCGTGCGGTTCCGCTGCCGGGGACTCTTCGAGCCATGTGCCTGGGTGGCATCGAACAGCCGGTTTTGGGACGATCCGGTGATGATATCGGTATCGACTGGGGGTATTTTTACCTGGCGGTGGATGGCGGCGCTCTGCACGAAGAAAAGTCCTGCGGGCACACGTTCCTGATTGCCGAGGCGTCGCTAAGTACCACAGGCCGTGCGAATGTGCTGTTTATGTTTGCCTATGACGATGTTTATTCGCTGAAATATTTCGGGCATTATCTCAAGGCCTATTGGAAACGGGAGGGGAGGGAAATTGAGGAGGTCATCTGGCAGGCATTTGCGGATTATCCAGACATTATGGAAAAATGCGGCGCTTTTCACGAAAAGCTGGAACAGGATGCGAAAAGTGCCGGTGGAGAAAAGTATGCCGATCTCCTGATACTTGCCCTTCGGCAGGTTATGGCGGCACATAAGCTTACGCAGGATCCTGAGGGAAGACTTTTGTTTGTTTCCAAGGAGTGTCGAAGCAATGGATGTGCCGCAACAGTAGATGTAAGTTATCCCTCGATCCCGTTGTTTCTTCTGTATAATCCATCCTTGATCAAGGGGATGTTGCGGCCGGTTTTCCGTTACGCCAGCAGTGAGGCATGGCCTTTCCCGTTTGCCCCTCATGACGTGGGAACATATCCAATTCTCAACGGACAAGTATACAGTGAAGGTACAAATATCGCCAAACAGATGCCGGTAGAGGAATGCGGAAATATGCTTTTGATGGTATCGGCGATAACAGCAGCGGAAAAATCGACGGAGTTTGCTGCGGAGCATCGCACGCTGCTTCATCAATGGGCGGACTATCTGGTGGACTTCGGCGCGGATCCGAATGATCAGCTTTGTACGGACGACTTTGCCGGACACCTCGCGCATAACTGCAATCTGGCACTAAAAACAATTATGGCGCTCGCTGCTTATGCCGAGGTTTGCGAACGTATGCAGGACAAGGAGCGCGCAGAGCGCTACCGACGTATATCGTGGGAGATGGCTTCCACTTGGAGGCAGCAGGCGATGAACGCGGACGGGAGTTTCCGTTTAGCTTTTGACAGGCCAGATAGCTTCAGTCTGAAATACAATGCGGTCTGGGATAAGGTGTTCGGTCTGGGGCTGTTCCCGGCTGAGATGTGGGAAAAGGAGCTTGCCGGATACCTTAATCAAATGAATCCGTATGGTGTGCCACTGGATAACCGGGCGGACTACACGAAATCAGATTGGACTGTCTGGGCGGCAACATTGGCAGAGGAACGCAGCACCTTCGATTTACTGGTGGGGGCTGTGTGGCGGGCTTATCAGTATACACCTTCCCGTGTGCCGATGTGCGACTGGTATTCTACAATCACATCGCTACAGGTCAGCTTCCAACATCGTTCGGTTCAAGGGGGGCTGTTTATTCAACTATTAAACGAGAAGAAGATTTGCCGTCTCATCTAAAGAGAATGTCTTGTATAGAGTACCTAGTAGGAGAGATTACATGAGTATAACAATCGACCGGGAGTCCTACACCTTTAAACTGGATACGGCCCACACCACCTATATGTTCCAGGTGCTGGACGGAGGCTATCTGTGCCACCTGTACTGGGGTGGGCGCATCGACGCGGCCAGCCTGCCGTTTTTGTCCCGGGAATATGCAGGCCCCTATGTCCGGGACGCGGAAGAGCTGGAGGATCGCCCCTATCCGCTGACCACCCTGCCCCAGGAATTCCCCTGCGAGGGGCTGACCGATTTCCGGGTCAGCGCCGCCCGGGTCACGGCGGAGGACGGAACCTCCGCCACCGATTTCCGCTATCGGAGCCACGCCGTCACCAGGGGAAAGCCGCCCATCGACGGCCTGCCCGCCACCTATGCGGATGGGGAGGAGGCTGAGACTCTGGCCGTCACCCTGTACGATGACCAGACCGGGGCGGAAGCGGTGCTGTGGTACACGGCGTTTGAAGGGTTGGACGCCATTACCCGCCGGGTGACGGTGACCAACCGGGGCGCCGCCCCCTGTACGGTAAAGCGGCTGTTCAGCGCCAGCTTGGATTTCCCCCGGGAGGGGTATGACCTGGTGCAGCTCTGCGGCGGCTGGGCGGACGAGCGGCATGTGGAACGCCGCCCCCTGTCCCGGGCCGTGACCTGCGTCCAAAGCGGCCGGGGCATCAGCAGCCACGAGCACAACCCGTTTATCGCCCTTTGCTCTCCCGAGGCCACCGAATACAGCGGGGATGTCTACGGCTTCAATCTGGTGTACAGCGGCAGCTTCGCTGCCGTCGCCGAGGTGGACAACCAGCCGTCGGTGCGAGTGCTGATGGGGCTCAATCCGGAGAACTTTTCCTGGAGGCTGGAGCCGGGAGAGCGCTTTGAAACCCCGGAGGCGGTTCTGGTGTATTCCGGGGAGGGCTTCTCCGCTATGTCCCACACCTATCACGACCTGTACCGGAATCATCTCTGTCGGGGCCAATGGAAAAACAAGTCCCGGCCGGTGCTCATCAACAACTGGGAGGCCACTTATTTCGATTTCAACCGGGAAAAGCTGCTGGCTCTGGCGAAAGAGGCGGCGGATGTGGGCATCGAGCTTTTTGTGCTGGATGACGGCTGGTTCGGCCATCGGGATGCAGACGACTGCTCCCTTGGGGACTGGGTGGTCAACACCGAAAAGCTGGGCGGCAGTCTGGCCGATCTGGCGGAGGATATCCATCGACTGGGGATGCAGTTCGGCCTGTGGTTTGAGCCGGAGATGATCTCTCCAGACAGCGACCTGTATCGGGCTCATCCCGACTGGTGCCTCCACTGCGGCGGCCGCCTGCGGTCCACCATGCGCCACCAGCTGGTGCTGGACATGTCCCGGGAGGACGTGGTGAACTATGTAATCCAGGCCGTGTCGGATATCCTGTCCTCCTGCCCCATCGACTATGTGAAATGGGACATGAACCGCTCCCTGTCGGAGGTGGGATCCGCGCTTCTGCCGCCGGAACGGCAGGGGGAGGTATATCACCGGTATATGCTGGGGGTGTACCGGATCATGGAGACCCTCACATCCCGATTCCCTCATGTACTGTTTGAGGGGTGCGCAAGCGGCGGGGGCCGCTTCGATCCCGGCATTCTCTACTATATGCCCCAGATCTGGACCTCCGACAACACCGACGCCGTGGAGCGCCTGAAGATCCAGTACGGCACCTCCCTGGCCTATCCCTTGTCCTGCATGAGCGCCCATGTGTCCACCTGCCCCAACCATCAGGTGGGCCGCACCACCCCTCTGGCTACCCGGTTTCATGCGGCACTGACCGGCTCCTTCGGGTATGAGCTGGATCTTTGCTCCATGAGCCCGGAGGAGAAGGAGGCGGTCAAGGCGCAAATCGTGGAATATCACCGGTATCAGGAGATTCTCACCAAAGGGCGGTTTTACCGTCTGCTGGACCCCGCGGACAACGCCTATTGTGCCTGGATGACGGTGAGTGAGGGGCGTGAGGAGGCCCTGGTGTGCTATTTCAAGATTCTGTCGGACAACAAGCGGCTGCCCCTTTCCCTGCGCCTGCGAGGACTGGACCCGGAGAGGCGGTACCGGGACAGCCGGACAGGGGAAATTTACAGCGGCGTGACCCTGATGAACGCGGGCCTGCCGCTGCCGGGCCTGTGGGGAGATTTCCAGAGCTGTATCATGCATCTCACACCGGTGAGGGAGGAAGAAAAATAGCTCTATTCTTGGTGCGGCTCATCGCTAAATGTTAGATAGTCTGTATCAGTAATCCCCACAATATAGAGTATATATCCCATCATATCATTTAACTGAATAACCTCTAGGATCGATTTCAACACTCCGCTCTTATAGCCAAACTCTCCTTGATCGAGAGTTTGGCTTTTTTATTTACTAACTTAAGAATAAAGAACGGAGTGATAAATGAATTTGAAAGCGTGGTGGTGTCCCTGAAACATTTGTGTTGAGTGCCAAGGCGATGTGCCGTCAGGAAACAAATGCTTTGGTGAACATCGCCTGAGTCTTTTGTCATCTGGCTTTTGGATAAAACCGCTGCAGTCCTTCCTGACCGGTTGCCGCTCACCTCCGCTTTGTCTGGATTTTCAAGAATTCAGACAGAACGGAGGAAATACGAGTGAAGCATGACCCTAAAAAGGTATTTATAAAGACAAAGGATGGATATTTGGAACTTACATATGAAGAATATTGCAGCCAGTATGAAGGCAACCCCTCATATCAAAACAGGCGGTTCCTGTTTTTACACGGGATGCTGATGGAGGTTTCGGAAAAGGACTATATCCTACAATAAAATCCTTATGGCCATCCTGCACTTCTTCCAGTTCCTGTTCGCGAGGCGGTACATTGAGAAGATACCGTTCAGCGAAGAGTATTACCTGAAAAAAGAGGTTTATGTTCATCATAACCGGAGCGTGGAGCCACAGGTTGTCAGTGACATGCTGACAAGCCTCCACCGTTTTCCGGAAGAACTCCGGCTCATGTTCCTACATCTGTGGGGGATTGGGCTGCGGATCAGTGAAGTATGCATCTTAAAGGGCAACGACTATTACATACAAGGGCGGGATGCATGGATTCAGGTATATCAAACGAAAATGCGCACCTACAAGCGCATCCCTATCCCCGACGCAATATACCAGCTCATGCAGATATATATACAAAAACACCATATCCAGGCAAATGACTATGTGTTTCAAAATCGAAAGGGCGGAGCTTACCACAGTGGGACTTTCCGCAAAAAGATGTTGAGGTATTGCGATGAAAATCACATTCAAAACGGAGAATACCTGTTCAAGAGCCATGATTACCGTCATACCATAGCTACCAGGTTCTACGATGACGGCGTACCGCTGCAAACGATCCGGGATTACCTGGGACATGTTTATGAGGAAATGACCCGGCAATACATTGACTATATGCCCAGGAAAGTCGATAAAGCGAGCACCGAATATTTTGACAGGCACAGCAGTCTGGCTGCTGGCCTGCTCAAGAAGAACGAGGGGAATGGGATTGGATAATAAAATCTATCTGAGAGAGCTTCCAGCCTATCAGACCATCTCCGATGCACGTGAAAAGTATCTGAGCAAGAATTGTTGCTACGACCTGTCGCTCCTCCCTACACGTGGCTTGCAAAACGAAATGAGAGATTTCATTCTCTATCGAAGTGAACAGGTTGCCATAACCACGCTCTCCGGGGGTCGGACCGAATATGGTCAGCTCTGCCGGTTCCTGACAGACAAAGCGCACAGGATCCAGAGCTTTCGGGGGCGGGAGCAGAAACAATGGTTCCGGCTGCTCCGCATATGGATGATGAAAGAAGGGCTCCCACTGGTTTATGAAAACCGGTGTCAATATATGAAAACCTATCATCATACGTCCAGGCTGATCTCCTATCTGAAATCCGTCCTAGAGTTTTATCAGCCGCAGTGCATAAGACCGGAACAGGAAAAAGACGTGTGGGAACTGGATAAGCTGGACATTGAGTTCCGTCACAACCCGATTAAATACTCCCGCACCCTAGACTTCACTAAGGTCATACAACCGGGGATTCGGGACGAACTGAAAAAAGGCATTTATCTGAATCTGCAATCGGAGGCGATTTCCTGTATACGGCGGGAGCTGACGGCTATGCGGAGGCTTTCGGCATATCTCCAAGAACGATATCCGGAAGTACAAACCTGCGGGGATTTAACACGCGAGCTAATCGAGGAATACCTGATCCACTTAAACACAGAGGTTTCAGAAACCAAGCATTTTCATTCCGAATTGAACCGCCTTCGGGCTGTCCTCGATAGTATCGGGAAGATATTCGATTATCCGAACCTGACCGCCTTGTTTCTGAAAAGGGATATCCCTCCGACGCCAAAAGCGGAATTTAGAACCTACTCGGACGCAGAAATGCGGAGGCTCAATGCCGCCTTGGCAAAATTGGATGAACAGAGTGTACGCCTGATGGTCATTCACCAGATGCTCGGTACACGGATTTCGGATACACTCACACTGGCGCCTGACTGTCTGTGTGAAAAAAACGGCGAAACCATTATCCGCATCCGGCAAATGAAGTCTCGGACATATGAAAAACCAATCAGCGCAGAACTAGCCGCCCTTATCCGTAAAGCGATAGCCTATACGAAAGAGCGATATGGCGATACGTCCTATATCTTCGTAAGTGAGAATAACCCGCGCCATGCCATGCAGTATAACGTATTACGAACTCGTGTGATCAAGCTGATAAGGAAAGAAGACCTGCGGGATGACAATGGTGAGCTCTTCGGTTTCGGCTCTCATATGTACCGGCACTATTACTGCGTAAAACTGGCGGAGATGCATCTGGACGACTGGACTCTCGCCAAGCTGCTGGGACATGCCAGCATCAGAAATGTCAAGTATTATCGGAAGATGAGCAGCGACGTGATGGCGAATGAAACACGCAGAGTAAGGAACCAGCTATCCGAAATGATACTGGAGAACTTAGATGGTTGGGAGGATGAATATGCAAAAGTACGACAGAATGGTGGCAGCAAATAAGGCAGTCAGCGAGAGCAAGATTGACCTGGCCCGAAAAGCGATCTTTCAGATGCTGGATGAGGGCGAGAAAATCTCCGTCCCCAGGCTGATCGGAAAGACGGGTTTGTCAAGAGGATTCTTCTATAAGAATCCAACGATCCGCAGACTACTCGATGAGGCCCTGGAAAAACAAGTGGGTATGGCCGATCCACGCAGAGCTGTTCTCGATAGAGCTATGGATAGCCAACTGCTCAAGCTGCATGAACTGATCCGCACTCTGGAACGAGAAAACCAGGTGCTGGCCGATGAAAATCAGAAACTGAAGAAAGCGCTGGACAAGAAAGCCGTCCATCAATTCCGCAACATATAGATTAAGGGCATCCGATTACATAGCCCGGAATGTCTAGGTCACAGGCCAGCGGAAAGCGCACGGTTCAAATTGAGCCGTGCGCTTTTTGTCGAGGGTTTTTATTATTTGCTGCGAAATGGATGACACAAAACACAAATGGGTATATAATAGAAACGGCTTGTTTGAAGGACTGATAGGGATAGAGCCGGAGTTTATGGACGAAGCGACATCGGCGCTCGACACGGTCACCGAAGCGCGCATCCAGTCCGCTTTCGACAAGCTTTCCGCCGGGCGCACCACGCTGGTAATTGCGCACCGATTGTCCACCATCCGTGGGGCGGACGAAATCCTGTACATAGACGGCCAGGGCATCCGCGAGTCCGGCACCCACGACGAGCTGATGGCGAAAAACGGCCTGTATGCTCAGCTGTATCGGGTGCAGTTCGGCGGTGAAAAATAGATGCATTTTTCGGCGGCGTCCGGAATAGGTTTACTCAAGGGAACAGAGTGCGCCGCAGCCTTTGTGCATGGCGGCAGGATTTTCCGCGGATTTGCCTATGGTAATTTTCCGGCAGAAGGCGTATAATGAAAGACAGGCAATTTTGGCTTGTCAGCAGGGAGAGTGAGAACCCGTTGAAATATCGCATTCATCGTGAACTGTCCGAGCAGATCCGTTTGGCCTGTGAGCAGCGGCTGGGCATCCGCATCGATCCGTATTGGTTTTCTCTGGGCAACGTGTATCCTGACTGCACCCACCACCGGGTGCTGCATCACGAAATCGACGCGGTCGGCGGCATGGTGGGGCGGATGATCCGCCGTTTCTGCCGCTGGGGTATCGGCTCAGAGGACGAAATTTCCCGCTGGCGTTCGCTGCGGCTGGGCATCATCGCGCATTATCTATGTGATTTCAGCTGTTATGCGCATACCGCGGCTTTTGACGGCAACCTGCGTGAGCACCGCGCCTATGAAAACGCGCAGCTCGCATCGGTCTGCCCGCATCCGGATTTCCGGCTGGCGGACGCAGTGGCGCTTGCCGATGATGGAGATGCGCTGATGCGGGCGATCCGGGCATGTTTCGCGGGGCGTGATCCCGCGGGCTATTCCCCGTCCGGCGATCTCGAATACGCGGCGGATATGGCCTGCGGCGCGATCTGTGAGATGCTGCGCCTGTGCCGGAAAAAGGAAGCGTCCCTGTGGTGGTATCATCTGCCGGTGATCCGGCGCCGCCATCTGGCATATGCCTGAGCGGCCGGCACTGATTGTATGCTTGTGTTCTGCGCCGGCAACCCGACGGGCTGCCGGCGTTTTTCCTGACTGCGGGCGGCTGAGCCGGATCAAAAGGGAGGACAGGGACAATATGTCTGAAAAAGCGCTGACGGTGCTCAATGCGCTGCTTGTGGAGACGTTCAATGATATCCTCAAGGTAGAGGAACAGGCGATGCGCGCGGCGACCGGCGGACGCCTGACCATCAATGAGGTACATGTGCTCGATGCGGTCGGCCTGGGTGCGCTGCGTACCATTTCCGAAATCGCTGCCGCAGCGATGGTGACGGTCAGCACCATGACCATTACCGTCAACCGCCTGCAGAAAAAGGCGTTGGTGGAGCGGGTGCGGGATGACGGCGACGGCCGGGTGGTTCGGGTGCGGCTGACGCCGGAAGGCGAGCGGATTGTCCGCATTCATCAGGATTTCCACCGCCGCATGGCGGAAAGCGTCACCGAACGTCTGGAGCCCGACGCGCTGGATGTGCTCACCCGGGCGATGGAAAACCTTCAGGCCTTTTTCCGCAGTGGAGAAGCGGGCGGACCGGTCGAGGAAAAACAGCCGGAGGAGGAATATGGGGTATGACACGGATAGCTGCGCCGCAGCTGCCGGATTTGTCGTCGGCACAGCCGCTGGAGGATGCTGTAGAGCGCTGCGTGCGTGAGGTAGAGGATCTGACCGCCTGTGCCTTTGCCGACGAGACGCTCACCGGCACGGTGTCCCGTATCGAGGTGCGTGCCTGCCGCTTTGACCGGTGTCGGTTTTCCGGCTGCCGCTTTGATCGGGCGGGGTTCACCGATGTGGTATTTTGCGGCTGCGATTTCTCCAACGCCGACCTGAGCCGCTGCAGCCTGCTGCGCTGCCGGTTCGAGGACTGCAAGGGTGTCGGGCTGCTGCTGGTGCGTGCGGTGCTGCGCAGCGTGACGTTTGTGCGCTGCCGGCTGGATTACGCGAATTTTTCCGAGGCTTCCCTGCACGGCGTTCGCATGGAGCAGGCCGCGCTGGGTGAATCGGTGTGGCTGTCGGCGAAGCTCGACGGCGCGGCGTGGGACAGCTGCCGGCTGGACGGCGCCAACCTCAGCGGCACCCTGCTGCGCGGTATGGACCTGACCACCGATTCGCTGGAGGGGCTGCTGCTCGGCGGGGAGGAGCTGCGCGGTGCCGTGGTCACCCCCTATCAGGCGGCGGGGTTTGCCCGGCTGCTGGGGCTGACGGTCAAATGGGAAAAGAGAGAATAGCATGCGGCAGAGACGTTTTGTCTGTGCGTTCGTTTTTGGAATAGCCGGGTACACCATACGGTGTGCCCGGTATTTTTTTGCTGCGGATGTGAGAATAAACCACAGGGCAAAATGTGGGGCGGGTATTGACGTGCGACGAAGTACGGCACATAATGACATAAAAGAGAGGGGCTAGCTTATGTCGGACGTACGTACAGTTTATACTACGGCGGAGGTTGCCCAAATGCTGCAGATTACGTCCAGCTACCTGCTGCGGTTGGCGGCGGCCATGCGGTTTTCACCCGCGGAATGCCGCCGGGCCGGCAAGCGTAATTATCTGTTCAGCCAGGAAGCTGTGGAGAAGCTGAAGCAGAGAAAACAATGAAAGGCGTCGGAAATCGTCCTATGGAAAACTATCTGTATTCCTTATTGTCAGATAAACCGATTAACGAAGCTAAGTATAAAGAGGAAAACCAGCGTTTACGCAGTAATCTGGGGAGGCTGAGGAAAACATTGAATCACAGTCAGCGCGTGTTACTGTTGCGCATATTGGACGATAAAGATTTAATAAGCGAAAAATGCGCACAGAATTATTTTGCCGATGGTTTCCGTCTCGCCTCCCAAATCATGGTGGAGAGTTTATACCTGATGCCCAACGGGAGATGACCTGCTGGGTAAAAAATCCCCCTGTGTCCCACGTCGGACACAGGGGGATTTTGCGTTTCGTTTAATCCAGCCGGTTCATGGTCAGGCCGGTGATCAGTTTGGGATAAAAATAGGTGGATTTCTGCGGCATTTTTTCGCCCGCCGCTGCCACGTCGCGGATTTCGCTGACCCGGGTCGGATTGAGCAGGAAGCTGCACTGGTAGGCGCCGGCGTCCACGTCGTCGAGCGCCTCCTGCCGGTCGCGGGTATAGGTAAGGTTCTTCTGGCCGGCCATGTTTTCCTTGTCGATGCCGAGCAGCCGCTCGAGCACCAGCGTGTGCAGCACCTGCACGTCGAGCTGCTGCGACGCGGGGGACAGGCCGGGCAGGAACTGCGCCATCACGCCGGGATCCCGCAGGGTCATCAGCGTGAACGCCCCGCCGCCGGTATAGAACGCAAACGCCTTCTGTCCTTCGCGGTAAGCGTGCTCCAGCCATTCGTCCAGCTGATCGACCGGCAGGCCGCGGTGAAGGTCAAAATACGGTTCGGACGCTTTCAGAAGGGCATCGGGATCGAAGTTCTCGAGTCCGCGGAGCATGCGGTGGGTCGGGAATACCACCAGCCCGGGATGGTTCATCTCCACGAGCATCATCATCACATAATCCGCGCTGCCGCCCACCGGTGCACCCTGCGCGCGGCGCTCGTTGCGGTAGTTGAGCGCCGTCTCGTAGCGGTGGTGGCCGTCCGCGATGTACAGCTTGGTATCGGTGAAGCGTTGCTGGATGGTATGGATCATCGTTTCATCGGTGATCGCCCACAGACGGTGCTGAAGCCCCGCTTCGTCGGTGATGTCCGCAAGCGGCGTCTGACGCATCACCAGCGCGAGGATATCCTGCGTTTCGCTTTCGCTGCCGTCATCGCGGTAGAGCGAATAGATATCGCTGAAATTGCAGGCGGTGCTGCGCATCAGCTCGAACCGGTCGGCCTTCGCCTTGGACAGGGTTTCCTCGTGCGGCAGCACAATGCCCTTTTCAAATTCCTCCAGCTTGACCTGTGCGATTAAGCCGGAAAGCGAGCGGCGGCCGCCCTCCATTCCGCTGATATCACTCGGTCCCTCGACGTCAAAGAGGATTTCGTAAACGTAGAACGCCAGACGGTCATCCTGCGCGAGAATACCGTCCGCCATCCATGCCCGCAGGGTTTCCCCCGCCTGCGCATAGGGGTTCTCGCCATCGCGCGGCAGCTCGAGGCGGATGATATTGTGCGGGTTGCGCTTGAGATAGGCGAGCCGCTGGGATTCGCTGATGATGTCATAAGGCGGGCAGGTCAGCTCCTGCAGGGCGCCCGCTTTTTCGGTAAAGCGCAGCGCACGGAACGGACGGATTTCGGCCATAATGGGTTCCTCCCTGTTTTTTCACTGCGGTATAGTCCGCGCCGGCATTCCCGGCAGCGGCACGGGCCGCGTCATTTCCTCTATTGTACCTGTCCGGGCCGGGTTCGTCAAGGAAAACCGCACGGCCTGTGGTAATGTCCCGGGTGGAGTACGTCAGGAACGCGGCGGCCGCCTGATCCGGATCCGCCCGGCTTATTCCCGGCCTGCCGCCTCGTGGCTGTACAGCGGGGTCACATACCCGCCGTCGAAGCAGGCAAAGCAGAACGCTTTCCCGCCGTAAGCTGCGCACAGGTCGTCCACCTCCAGAAAGCGCAGTGAGTCGGCGCCGAGCCGGCGGCACAGCACTTCCGTGGAGGCACCGGCGGATGCCAGCTCCTCCCGGGTGGCCATGTCTACCCCATAAAAACAGGGATAGCGGATCGCGGGGGAGGCGATGCGCAGATGTACCTCGCGCGCACCGGCGCTGCGCAGCAGGGTAATCAGCCGCCGGGAGGTGGTGCCGCGCACAAGAGAATCGTCGAGCAGCACGATGCGTTTGCCGCTGACCACCGTGCGATTGGCCGACAGCTTGAGTTTGACCCCCATGTCCCGCAGCGCCTGGGTTGGCTCGATGAAGGTGCGGCCGACATAGCGGTTCTTGATCAGTCCCATTTCACAGGGCAGCCCGCTCTCCTCGCTGTAGCCCATTGCCGCCGAGAGGGAGGAATCCGGCACCCCGACCACAATATCGGCCGAAAGCTGCCCGCTGTCCCGCCGGGCGAGCAGCCGGCCGGTTTTTTTGCGCACCGCGTGGACGTTCATGCCGCTAAGATCGCTGTCCGGCCGGGAAAAATACACATACTCCATCGCGCACAGCCGGTGCTGCCGATCTGCGGTGTAATACGAGGATTCCAGCCCCTTATCCGAAAGCTTGACAATTTCGCCAGGCTCGATGTCCCGGATAAAATGTGCGCCGATGTTCTCGAAGGCGCAGGTTTCGCTCGACAGACAGAAGCCGCCGTCGATCTGGCCGAGCGACAGTGGTCGCAGACCGTTTTTGTCCCGCACCGCATACAGGCTTTTTTCGGTCAGGATTAAAAAAGCAAACGCGCCGTCCAGCCGGCGGCAGGCGGCGGTGATTTTCTCCAGCAGCGTTCCCCGGCCGCGCTGGATCATATGCAGCAGGATCTCGCTGTCGGAGGTGCCTTGAAAGATGCTGCCGCGGCTTTCCAGCGCGTCCTCCAGCTCGGCCGCGTTGATGATCTGGCCGTTGTGCACTGCGGCAAGGCAGCCGATGCGGCCCCTCGCCACCAGCGGCTGGATGTTCTGGATTTCGCTGCCGCCGGCCGTACCGTAGCGCACATGCCCGACCGCGCAGCTGCCGACCAGGGGTTCCAGATCACCCGGGCGGAATGCTTCGGTGAGCAGCCCCTTTCCCTTATGGCAACGGATGCCCTGTCCATCCGCCGCGGCGATGCCGGCGCCCTCCTGCCCGCGGTGCTGCAGCGCATGCAGGCCGAAATAGGTCAGCTGTGCTGCCTGCGGATGCTGAAAAACCCCAAACACCCCGCACTCCTCGTGCAATTCCTCCATGCTTCCTTCCTCCATCCGTATCTTTTGCTTGCGTTCATCCGAAACGCGGAAAAGGCCTGCCGCATCCCGGCGGCGATTTTCCGCCGCCGGGATGCGGTCAAGACCTTGATTTTATCCGCCGGCCGTTACCCTTCCGGCGGGATTATTCCACATCCTGCAGGGCAGCGACATTTTCTTCGCCGGTGCGGATTTTCACCACCCGGTCCACGCTGTACACGAAGATTTTGCCGTCCCCGATATGTCCGGTATAAAGCGCCTTTTTCGCGGCCTCGATCACGGCGGCCACCGGGATGCGGCTGACCACGACCTCCACCTTGACCTTCGGCAGCAGGGTGGCATCCACCTCGACGCCGCGGTACATCTCCCCGCCGCCCTTCTGGATGCCGCAGCCCATGACCTGTGTTACCGTCATACCGGTCACGCCCAGCTCATTGAGCGCTTTTTTGATATTTTCATACCGGGCAAGCCGGGCTACGATAACCACCTTGTGCATGCCGGTATCGTTTGTTTCCATTGTGCGCACCACCTTGACGGCGGCTTCCCTTTCGACTGGTGCGGCGGTATCGTAGTCTGGCGCACCGAGATCGGTGTTTTCATTAACCTCCATCGTCATGGTGCCGGCGATGTCGATGGTGCTGAAGCCGGCATAGGCGGAGGTGAGGCCGTGTTCGCAGGCGTCAAGCCCCACAATTTCCTCCTCGCGGCTCACCCGCAGGCCGGCTGTTGCCCGGACAACCAGGAACGCGAGGGTGATGAGCACCAGTGTCCACGCGCCGACCGCAAGAACACCGATGAGCTGCCTGCCCAGCAGTGCGAAGCCGCCGCCGTAAAACAGGCCGGTCAACGTGCCGTTGCCCGGCGCGCTGGTGGTTGCGAAAAGGCCGACGGCAAGGGTGCCCCAGATGCCGTTGAGGCAGTGGACGGCTACCGCGCCGACCGGGTCGTCGATGTGCAGCTTATAATCCAGCAGCCACACACCAAACACCACCAGCATCCCGGAGACGATGCCGATGACCGACGCCCCCAGCGCATCGGTGACGTCGCAGCCGGCCGTGATGCCGACAAGGCCCGCCAGCGAAGCGTTCAGGCACATGGAAATGTCCGGCTTTCCGTACTTGATCCAGGTGAAAATCATGCAGGTGACGGTAGCCAGTGCCGGTGCCACTGTCGTGGTGAGAAAGATGGAGCCGAGCTGCCCGATGCTGGTGGCCGCCGCTCCGTTGAATCCGTACCAGCCCAGCCACAGGATAAACACACCCAGGCAGGCAATCGGCAGGTTGTGGCCGGGAAAGGCGTGCACTTTGGTGACCTTCCCGTTCGCGTCACGGGAGAACTTCCCGATGCGCGGTCCGAGCAGCTTCGCGCCCACCAGTGCCGACAGACCGCCGACCATATGGATGGCGCAGGAACCCGCGAAATCGTGGAAGCCCATCTGCGCCAGCCAGCCGCCGCCCCAGATCCAATGCGCTTCGATGGGATAGATCAGTGCCGAGATGACGGCGGAATAGATGCAGTAGGACAGGAATTTGGTCCGTTCCGCCATTGCACCCGAAACAATCGTGGCGGTGGTCGCGCAGAAGACCAGGTTGAATACAAAGCTCGACCAGTTAAAATTTTCATACTGGGTGAAGATGTCAAAGCCGGGTTTGCCGATCAGGCCGACAACATCCTCGCCGAGCAGAAAACCGAAGCCGATGAGAATAAATACCACCGTGCCGATACAGAAATCCATCAGATTCTTCATCAGGATATTGCCGGCATTCTTAGCGCGGGTAAAGCCGGTCTCCACCATGGCGAAGCCCGCCTGCATCCAGAACACAAGCGCGGCACCGATGAGAAACCAGACGCCGAAGACTTCCCCGCTGACAGCGTTCAGAATTTCGTCTGCCATTGTTATGGCCTCCTTTTTGGGGCGCTGGGGGCGGCTGCGGTATTTTCAGCCCCTCCGGCCGCCTTTTAGGGTTTCCTCCATCAAAAAGGCCGGGCGGGGTTTCCTTCCGCGGCCGGCAACCCGCACCGCGGCCTTTTTCATCGAGAAACCAAAAGGCAAAGGCGCCGTGAAATTTTTCACGGCGCCTTTGCCTTTATCGCTTACCAGTATAGCGCATTCGTTTGGCTTTGTCAAGCAAAAATGAAGTTTTTATTCATAAGACATTCATATTGTCGAGACTTATCCGGGATGTTTATTTCAATACCAAAAAATTATGCAACTACTTATTGTTAAACTTGTAATTCGGTATATGCCTCCCGCAGGCGGCGCATTGCCTCCCGGGTGCGGTCGTTCGCGCCGAAGCCGGTCAGCCGGAAAAAGCCTTCGCCGTTTTTGCCGAAGCCGCAGCCGGGTGTGCCGACGATGTGTGCCTTTTCCAGAAGCCGGTCGAAAAAGTCCCACGATGCCATGCCGTGCGGACATTGCAGCCAGATGTAGGGCGAATTCTGCCCGCCGACATACCAGACGCCAAGCTCGCGCAGGGTTTCGCCGATCATCCGGGCGTTTTCCTGATAGACCGCGATGTTTTTCCGGCAGGCGGCGAGACCCTCAGGGGAGAACACCGCCGCGGCTGCCCGCTGCACCGGATAGGATACGCCGTTGAATTTTGTGGTCTGCCGGCGCAGCCACATCTGCCGCAGCGGCATGCCGCTGCGTACAAGGGTGTGCGGTACCACGGTGTAGCCGCAGCGGGTGCCGGTAAAGCCGGCGGTTTTGGACAGCGAGCAGAACTCGATGGCGCAGGTTTCGGCGCCGGGGATCGCATAGATGCTGCGCGGCAGCGCCGGGTCACGGATAAACGCCTCGTAAGCGGCGTCGTACAGGATCACCGCCCCCTGTGCGTTGGCGTAATCCACAAACGCCTGCAGCTGTTCGTGATTATACGCGGCGCCGGTCGGGTTGTTCGGCGAGCAGATATAGAGGATATCTGCCTGCTGTGTCGGGGCGGGCAGCGGCAGAAAGCCGTTGTCCCGGTTGGCGTCGAGATACATGATCCGCCGTCCCGCCATGAGGTTGGTATCCCGGTAGACTGGATAGACCGGGTCGGGGATGAGGACGGTGTTGTCGGTGTCAAACAGGTCGAGGATGTTGCCGAGATCGCTTTTTGCGCCGTCGCTGACAAAGATATCGTCTGCGGCGATGTCCACGCCAAAGGCGGCATAGTAGCCGCGTATCGCCTCCCGCAGGAAGGGGTAGCCCTGCTCCGGGCCGTAGCCGTGAAAATGCGCGGCATCCGCCTGCTCGGCAGCGCCGGCCTCCAGGGCAGCCACCACCGGCGTGGACAGCGGCAGGGTTACGTCGCCGATGCCCAGCCGGATAATATCCGCCTGCGGATGCTTTTCCTGATAGGCGGCCACCTTCTCGGCAATGCGGGAGAAGAGGTAGCTTTCCTCCAGTGAACGGTAATTGGTATTAATCTTCATCGAAAACGCCTTCCTTTCGGGAAAAGTGGGTCAGCCGCCGGTCGTCATGCGGTTTTTGGCGGCGCGAAGGAACTCCCGGAACAGCGGATGCGCCTTATTCGGCCGGCTTTTGAATTCCGGATGATACTGCACCCCGACGTAAAAATCACGCTCCGGCAGTTCTATGGCTTCCACCAGCCGCCCGTCCGGCGAGGTGCCGGAAAACACCATGCCGCCGCTGTGGAACGCCTCGCGGTAGGCATTGTTGAACTCGTAGCGGTGGCGGTGGCGCTCCCGGATCAGCGGCGCGCCGTAGGCCCGCGCGAGCAGGGTGCCCGGCGCCGCGGCACAGGGATACGCCCCCAGCCGCATGGTGCCGCCCTTGGGCAGGTTCCCCTGCTGATCCGGCATCAGGTCGATCACCCTGTCGGGGCTGTCCGGGGCGAATTCGCCCGAGTTGGCTTCTGCCAGCCCAAGCACATGCCGGGCGAATTCGATCGCCGCGATCTGCATCCCCAGGCATATACCGAAATACGGTACCCGGTTTTCCCGGGCGTACTGCGCGGCGGCGATCATCCCTTCGATACCGCGCGGGCCGAAGCCGCCGGGGATGAGGATGCCGTGTACGCCGGCGAGCCGTCCGGCCGCGTTTTCCGGGATGAGCGTCTCGCTGTCCACCCAGTCGATCTCCACCCGCACGCCGTTGTGCCAGCCGCCGTGGCGCAGCGATTCCGCTACCGACAGGTAGGAATCGTGAAGCTGGACGTATTTGCCGACGAGCGCGATACGCACGGTATCATGGCAGGCCTTGATGCCGTCCACCATTTGCTGCCAGCCGTTCAGGTCACACGTGGTTTTTGGGGTGAGCGCCAGCTCCCGCATCACGATGTCCGCGAGTCCCGCCTTTTCGAGCATCAGCGGCGCCTCATACAGCACCGGCAGGGTGAGATTCTGGATCACGCAGTCAGGCTTGACGTTGCAGAACAGCGCGATCTTTCCCAGCACCGCGCTGTCGATGGGCTGGTTGCAGCGGGCGACGATGATATCCGGCGTGATGCCGAACGACTGCAGTTCCTTGACCGAGTGCTGGGTGGGTTTGGATTTGTGCTCCTTTGAGCTTTCCAGATACGGCACCAGCGTCACGTGGATGAACAGGCAATTGTCCCGTCCGGCCTCATGTCCTACCTGTCGAATCGCCTCCAGGAACGGCTGGGATTCGATGTCGCCGGTGGTACCGCCGATTTCGGTGAGGATGATGTCCGCCTCGCTCTTCTGTCCCACCGCGTAGATGAACGCCTTGATTTCGTTGGTAATATGCGGGATCACCTGCACCGTCTCACCGAGGTATTCGCCGCGCCGTTCCTTGTTGAGCACGTTCCAGTATACCTTGCCGGTGGTCAGGTTGGAAAACTGGTTGAGATCCTCGTCGATGAACCGCTCGTAATGGCCGAGGTCGAGGTCGGTTTCGGCGCCGTCCTCGGTGACGAATACCTCGCCGTGCTGATAGGGGCTCATGGTGCCGGGATCGATGTTGATATACGGGTCGAGCTTCTGCGCCGCGACCTTGAAGCCGCGTGCCTTGAGCAGCCGGCCGAGCGAGGCCGCCGTGATTCCCTTGCCCAGTCCCGACACCACGCCGCCGGTGACAAAAATATATTTCGCTGCCATTTTCCCCATCCTTTCGTGCTGTGCTCAGACGTCGATTTCGCCGGTGAACACCGTTTTGGCCTCGCCGGTCATGTACACTGTTTCGTCGGTATAGCGGATCTGCAGATCACCGCCGAGCAGCCGGACGGTGATGTCCGCATCCTTGTCGCAGAAGCCGCGCCGCACCGCCGCCACCGCGCTTGCGCAGGCGCCGGTGCCGCAGGCCATTGTTTCGCCGCTGCCGCGCTCCCACACCCGCATACGCACCGTGCGGCGGTCGATTACCTCGACGAACTCGGTGTTTATCCGCTCCGGGAACAGGGGGTGCCGCTCAAACAGCGGGCCGATTTTATCGAGTGGGAGGGTGTCCAGATTCCGGCAGAACACCACGCAGTGCGGGTTGCCCATCGATACGCAGGTGATGCGGTATTCCCGACCGCCCACCTCAAGCGGGTAGTCGATCACCTCCGGCAGGCCCTCAACGGCCGCCGGGATTTCTGCCGGAGCAAACGCCGCCGGGCCCATGTCCACCGTAACGTTTTCCACCCGTCCGCCGGACGCAAACACCCGCAGGGTTTTAATCCCGCTCTTGGTGGCGATGCGCATCTCGTCTTTGCGCACCCGACCGCTGTCGTACAGGTATTTGCCTACGCAGCGGATGCCGTTGCCGCACATTCTGCCCTCGGTGCCGTCCTGGTTAAAGATGCGCATCTGCGCGTCCGCCCCCGGCGCCGGGGACGGACCGATCAGGATGATGCCGTCCGCGCCGATGCCGAAATGGGGCTGGGACAGCCGGATGCTCAGCGCGCCCGGCTCCTCGATGGTCTGGGAAAAGCAGTCGAAATAGATATAATCGTTGCCGCAGCCGTGCATCTTGACAAACGGCAGCCGGCGGGTGTCATGCCGCATGCGGTTGATGTCGATGAGCTCGATGGTCTCCTGGCTGTACCGGCATTTCAGGCTGCGCGCGAGCGCCGCGGCGGTATCCAGCGAGGTCAGGCAGGGGATGCCCAGCTCCACCGCCTTGCGGCGCAGCTTGACGCTGTCCCGCGCCGGCAGCCGGCCCTTTGCCGAGGTGGAGAGGATATAATCCACCTTCCCGCTCTCGAGCAGGGTCATGGTGTTGTTGTCCGGCGACTGGTGGATTTTGTGCACCGGCGTGACCGCCATACCCTGTTCCCGCAGGATCGCGGCGGTGCCGGCGGTGGCGTACAGCGTGAAGCCGAGGTCGGCGAACTGACGGATCACCCCGACCGTCTCCGCCTTGTCGGTATCCCGCACCGTCACCAGCACGCCGCCGCGCTTTTTCATTTCGTATCCCGCGGCGACCAGCCCTTTGTACAGCGCTTCCTCGAGGGTGCCTGCGATGCCGAGCACCTCGCCGGTGGATTTCATCTCCGGCCCGAGCTGCACGTCCACGTCGGTCAGCTTCTCAAAGCTGAATACCGGTACCTTCACCGCCCAGTACGGCGGCTGCGGGTACAGCCCGGTGCCGTACCCCAGCTCCCGCAGCTTCTCCCCGCACATCACCCGGGTGGCCAGCTCCACCATCGGTACCCCGGTCACCTTGCTGATGTACGGCACGGTGCGCGAGGAGCGGGGATTGACCTCGATGACGTAGATGCCGCCCTCGTAGATCACATACTGTACGTTGATCAGGCCTTTTGTGTGCAGTGCCTTTGCCATTTGTGCCGTGTAATCGATCAGCTGCTCGCGCTGCTTCGGGCTGACGTTCCAGGCCGGATATACCGCGATGGAATCGCCCGAATGCACCCCGGCCCGCTCGATGTGCTCCATGATGCCGGGGATCAGCACGTCCTCGCCGTCGCAGATCGCGTCTACCTCCAGCTCGGTGCCCATCAGGTATTTGTCGATGAGCACGGCGTTTTCCGTTGTGTGGGAGAGGATGATCTGCATGTATTCCCGGATATCCGCGTCCGAATGGGCGATGATCATGTTCTGCCCGCCCAGCACGTAGGACGGCCGCATGAGCACCGGATATCCCAGCCGGTTCGCGGTTTCGAGCGCCTGCTCCTCGGTGAAAACGGTATCGCCCTGCGGGCGCCGGATGCCGAGGGATTCGAGCAGTGCATCGAACCGGCCGCGGTCTTCGGCGGCGTCGATGCTGTCCGCCGGGGTGCCCAGGATCGGCACGCCGTTTTCGGTCAGGCATTTGGTCAGCTTGATCGCCGTCTGCCCGCCGAAGGCCACCACCGCACCGACCGGTTTCTCCACCCGGATGATGTCCAGCACGTCCTCCGGCGTCAGCGGCTCAAAATACAGCCGGTCGGCGGTGTTGAAATCGGTGGACACCGTTTCGGGGTTGTTGTTGACGATTACCACGGCATAGCCCGCCTTCTGTAAAGCCCAGACGCAGTGCACGCTCGCGTAGTCGAATTCAATGCCCTGGCCTATGCGGATCGGGCCGGAGCCGAAGACGATCACCGCCTCCTTCCCGTGCGCGTGTTCGCGGATGAAGGGAGCCGCCTCGTCCTCCTCGTCGCAGCAGGCGTAAAAATACGGCGTTTCGGCGGCAAATTCCGCCCCGCAGGTGTCCACCATTTTATAGGACGCCGGCCGATGCGCGGGCAGCGGCGCGCCGCTTAAAGTCTCCAGCACCTTGTCCGGGAAGCCGTAGGTTTTCAGCTCGCGGTACAGCGCTTCTCCGATCGGCCCGGCCGCCGCCTGCCGCTCAAGATCGGCCAAGTGCAGCAGCTTGTGCAGGAACCAGCGGTCGATTTTCGTACGCGCATACAGTGCGTCTACCGATATGCCGCGGCGCAGCGTCTCGTACACCGCGAACAGCCGCTCGTCGTCCTGCTCATCGATTTTGTCGAGCAGCGCGCCGTCTTCGAGCGCCCGAATGTGCGGCAATTCCAGCGATGCGCAGCCGATTTCCGCGCCGCGCACTGCTTTCATGAGCGCCTGCTCAAAGCTTTGCCCGATCGCCATCACCTCGCCGGTTGCTTTCATCTGGGTGCCGAGGCGGCGGCGGGCGTACACGAACTTGTCGAACGGCCACTTGGGCAGCTTGACCACCACGTAGTCGAGGGCAGGTTCAAAACAGGCGCGGGTTTTGCCGGTGACCTCGTTACGGATCTCGTCGAGGGTGAAGCCGATGGCGATTTTTGCGGCTACCCGCGCAATCGGGTAGCCGGTCGCCTTGGAGGCGAGCGCGGAGGAGCGGGATACGCGGGGATTGACCTCGATGACCGCGTAGTCGAAGCTTTCCGGATGCAGCGCGAACTGGCAGTTGCAGCCGCCCTCGATGCCCATCGCTTCGATGATGTGCAGAGCCGCCGAGCGCAGCATCTGGTATTCCCTGTCCGCGAGGGTAACAGCCGGTGCGATAACGATGGAGTCGCCGGTGTGCACTCCGACGGGATCGAAGTTTTCCATCGAGCACACGGTGATGGCGTTGCCCGCGCCGTCGCGCATGACCTCGAACTCGATTTCCTTCCAGCCCGCGATCCCTTTTTCCACCAGGATCTGGGTGATAGGGGAAAGCCGTAGTCCGGCGGCTGCGATCTCGCGCAGCGCGTGCGCGTCGTCCGCGATGCCGCCGCCCGATCCGCCGAGGGTGAAGGCCGGCCGCACGATCACCGGATAGCCGACGTCCTCCGCAAAGGCCAGCGCATCCTCCACCGTCTGCACCACCGCGGAGGGGATTACCGGCTCGCCGATAGCCTCCATCGTGTCCTTGAACATCTGCCGGTCCTCGGCCTTGTCGATGGCATCAAGGTTGGCGCCGAGCAGCGTCACCCCGTTTTCCGCCAAAAAACCCTCCCGGGCGAGCTGCATCGACAGGGTCAGTCCGGTCTGACCGCCCAGCGTGGACAGCAGGCCGTCCGGCTTTTCCTTCTGAATGATCCGCCGTACCGTCTCAAGGGTGAGCGGCTCAATGTATACGTGATCGGCCATCGCCCCGTCGGTCATGATGGTGGCGGGGTTGGAGTTGATCAGCACCACCTCCAGCCCCTCTTCCCGGAGCGCGCGGCAAGCCTGGGTGCCGGCATAGTCAAATTCTGCCGCCTGCCCGATGACAATCGGCCCGGAGCCGATTACCAGAACCTTGTGCAGCTGAGGATTTAACGGCATAATTCAGCCCTTCCTTTCCATATTGTCGATGAACCGGTCGAATAAAAACCGGGTGTCCAGCGGACCGCCGCAGGCTTCCGGATGAAACTGTACCGAAAAGGCCGGGATGTCCCGGTAATCGATGCCCTCGCAGGTCCCGTCGTTGAGATTTTCAAAGCGGATGTCGGCTCCGTCCGGCAGGGCGTTGGTGCACACCGCGTAGCCGTGGTTCTGGCTGGTGATGTATACTCGTCCGGACGCAGTGTCCCGGACCGGCTGATTGGCGCCGCGGTGGCCGTAGCGCAGCTTTTCGGTTTTGCCGCCGCGCGCTAAGGCAAGCAGCTGATGCCCGAGGCAGATGCCGAACAGCGGTACGCCCGCTTCGCTGACCCGGCGCAGTTCCCCGATGACGGCGGTGTTCTCCGCTGGGTCGCCGGGGCCGTTCGAGAGCATGATCCCGTCCGGGCGCAGCGCGAGGATTGCCTGCGCTGTCGTGCCCGCCGGCACCGCCGTCACCCGGCAGCCGCGTTTGTTCAGTTCCCGGATGATGTTCTGCTTGCTGCCGAAATCCCACAGTACCACGTGCCGCACGGCGCCGGGGACGTCGAAAATTTCGGGAACCGTCCGGGTCACCCCGGCGAGGGCGTCATGTACCCGGTAGCCGCGCAGCGCCCGCAGGCTGTCTTCGCCGGCGGGCGCCGGTCCGGCGGTCAGCAGGGCGTTCATGGTGCCGTGCTCCCGGATGATCCGGGTGAGGCGGCGGGTGTCCACGCCGTATACACCCGGCAGGCCTTTAGCTTTAAAAAAGGTGTCAAGGCCCCCTTCGCTGCGGAAATTGGAGGGACAGTGACACCATTCACGGACAATATAGGCCTTCGGCCACAGCCGGCGGCTTTCGAGGTCGGCGGGAATCACGCCGTAGTTGCCGATGAGCGGGAAGGTCTGCACCACGATCTGCCCGTAATAGCTGGGGTCGGACAGCGTTTCGAGATAGCCGGTCATTGCGGTGGTGAACACCACCTCACCAACTGTCTCGTCCAGCGGTGCGCCAAAGGAATATCCCTGCAGCACCTCGCCGTTTTGCAGCCGGATGGTTACCATTTGTTTGGTCATGCCAAATCATTCCTTTCGGGGGTATGAATAAGATAAGCAGGCTCGAACACGACACGATTTCGGCGGCGGATCAGCCGCCGTACTGCTCGAGAATTTCCTCCGCGACGCGGCGGCGGGACAGCCGCCGGTCCATCGCCTGCTTTTCCACGTAGCGGTGCGCCTCCTCCTCGGTCAGGCCGCTGTACTGGATGAGGAGACATTTGGCCTTGTCGATGATGCGGATGTCCTGCAGCTTCTGCTGCATGCGTTCGGCCTGCGGGGCCGCGCCGGCGAGCCGGATATGCACCGCGGTCATCAGCCGTACCGCGTTTTCAAACAGTCGCCGTCCCATGTCGGTCGAGAACACAAACACGCCGCTCTCCTGCAGGCGGGCGCACGCGGCGCCGTAGCCCTCGGGCGTGCATACAAAGAGGACGCCGGCAGTGGTCTGTGTCGCCCGCAGGGCCGCCTCGGCGCCGCTGCCATCGGTCAGCGGCGTGACGATCAGCACCAGAGAGAAGCTCTCCTCCTGCAATACGCGCAGGGCTTCCTTCCCGGACACGGCGCGCACAATCGGGGTGCAGCCCATATCGTCCAGCAGGGTGGCAAACGCCGCCTGTGCTTTCGGGTTGCCGGCGGCCAGCAGCACCTGTGCCATAGGTTCTCCTCCTTTTCCGGGCGCTTACAGCGCTTCAAAATAACGGGCAAGCGCATGGGCGTGCGGGTCGGCGGCGCGGGCGGTCTGCCGGCATTCCTCACGCTTGTCGGCCAGAAAGCGGCCGAGCAGGGAGGCAGGCACGACCCGGCGGATGAATTCGCTTTTCTCCAGCCGGTCGAGCGCGGCGTCCAGCGTTTCCGGCAGCCGCTCGATTCCGCTGTCCGCGCCGGTGGTCAGGTCCCGGCAGCAGGGCGGGGCGAGCGTTTCGCCGTTTTCGATGCCGTCCAGTCCCGCGTGGATGAGTAGCGCAAACGCGAGATACGGGTTGACGGCGGCGTCCGCCGAGCACAGTTCCATGCGCACATGGTCGTCGTCCGAAGGCGGGATGCGGATGAGCTGCGCGCGGTTCTGGTAGGACCAGGTGACGTACCGCGGCGCGTCGAAGCGGCCCAGCCGGCTGTACGAGTTCGGGATGGGGTTGAGCAGGGCGGTCATGTCCGCGGCGCGGGAGAGGATGCCGGCGATGAAGCTTTCGGCCACCGGCGAATGGCTGTCTCCGCGCCGAAACAGATTCCTGCCGCCCTGCGAAAGCGACAGGTTGATGTGCAGGCCGTTGCCGTCGCAGTCGGCGAGCGGCTTGGGCATAAAGGAGGCGAACAGGCCGTTTTGTGCGGCGATTGCCTTGACCGCCATTTTGAAGGTGATGAAATTATCCGCCGCACTCAGCGCGTCTGCGTATCGGAAATCCACCTCATGCTGGCCGGGGCCGCGCTCGTGGTGGGAGCATTCCGGCCGCAGCCCCATCTCCTCGAGGGCGAGGCAGATCTCCCGGCGGATGTTTTCCCCCTTATCCAGCGGGGCGATATCGTCGAAGCCGCCGCGGTCGTGCGGGGTCATCGTCGGCTCGCCGGCCGCGTCGGTTTTGAACAGGTAGAACTCGCACTCGGTGCTCACGTTGACGATATAGCCGCAGGCGGCCGCCCGCGCGATCGCGGTCTTGAGCAGGTTGCGGGTATAATCGGAAAAATCGGTGCCGTCGGGGTTTTTGATGTCGCACATCATCCGCATCACCCGTTCATGAACCGGGCGCCACGGCAGGATGGAGACGGTGGAGCCGTCCGGCACCAGGAAGAGATCGGTATGCTCCGGGGTCGAGAACCCTGCGGCCGCCGAGGCGTCGAAAGGGATGCCCTGCGCGAAGGCGCGCGGCAGCTGAGAGGCCATGATGGCCATATTTTTCTGGATGCCGTACAGGTCGCAGTAGGCCAGACGGATGAACTTGACGTCCTCCTCTCTGACTAAACTGAGGATTTCGGTGGTGGTTGCATCCATGATACCGTCTCCTTCCGGTTATTGTTCTGCCGCGTAAAGCTGCTTGTAGGGATTGCGGCTGTCGGGGGTAAGGATGGTAAAATCCGCCTTTATGATGCTGCCCGGATCCTCACGGAACGCCGCGCAGAAGGCGTCGAGGGCGGGACGGAGTTCCGCCAGATCCTTTTCTTCCGCCCGCCGGGAGAGCAGCCGCTCGGAAAAATCCACCGGCATGGCGGCGGAGCGCAGCACGATTTTTCCGCCGTGCATCCCCATGCCGCAAAAGTTGCCCACCGGTGCGCGGCCGGCGGGGGTGTGCAGCCCGAGCACCACGATGGTCCCGCCCGCCTGATATTCCCCCAGAAAGCTGCCGGCCTCGCCGCCGATAACCATCACCGGCTGCTTGTCCCGGTACGCCTTCATGTGGATGCCGGCGCGGTAGCCGACGTCGCCGCGGATGAGGATGCGGCCGCCCCGCATCGCATAGCCGGCCGCGTCGCCCGCCATGCCGTCGATGCAGATTTCGCCGTCGTTCATCGTATCCCCGACGGCATCCTGCGCGTTGCCGTGCACAAAGATGCGGCCGCTGTCCAGATAGGCGCCCAGCGCGTTGCCGGGTATGCCGTGAATATCGATCGTTTTCCCGGACAGGCCGCTGGCGATATACCGCTGTCCGCAGCAGTGCTCGATGACGATTTGCGCATCGGCCGTCTCGCGGATCTGCCGGTTGAGCGCCTGGAAATGCAGGCCGTTTGCGTCAATAACCATGATCGCGCCCCTTCCTTTGGAGCGGCGGAGCAAGGGCAGTCCCTTTTTCAATATACCCGTTTCCGCCGCTGTCTTTCAAGCATTTTCTCATTCGCCGGCATGCCGGACGCCCAGCACCGCAAGCTCCCGGTCGGTCAGACCGATTCCCCGGAGCATCAGGCGGTTGCCGCGCAGCGCCTCGATGGAGTTAATCCCCATACCGCCCATCATTTCCTTGATTTCGTGCGTCCAGGCGCTGACCAGATTGACCAGCCGCTCGGCGCCCGCTTCGGGATCGAGCCGTTTGACCAGCTCCGGCCGCTGGGTGGCGATGCCCCAGTTGCATTTTCCCGCATGGCAGCTGCGGCACAGGTGACAGCCCAGCGCGAGCAGCGCAGCGGTGCCGATGTATACCGCGTCTGCCCCCAGTGCAATCGCCTTGACGACATCCGCGCTCGAGCGGATGCTGCCGCCCGCGATGATAGCGATGTCGCCGCGGATCCCCTCCTCCCGCAGCCGCTGATCCACTGCGGCGAGAGCCAGCTCGATGGGAATGCCGATGTTATCACGAATGCGGGTGGGCGCCGCTCCGGTGCCGCCCCGGAAGCCGTCGATCGCGAGGATATCCGCGCCGCTGCGGGCGATGCCGCTGGCAATGGCGGCGATGTTGTGCACCGCCGCGACCTTGACGATCACCGGCTTGCGGTAGGCGGTGGCCTCCTTGAGGGAGTACACCAGCTGGCCGAGATCTTCAATCGAATAAATATCGTGGTGCGGGGCAGGGGATATCGCGTCCGATCCTTCCGGAATCATGCGTGTACGGGACACGTCCGCGACGATTTTGGCCCCCGGCAGATGCCCGCCGATGCCGGGCTTTGCGCCTTGGCCGATCTTGATCTCGATGGCGGCGCCGGCGTCGAGATAATCCCGGTGCACGCCGAAACGGCCGGAGGCCACCTGCACGATGGTGTTCGCGCCATAAGGGTAGAAATCCGGATGCAGGCCGCCCTCGCCGGTGTTGTAGTAAATGCCGAGCGCCTGCGCCGCCTTGGCGAGCGCCGCGTGCGCGTTATAGCTGATCGAGCCGTAGCTCATGGCGGAAAACAGGATCGGGGTGCTGAGTTCCAGCCGCGGCGTCCGGTTGTCGCAGATACGGCCGTTTTCGTCCCGCTCGATGCGCTGTGGCTTTTTGCCGAGGTAAGTCCGCGTCTCCATCGGCTCGCGCAGCGGGTCGATCGGCGGGTTGGTCACCTGCGAAGCGTTGAGCAAAAGCTTATCCCAGTAGACGGGATAAGCCTGCGGCGTCCCCATCGAGGAGAGCAGCACGCCGCCGGTTTCGGACTGGCGGTAGATCTGCTGGATGCTGTCGTCGGTCCAGTTGGCGTTCGGACGGAAGGTGTGGTCAGATTTAACGATTTTCAGCGCACCAGCTGGACACAGCGCCACGCAGCGGTGGCAGGCCACGCACCGGGCGTTGTCGGCGGTCATCCGGCCGGTTTCGGGCTCGAACGCATGCACACTGTTGGCGCACTGCCGCTCGCAGATCCGGCAGACGGTGCAGCGGGCGTTGTCCCGCACGACCTCAAATTCCGGGGCAAAAAAATTGACCGGCATCATGCATCCTCCCCTTCCTGCTGCCGCAGCCGGACGATCACCGGCTCGCCGCCGCGGGGAGCCCGGATCCGGTCGAGCTGCGGCTCGATGACCCGTATCGCGCATTCCTCGCTCGCGGCATAAAACATATCGCCCTTTTCCGCCACCACCATCGACCGCAGCTTCAGCCGGTCGTTGAGCGCCATCATTCCACCGTCGAAGGCCAGCAGGATGGAAAACGGCCCGGTAATCAGCAGCGGGGCAAAGGTATCCCGCAGGTAGGTGAGCTCTGCCTGCTTTTCCGGAGACTGCCGCGCGATGGTATCCCAGAACGGTGCTGCGACCACGCTTGCCGCCTCTTCCAACGTCAGCCCCTGTTTGCGCATGAGGTAGTCGAAAATATAGGTGATGACCTCCGTATCGGTCTGCAATGTGCACTTGTAACCGTACATTTCCACCCAGCGGCGGTTCGCGTCGTAGGAGGAAATTTCCCCGTTATGCACGATGGAGGCGTCCAGCAGCGCAAACGGATGCGCACCGCCCCACCATCCCGGGGTATTGGTCGGATACCGCCCGTGCGCTGTCCAGCCGTAGCCCGCGTATTCGTCCAGCTTATAGAACACGCCGACATCCTCCGGATAGCCCACCGCCTTGAATACGCCCATGTTTTTGCCGCTCGAGAAAATGTAGGCGCCCGGAATATACGTGTTGACCCGGATGACGCAGCGTGCGACGAATTCCCGCTCGTCGAGCTGGCTGTCGGACAGCTTGTGCGGCAGCGGAGTGACAAAATACCGCCAGATCAGCGGCTCGTCGGTGATGCTCGGCACCTTCCGGGTAGGGATTTTTGACAAATTGATGATATCGAAATGCCGTTCCAGGAATTTTTCGCATTCCTGTTTGGCGGCCGTGTCATCATAAAAGACGTGGAAAGCATAATAATCCTTATATTCAGGATATATCCCATAGCCGGCAAAGCCTCCGCCCAGCCCGTTGCTCCGGTCGTGCATGACGGCGATCGAGCGGACGATCCGCCCGCCGTCTACCCGCGCGCCCGAGCGGGAGAACAGGCCGGATATTGCACAGCCCGACGGGATGCGGATCTCGCCTTCTTTGTACATGACGCTTGCCCCCTCTGCAAAAAAGGTGTCCGCTGCAAAACCTCCCCGGAAAAACGCTCCGCAAGGCTCTTCAGCGAACACCTTTGTTCTCTTCTTGATAGTATAGCACGGTGCAGGATCAAAGTCAATATATTTCATAAAAAAAGATAAAAACGCTTTTTCAGTGGTTTTATAAGTAGAAATTGAAATGTTTTCAAAAAAACTTGCAAAAATAGGGTTGACAAGTGCGCGTGGAGGGCGTATAATGCGAATGTAAACAGCAAAGGCGCTGCGGAGTTTTCCGCGGCGCCTTTTTTGTCCCCGTATCGGCGGGGGCGGAGGAAAGGAGCGGTTAAGCATGACGGAAGAACGCGGCATGGCGGCGGAGAAAATCCCCGAGCTGTTCGGCAGCATGGTGTTCAATGACCGTGTGATGCGGGAGCGGCTGCCCAAGGAGACGTATAAGGCGCTGAAAAGGACGATGGAGCTGGGCAAGCACCTTGATCCGGACATCGCCGGCGTGGTGGCGAACGCGATGAAGGACTGGGCGGTGGAGAAGGGGGCGACCCACTTCACCCACTGGTTCCAGCCGATGACCGGCGTCACGGCGGAAAAGCACGACAGCTTCATTTCGCCGGACGGCAAAAGCGCGGTGATCATGGAATTCAGCGGCAAGGAGCTGGTCAAGGGCGAGCCGGATGCCTCCAGTTTTCCGTCCGGCGGCCTGCGCGCCACCTTTGAGGCGCGGGGCTATACGGCGTGGGATCCCTCCTCGTATGCCTTTATTAAGGATAATACGTTGTGCATCCCGACAGTGTTCTGCTCCTACGGCGGCGAAGCGCTGGATAAAAAGACCCCGCTGCTGCGGTCAATGGAGGTCATCAATAAGCAGGCGCTGCGGATTCTGCGGCTGTTCGGCAATACCGAGGTCACCCGCGTGAGCACGACGGTCGGCCCGGAGCAGGAATATTTTCTGGTGGACGAAAAGCTGTACCGACAGCGGGAGGACCTGATGCTCTGCGGACGCACGCTGTTCGGCGCCAGACCGCCCAAGGGGCAGGAGCTGGAGGATCATTATTTCGGCACCATCAAGCCGCGCGTGGCCGCGTTTATGGCAGATCTCGACAGCGAGCTGTGGAAGCTGGGTATCTTTGCCAAGACCAAGCACAACGAGGTGGCACCCGCGCAGCATGAGCTGGCGCCGGTGTTTACCGATACCAACATGGGCACCGACCACAACCAGCTGACCATGGAAACGATGAAGAAGGTCGCCCAGCGGCACGGACTCGCCTGCCTGCTGCACGAAAAGCCGTTCGAGGGAATCAACGGCAGCGGTAAGCACAACAACTGGTCGATTTCCACCAATACCGGCGTCAACCTGCTCGAGCCGGGGGATTCCCCACAGGAAAATGCACAGTTCTTGTTATTCTTAACAGCGGTTATCAAAGCGGTGGACGAATATCAGGATCTGCTGCGGGTATCGGTAGCGAGTGCGGGCAACGACCACCGGCTCGGCGCGAACGAAGCGCCGCCGGCCATCGTGTCCATGTTTCTGGGGGACGACCTCACCGGGATCCTTCAGGCGATCGAGACCGGCACGGCGTACAGCCAGAAGGACAAGGAGGTCATGAAGGTCGGGGTGCATATCCTGCCGCGGTTTCCCAAGGACACCACCGACCGCAACCGCACCTCGCCGTTTGCCTTCACCGGCAACAAGTTTGAATTCCGGATGCTCGGCTCTGACCTGTCCATCGCTGGGCCGAATATCATCCTCAACACCATCGTGGCCGAGGAACTGTCTGTTTTCGCGGATGTGCTCGAGCAGGCGGAGGATTTCGGAGCCACTTTGCAGGAGCTGATCCGGGCCACGATTGCCGAACATAAGCGGATCATCTTCAACGGCAACAACTACGCGCCGGAATGGGTGGAGGAGGCGCAGCGCCGCGGGCTGCTCAATCTGCGCACCACCGCCGACGCCCTGCCGTATTTTGTCGCTGACAAGAACGTGAAGCTGTTCACCCGGCATGGGATTTTCACCGAAGCCGAGCTGCATTCGCGTTATGAAATCCTGATGGAGAACTACGCGAAAAAACTGCGGATTGAGGCGCTGACTATGACCGATATGGCGCGGCGGCAGATTCTGCCGGCGGTCACAGCGTATACGCGGGAGCTGACCGCCTCTGCGCTGGAAAAGAAGAGGCTTTCCCCGGATATCGCCTGCGACTACGAGGAGGGCACCGCCAAAAAGCTGTCCGCCTGTGCGGGTACGCTTTATCATGCGGTGGAGCAGCTCCAGGAAGATCTCGCCGGTGCTGAAACGCGCGGCGATGCTGCCGAACAGGCTCTGTTCTATAAAGATACGGTGCTCACCGATATGTCGGCTGTCCGCGCAGCGGCCGACGAGGCGGAAAGCCTGACGGCTGGGGAGGCCTGGCCGTTCCCGACCTATGCAGATCTGCTGTACGGTGTCTGACCGGCAGCACAAGAAACCGCGCGCCCAGCAAAGCTGGGCGCGCGGTTTCTTTGATATGCAGGGAGGCTCAGGATATGGTCAGGCTGCTGTTGGCGTCCTTTGTGAGATAGGACGAGCTGTTTGCTGTTGTCACCCGGGTGCCGTTGACCACTACGTTCTGGAAGGAGACGGCAATGCGGTTGCCCGAACCGCTGCCGCTCTTCAGCTGCGACAGCATGCCGGATGAACAGGTGATGTTGCGGAAAACCACCCCTTCGATTGTGCAGTTGGTGACGGCGGGGCTGTAAACGGTCACGTTTATGGCCCGGCCGGTATCCCGGTAGATTTCGATATTTTCAAAGGTGACGTTCCGGATATTGCCGCCGCCCTGCTCCGGTATGATAACCAGGCCGCCGATGCGGTCATTGTCCCAGGTGGCGTCCCGGTAAAGGATGGCGCTGTTGCGGAAGGTGATGTCCGAGATATCCTTGTTTACTTCGCCGGTGATCCCAAAGCAGCGAGCCTTGCCATTCCAGGCGATGCAGTTGTCGAAGATCACATCCTTGCAGATCGCCTGCGCATCGCCGCCGAGGGTTTTCACCTCAAACAGATCGTCGCCGCTGCGGGCAAAGCAGTTGGTTACCCGCACCGTCTGGGAATTGGCGATGGCAAAGCCGTCGCTGTTGGTTTTGTAGCCGAAGACAGCTACCTGGTCGATGTTGACGTTGGTGCACCGGTATTGGAGCAGTGACCATTCGGGGCAGTTGACCAGCGTAATCCCGCTTATGGTGACCTGCCGTGTGTACATAAATACAATGCCATTGCGCTCATGCCAGTCGAGCTGAGAGAGATCGATGGTGCCCTGCCCAATGACGCGGATATTTTTTTTGCTCTGGCAGGAAATGAACGGATGGCGGTTACCGAAAATAGAGCCCGATTCCCTGTGGGAAGAATTGTCGGCATCCGAATCGATATCGTATTTGTGATTGGCAATCAGCAGAGCGCCGGCTTTCAGGTAGATCGTATAATCGTCTGACGGGATGCTCAGATTGTCCACATAATGGACGCCCGGTTCAAAAACCTTTACTTTGCTGGCACCGTACTGCTGCTGATATTGGCGGATTTCGGCATCCTCATCGGTCTGCCTGCGGACAAACAGGGTATAGGCGTGTTCCTGATCCCCGTCGTTGAACAGGAAGGTGTAAGTGCCGCAGGTGGTTATGGTGGCCGATGTTTTACCACCCTGTACCCGCGGCGTCACACCGAGTGAGGCGGGCAATACAACGGCCTTGGCGGGGGTAAATCCGCTGGCGGTCAGCTCGACCGACAGGGAAAAAGTGTCACGGTTGACGTTGATCATGGAATAGGAATGGATGGCCCCGCTCTGGCTGCTGCCGATAAAGGTCAGTGTACCGTATGCCGGGACTGCCCGGCCGGATATGGATACCGTAAAGTATGGAGAAAGGATGATGCCGGAACCCGAATACCCGGCATTTCCGGTATAAGAGCCGCCGCTTGCGCGGCGCAGAAAATCCGTCTGACTTATTCCGCGGTCAGCCAGGGTTTTGACCGCGTCAGCCGGATAAGTTACGGCGCTGAACGCAAAGGCGGGAGCAGGGACAGACGGGGAGGAAGCCTCGGGACTGGAGGGGGAAGGGGGATTAGAGGAATTGTCCGGAACCGATGGGTTGGGAGCGGAGGAGGTGTCCGGCGAATTGGGCGTTTGCGGGGTATCGCTGGGGGAATCCGGCTCTCCCGGCACGCCCGGTGTGCCCGTTCCGGAAGAAGGATCCTCCGGCCCGCCGGGTTCCGCAGAGGATGCGGAGTCCACCGGGGACGACGCGGAAGCGGAGGGGTCGTCCGGCTTTCCGTTGCAGCCGGACAGACAGCAGCAGACCAGCAGCGCCGCGAGCAGGCAGGCTAATGCTTTTTTCATGGTTACCGATCCTTTCGTAAGGCATGATCAGCCTTATGTACAGTGGTTTTTCCTGTCAGGCGGCACCGCCGTGTTTACCGCCTCGTCCGGCATTTACCTGACGATGCCGGACAGATAACCGGGCGGCGTCCTGCACCCGGCGGGAATAAAAATCGCGGGAGGAAAGGGGGAAAACGGGCCAAGATGCACTTTTCTTCGCACAGGAAAGCGTCTGCCGCTTTGATCCGGTGCCTCCCGTAAATTTATTGTAACAATATGGTCGGCGCGGTCAATAGAAATTTGTATCACAAATATTCTAAAATGGTGATTTTGGCTATATGCCAATACGGCAAAACAAAAAGCGCACCCGGATGTCCGGGTACGCTTTTTCTGTAAAAAACACCGGTTATCCTCCGGCCGTAGGGAAGTGTCGGCTCAGGAGAATTTTTGCCGTCAACCTTCATCTGACTCCTTGAGAGCCTCCACGATGCGGATTGCCTTGGCCAGATCCTCCGGCGTCACATTTTTGGAAACCGAGAAGAGGATCTTCATGTCCGGCCTCTCCCGCACGGCGTGCAGGATTTCCAGGCTGTCCGCATCCAACCGTACGACTTCGCCGCGGTCATCCGCCGCTGTTTCATTGCCCAGCAGATAATCCACCGACACCCCGAAATACTCCGCCAGCTTGTGCAGCGTCGCGCCGCCAGGCACCGTCCCGTTTTTCCATTTGACCGCGCTTGCACGGTTCATGCCGATGGCCTCTACCGCCCTCGACGGGCAGATGCCCTTTTCCCGGCACAGAGCGATGAACAGATCATAAAACATCGCGATTTCCTCCCCAAAAACGGCTTTGTTTTCCAAAGAAGTCAGCCTTGATAGTTTGCTAAAATCATCATAAAAGAGAAACAGGCAATGAAAAAATAACTACTACTAAAAAGAGCCTGCTTTTTAGTATACCATGTTTGTTGATTAAAAGCAACAGCGGAATAGGAGCGGTAAGCCATCGGTCAAACGGCCGCGCAGCGAAAGGGACGGAAAGAGGAGAAAACGGATGGAGTTCACCTGTCTCGGCCAGTCGGTTGAAGAGAAGTACAATGCCATATTGACCAAACGCGAAAAAGTGCACGAGGCGAGCCGGCTTTCTGGAGAAATGGGGCCGGATTGCTGCCGCGGACATACACTGGAAAGGAACCTTTTCGGTTCCGCCAGACCGGGTAGAAGGGGGATGATCGTGTGGATAAGCTGGTGCTGGTACTGATGCTGGCTGTAACCGTGGAGGCGCTGATCGAATACACCAAAAGCATTATCAAAGCGTTTACCGATAAGTGCTATAAATGCGCTGTCATGCAGCTGTGTGCGATGGTGATCTCCATCGTGCTGTGCGTGCTGGCGAATGCGGATATGTATGCCGCTTTGGGCGTTCCGTTCAGCGTGCCGGGGATCGGCATGGTGCTCACCGGCATTTTTGCCAGCCGGGGCGCGAATTTTGTCAGCGACCTGATCGGCCGGCTGCGCGGGCAGAAATCGCCGGAACAGACAGCGGAGCAGGCGGATGCCTGAACTGTGCTGAAAAAGCCTCCCATCCGGGGAGGCTTTTTCAGCTTTCCTCTTCTTCCAGAAGCTCCTGCCGGCAGCGGGCAAGGGCTTTTTTCTTATCGGCGTCCACCTGAGGATAGGCGGGGCCGAGCCGTTCGAGGGCGTCGGCAACGATTTCGGAAATCAGCAGCCGGGCAAACCATTTTTTGTCCGCCGGGATCACATACCAGGGGGCGTCGGGAACTGCGGTGGCGTCGATGGCCTGCTGATAGGCGCGCATGTAGGCGTCCCAGTGGGCGCGCTCCGCGATGTCGGAGGCGGAAAACTTCCAGTTTTTCGCCTTATCCTCGATACGGGCGAGAAAGCGCCTGCGCTGTTCCTCTTTGGAGATGTGCAGAAAAAATTTGATGACGGTGGTGCCGTTTTCGGTCAGGTAACGCTCGTAGTCCCGCAGCTGGCGGTAGCGGCGTTCCCACAGGCCGTCGTCGAGACAACGTGCGGGCAGCTTTTGGGCAAACGGCAGGTCATGCACCCGGGCGACGAGTACCTCTTCGTAATAAGAACGGTTAAAGATCCCGATGTTGCCGCGCTCCGGCAGACGGCGATTGACCCGCCAAAGGTAATCGTGCTCGAGATCCTCGGCGGACGGCTGCTTGAAGCTGCTGACCTGTACCCCCTGCGGGTTCAGGCCGCTCATCACATGCTTGATTGCTCCGTCTTTGCCGGCGGAGTCCATCGCCTGAAAGATCAGCAGCAGCGCTTCGCGGTCCTGTGCATAAAACCGGTCCTGAAGGGCGGCCATGCGTTTGACGTTGCGGCGCAGCTGTTCTTCGGCCTGTTTTTTGTCCCGCCAGCCGCCGGTCTGTGCGGTGTCGAAGGTGCGGATGTGGAATTGTCCCGGGCCGGTGACAGCAAAAGCGGAGGTGTTCATAAGCATCGGCGTCCTTTCGCTTGGCATTCGGCGTTAGTATGCCGGGCGGGACGCCGGATTATACGCTATTTTGCGGTGAAGAGTGCCACAGCCAACTGAAAACCTTTTTTGAAGGCACATTTTTCAACCGCACTGGTGTAAGCCAGTACTTTGTCTTCAAAAGCAAAATAGTCTTTTCGGGACAGGTGTTCTTCTGCGACTGTTGTAAAGGCATCACACATGTGGTTTTGACTGCGAATCTCTTCCTGAGTCATCATGCAGTCATAAAAAGTATGAAACAACGCGTCGATCATTTTTTGTTCTCCTTTTACACTCGATTTTAACGAAAAATGTCAGATCGATCGGCTGTGGATAAGGAAAAGTAGTACGCTACATTTAGAAAATATAACACGTAGTTATAAATTGTCAATTTTTTACATTTAAATGGATGTAAAATTTAGTTTTATCCCCGGCGAAACGCGGTGACAGCTAAAAATATTTGATAGTTTGTCTGCCGGCGCATCGTCAGCACCCTTTTGCCGAATACCGGGCAGCCACGTCCTTTTGTCAGCAAACAAAAGGACGCAAAAATTGCTTT
>CAJKBW010000017.1 GCA_905198295.1 uncultured Oscillospiraceae bacterium | reverse complement strand
TTCGATGCGTCTTAAGGAGACAAATTGCTGCCAGGCATTCTGGGGACTGTGCATACCATGAGTTCTCTGGCTGTTTTGCTCATTTTAGGGCTGGCTGCGGTCCTGTATTTTCGGCGCAGACGGGCGTGGCTCTCGTTCCGGAGATAGAACACCTAGTGTTCCCATTTATTCGTGCCGGAGGGAGACAGCGTATTGATTTTGTGGCTGTTTGGGGAGACATATGAGAGGAAAACGGTCACGAGATTTTATTTTCGTGACCGTTTTCGGGCATAGATCTTATTCAATCGTTGGGCGCGCTGCCGAGCGAAAACAGGCGGCAGGCATTCTGCTGGGTCTGTTCGAGCAGCTCGTCGGTGGAAATACCGCGTATTTCAGCGATTCGTGCGGCAGTATGGACGATCATGCTGGAATCGCAGCGTTTACCGCGACAGGGAACCGGCGCCATGTATGGCGCATCGGTTTCCAGCAGCAGGCGGTCGATCGGTACGGCGGCGGCGGACTCTACTGGCCGGCGGGCATTTTTAAAGGTTACAGCACCGCCCAGGCCAATATACATGCCGATGTTTATCAGCTCCCGAAGCATTTCGGTGCTGCCGGAAAAACAGTGTACCACACCGCGCGGACGGAAGGTCTTCAGCAGACGCAGGATATCCTCGTGTGCCTCGCGGTCATGGACGATTACCGGGGCGTCCAGCTCGCCGGCAAGCTCCAGCTGTGCGTTGAATACCTCCAGCTGTTTTTTTCGCGGGCAACTATCTTCATAATGATAATCCAGGCCGATTTCCCCAATGGCAATCACACGCGGATGAGCGTACAGCTGACGCAGCTCGTCGATATCCTTTGCGGTTACATGTGCCACATCTTCCGGATGGATGCCTACTGCTGCCCAGACAAAGGGATAACGCTCTGCCAGCTGTATCGACAGCCGGGAGGAGGCCATGCTCGCAGAGGCGTTGATAATACCGCAGACGTTGCCGGCGTACAAGCCGGAAAGCAGTTCTTCGCGGTCGGCGTCGAACGCTTCATCGTCATAGTGGGCATGAGAGTCGAAAATTGAGGCCATGGTTCTCTTCCTTTACGTATAACAGCCGCCGCCTGTACGGGCAGCGGCTGAAGTTTTGGTGGTGTATACAGCAGGGCAGGTGACAGCCGGTACTGAGCCAGATCAGCGCACCTTACTGCCGGGGGCAACGCCGTCGACAAACAGCACGCGGGTCGCGTCACCGTCGTCAGCGGCAAGGATCATGCCTTGACTTTCCACACCGCACAGCTTCGCCGGCTTGAGGTTGGCCACGACTACCACGCGGTGGCCCTTGAGGTCGTCCGGCGCATACCACGGGGCAATGCCGGAGCAGACGATGCGCGGCGTATCCGAGCCGTCATTCAGCGTAAGCTTGAGCAGTTTTTTGGACTTCTTTACCGGTTCGCAGGCGGTAATTTCAGCCACCCGCAGATCCACCCGGGCAAAATCATCAATAGTGATCTGTTCGAGGAAGGCGATGTTTTCCGGATGTTCCTCCGATTTTTCCGCAGCCTGTGCGGCGGTTTCCGCTTCGCTTCGGATTTCTTCAAGCACTTTTTGCGCATCCAGCCGGGCAAACAGCGGCACCGGGTCATTGACCCGGACCGCATCCATCTGGCCGAAGCCTGCCCGAAGCGAGGCAAAGGCTGCCAGCCCGCCGTCCACGCCGATCTGCGCGAGCATATTTGCGGCAGTGGAGGGCATAAACGGCTGGAGCAGCACCCCGAGGTATCGGATGCTCTCGATCAGATTATACAGCACCGCGTTCAGACGGGAGCGGTTGGCCTCGTCCTTGGCCAGCACCCACGGCGCGGTTTCATCGATATACTTATTGCAGCGGCGAGCGAAATTCATTACCGCATCCAGTGCGTCGGCGTTATGCCAGGTATCCATCAGGCGGACATAGTCCTGCACGGCGTTTTCCGCCGCCGCACACAGTTCGCCGTCCACCGCCTCGCGGGTATCGGCCGGCCGGGTGAGAGTACCGCCAAAATATTTCTGGGTCATCGCAATGCTGCGGTTGACCAGGTTACCGAGGGTATTAGCCAGGTCGGCATTATATTTGCTAATAAACGTCTCGTGGGTGATGGTGCCATCCTGCGCATAGGGGATCTCCGAGAGCAGATAATACCGTACCGCATCGGTGCCGAAGCGGCGTACAAGATCATCCGCATACAGCACGTTGCCGCGGGACTTGCTCATCTTATCCTCGCCCGACAGCAGCCACGGATGGCCGAGTACCTGCTTGGGCAGCGGCTCGCCGAGCGCCATGAGGATGATCGGCCAGTAAATGGTATGGAACCGCACGATGTCTTTGCCGATAACATGCAGATCCGCCGGCCAGTACTTTTTATACTGTTCACTGCTGCCGTCCGGGTCATAGCCGAGCGCGGTGATATAGTTGGTCAGCGCGTCCAACCAGACATACACCACGTGCTTGGGGTCAAAATCAACCGGAATACCCCATTTAAACGAAGTTCGGGACACGCACAGGTCATTGAGACCGGGTTTCAGGAAATTATTGATCATCTCGCTGCGCCGGGAGTCCGGCTTGAAAAATTCCGGGTTTTCTTCGTAGTACCGGAGCAAACGGTCTTGATATTTGCTCAGCCGGAGAAAATACGCCTCTTCCTTGGCATCCACCACCTCGCGGCCGCAATCCGGGCACTTGCCGTCCTTGAGCTGGGAAGCGGTGAAAAACGATTCACATGGCACGCAATATTTGCCTTCGTAGGTATCCTTATAAATATCCCCCTGGTCATACAGCTTTTTAAAAATTTTCTGCACGACGCGTTCATGCTGCGGGCTGGTGGTGCGGATAAACTGATCGTAGGTCACATCCATACAGTCCCAAACCTCGCGGATCTGCGCGGAAATCCGGTCGACATACGCCTGCGGCGTGATGCCCTCCGCCTGCGCGATCTGCTCGATCTTCTGTCCGTGTTCATCCGAGCCGGTGAGGAAATACACGTCAAACCCCATCATGCGCTTGTACCGGGCGATCAGATCGGCGAGCACGATGTCATAGGTATTGCCGATATGCGGCTTACGCGACGTATACGCGATGGCGGTGGTGATATAGAATTTTTTGGGTTCCATCGGTTTTTCCTCCCTGCGGCCGGCGTCCGGCGGACACACCGCTGTGCGGCCTTTCATGATATATACACTATATTCTACCAGATTGCGGCAAAAATACAAGAGGGAGCGCAAAAGAACAGTGGACGGAAAAGCGGCGCCGCGGCCGCAGAGAGGAAAAAAACGTCGGGGAGTGGATCTGCGGCGGATGAGGACGCAGGGAAAGTTCCGGCCAGTTTATTGACTTTATGCCGCTGTTCCTTTATCCTTAATTATAAAGTCGGATATGTTATTTAGGGAAAATGAAATACAAAAAGTATAAATTCTTATTTATATACAGAAATCGTCGGTTTTAGTCGAAAAAGTTGGATTTTGGGAAGGAAATGATCGGAAGTTATGGAGCAGGCGGTACGGATTCTGATTGTGGAGGACGACCCGCACATCGCAAAAATGATTGCGGCGACACTGGACATCGGCGGGTATGACAGCGTGATATGCGCAAACGGCCGTGAGGCGGTCGAACGGGCGGCAGCGGAAGCCTTTGACCTGATGCTGCTGGACGTGATGCTGCCGGATATGGACGGGTTTACCGTTATCCAGCATATCCGCAGCGACCGGCTTCCGGTGATTTTTCTGACGGCGTTGCAGGATGTGGCGGACAAGGTGCGCGGGCTGAAGCTCGGGGCGGAGGATTACATCGTCAAGCCGTTCGAGGCGGTGGAGCTGCTCGCTCGCGTCGAGGTAGTGCTGCGGCGCGGCCACCGGCAGCAGGAACGGCTCGTTTTCCGCGATATCGAGGTTGGCGTAGAGGAGCACGCAGTACGGCGCGGCGGCGTACCGGTGGCGCTGACCCCCAAGGAATTCGATCTGCTGGTCTTCTTCCTGCGGCATCCGGATATCGCTATGACGCGGGAGCGGCTGCTCGCGGCGGTATGGGGCTACGGTTTCGCGGGGGAAACCCGTACAGTGGACATCCATGTGCAGCAGCTGCGCAAAAAGCTCGGGCTGCAGGGGGCGCTGACCACCATCCCCAAGCTTGGCTACCGGCTGGAACGCTGAGTTGCGGGTGATACGCAGGGAAAGGAGTGGGGCTGCCATGAGGCTGTGGCACAAAATTTTTATCTGCACACTGGTGCTGGTGATCGCGGCGGTCGATATCACCGCAGCGCTGCTGCTCTCGCGCAGCTATGAAACGATGCTCGAGCGGGAAAAGCAGCGTGCGGTGACCGAGCACGGGTATCTGCTAGCTACGTTGCGCAGCCAGGTTTTATACAGGCGGGTGGCAGGCGGGCGAATTTTGCTGACCGAGGAGGAAATCCTCGAAATTGTCGGCGGCATTACCCCTAGCGGCGAGGACAATGACATGGCGCTGTACCGTGACGGACAGCGGGTTTCCGGCGCTCTTCCCTGCGCGGAGGAAACGGCGGCGGGCGTACTTGGCGGTGATACGGCGGCGGAAAAATCCCGGATGCGGGTGACTGCCGAGGGGGATAAGACCTATCTGCTCATTGGCACGCCGGTCACTCTGGAGCAGAACGCCTACGAGCTGGTCAGCGTATCGGATATTACGGCGATGTACCGGCTGATGCAGGAGCAGCTGCGTTTCGTCCAGTGGATCAGTGTGGGTTGTGCACTGGCGGCGGGGTTGGTGCTGCTCGTTATGGTCTGGCTGCTGTTGCGTCCGCTGCAGCGGGTTAACCGTGGGATGCGCCGCATCGCCAGGGGGCAGTACGGGCTGCGGGTGCGCGAGTCGGGCAGCCGCGAGCTGCGGGAGTTATCCGGCAGTCTGAACACGATGGCGCAGGCCATTGAGGAAAATGTGGAGAACCTTGAACAGGTCGCGGAAGACCGCAAGGTATTTATCGCCAACATGGCGCACGAAATGAAAACGCCGCTGACTTCGATACTGGGTTTTGCCGACATCCTGCGGGTTAAGCGGGAGGTCAGCGACGCGCAGCGCGGGGAATACGCCGGCATCATCGTCGAGGAGGCCAGGCGCCTCAAGGCATTGTCCGGGCGGCTGATGGAACTGCTCAGCGTCGGCAGTACCCGGCCCGAATGGTCGGACGACGAGGTGAAGGTACTTGTGGAGCAGACGGTGCTGGCACTCGTCCCGCTTGCGCAGGCGGCACAGGTCACGCTGAAATGGTACGCTCCGGACGGCTGCCGGCTGCGGGTGGACCGCGAGCTGTGGAAGTCGCTGCTGAGTAATTTGATCGATAATGCAGTGAAAGCCTCCAAGCCTGGCAGCAGCGTACTGGTGGGAGCCAAAGCCGAGGACGGCGGGGTACTTCTGGTCGTGCAGGACGAGGGGATCGGCATACCGGAAAAGGAACTCAAAAAAATCCGGCAGCCGTTTTACATGGTAGACAAGGCCCGTTCCCGCCGGGCGGGCGGCGCGGGGCTCGGGCTGGCGCTGTGCGAGGAAATCGCTCGCCTGCACGGTGCGCGGCTGTCTATCGACAGTGCGGTTGGTGAAGGCACGCGGGTGAGCGTATTTTTCCCGGGCGGCGATAGGTTGCCGGAAAACGCAGAAGGAGCAGACAGTGATGAGAACTGAATCCAAAAGACGGAAAGCCTTCGGCGGCACCGCCTTGACACTGCTATTAAGTGCGCTGGTGTTGGGCGGCAGTTTTCTGGCCGCTGCGCTGATGGAATACACCATCCCGCGTGAAACCGACGAGACGGTGGAGCCCGGCGACATCCGCGAACCGGTGGTTTATCCGACGGGGGATTTGAAGTATTCCCTGTATCCGTGGAGCTACTATGACAAGACGAAGGCGCACGCCTTGACGGAGGAGGAAAAAAAGCGTTATTTGAATATGGACTGGATGATTCGCTCCATTTTAAAGACTATAGGGACGGATGTTCCAGATATGGATCTGTTCAGCCACTGCGAGGTCATTACGCATAACGCTGCAACCTATCTTTTTATCAATGAGGCACAGTTGACGGGTACGGACGGTGTATCGTATACCCTTGACTGCGTGGTGGAAGCGTTTGAGGGGGTGATCTATTTCTCCTGCAGACCGCAGGCGACCGTTTCCGAGGAACAGTGGCGATACGCTTATAAAACATTGGCGGACCTTTTTTCAATGATGAATCCCCTGAATATCTATGAAACGGATAAGATTCTCGAAGGCGATACGGAAAGCGTGCTGAAGAGCTTGTCCCCAGATCAAATCTTTTTTTTGCAGAGCCTGCAGTGGCTTGCGGCGGCGGTGGAGCAGTATCCGATGTATCGGTTTAGTTCATTGTTTACCTTTGAAAATGAGGTCGAGGCGCTGCTAACCGACAGCGACCTGCTGGTGGTCTGTTCCGGTCACCAGATGAACGTGCTGTTTATCGATCCGCTTACCTGCCGGATTATCGGGTGCGGTTCAACACCGTAATTTACAACTTTTTTGCCGTCCGTTGCGGATTTCCTTCCTGTGGTTATGTGATACTGTCCCCGGAAGGGGGCGGCAGCATGAAAAAGAGCGGCGGTTTTGGTGTGTCTCTTACCTTTTAGGTCGGGATGACTGGGTGGGATGGCGCAGGGCAGGCGGATGGAGCGCGGCCGGTGCGGGAACCCGGGTGAGCGTATTTTTCCCGGGCGGCGATAGGTTGCCGGAAAACACAGAAGGAGCGGACAGTGATGAGAACTGAATCCAAAAGACGGAAAGCCTTCGGCGGCACCGCCTTGACTCTGCTGCTGAGTGCGCTGGTGTTGGGCGGCAGTTTTCTGGCTGCTGCGCTGATGGAATATACCATCCCGCGCGAAACCGATGAGACGGTGGAGCCCGGCGACATCCGCGAGCCGGTGGTTTATCCGGCGGGGGATCTGAAGTATTCCCTGTACCCCTGGAGCTACTATGATGAACGAAAATGCCGGACGATCACAGAAAAGGAGGCCGGGCAGCTGCAGTGGGTAGCGGAATTCCTGTCGCAGATGCTGGGAACCGACTTTACCAACGCCGGGCTGCCCGGACTTTTCCAGGCGGTGGTGAGAGAGGGAATTACGTATTTTTTCATTGACGCGGTGACAATTACCGATGCGGGCGGCCAGCGGTATATGCTTGACTGCGCGGCGGAGGAATATGGAGGGCTGGTGTACTTTTCCTGTCACCCGGAACAGGAGGTTCTGGATGAACGCTGGCGGGATGCGTATAGAGGACTGGAAGATTTAGCCGCAAACTGGAAAGTAGGAACGGAGAGCGAGGGAATATACGAACCTCTTTGGGATGGGGAGTTCGGCAAGGAGCAATGGAGTTTTGTACAAAGTCTGGAGTGGCTGGGCGAACTGGTAAATCGCTATCCGCTGTACCGGCTCAGGCAGCTTTTTGATTTTCTGAATGAGGCCGAAGTTCTGCTGACCGACAGCGACCTGCTGGTGGTTTGTTCCGGCTATCAGATGAACGTATTGTTCATCGATCCGCAGACCTGCCGGATCACCGGTTTTGGCTCAACGATATAGTTTACAACTTTTTTGCAGCTTGCTGCGGATTTCCTTCCTGTGGCTATGCGATACTGTCCCTGTAAGGGGGCGGCGGCATGAAAAAGAGTGCAGTATTTGGCATGCTTTTTACGCTTATTGCGGGTATGGCCGGTGGCGTGGCGTTGGGTATACAGATTGAACGGGGACAGGCACAACCGCCGGAGACAGTTTCGGCGCTGTCGTCTCCGGAGCCGGTATCGGCGGTCTCGGTGGTTTCCGCCGATACGGAGCAGGCAGTGATGCTCGAGGTGCCGTACATCGGGCAGCAGGGACTGCTGCCGACCGGCTGTGAGATCGTCAGCGCCTGTATGGTGCTGCGCTACTACGGGTGTGATATAACGGTGCATACACTGGCTGACCGTTATCTGGAAATCGGCAGCCTTACCGGCAGCGGTGACGCGCGCATCGGGCCGCATCCCGCCGAGTGCTTTATCGGCAGCCCTTATGAGGCGAGCGGCTACGGCTGCTATGCGCCGGTGATCGAACGGATGATGAACCGGGTGCTGCCAGAGGGGCTTACGGCTGAGGATACCACCGGTACGTCACTTGACCGGCTGACCAGGGAAATCGATCGGGGAAATCCGGTGCTGGTCTGGGCAACCATGAACATGAAGGCGAGCAGCGCAGGATCTTCCTGGCGGCTGGACAATGGTGAAAGCTTCACCTGGCCGAGCGGGGAACACTGCCTTGTGCTGGTGGGCTATGACAGCAAGACTTACTATTTCAACGATCCCTATCAGAATAACGGACTGATGCCGTATCCCCGGGAGCTGGTGGAGCGCCGTTTTGCCGAACTTGGCTGCCAGTCGGTGACAGTACGCCAAACCTGAATGAAATTTTGTGCCGGAAGACTTGCATTTCTCAGAAAGCAGAACTATAATGGGAAACAGTAAAGCCTATATTTTCATTAGGAAGTGTTCGATCATGGCAAGCATTCCTGTGCAGAAGACAATGGCTCCCAAGGCAAAGCCTACCGATTCCACCAAGCTGGGTTTCGGCAATTTTTTTACCGACCACATGTTTCTGATGAATTATGACGAGGGTGAGGGTTGGCACAATCCCCGGATTGTGCCTTATGGCAATCTTTCGCTGGATCCTGCCGCGATGTGCCTGCACTACGGTCAGGAAGTCTTTGAGGGCATGAAGGCCTATCGCACGCCTGAAGGAAAGGTTGTGCTGTTCCGCCCGGACAAAAACATGGCGCGGCTGAATCTCTCGAACGACCGGCTGTGCATCCCGCCGATTGACGAGGCTTTTGCGGTCGAGGCGGTCAAGCAGCTGGTGGCACTCGATCAGGACTGGATCCCGTCCGGCGAGGGTACGGCGCTGTATATCCGGCCGTTCATCATTGCCGTTGATCCGCATGTCGGCGTGCATCCCGCACATCACCTGCTGTTTATCGTCATCCTGTCGCCGGTTGGGGCGTATTATCCGGAAGGCATCAATCCGGTGCGCATCTATGTGGAGCGCAAATATGTGCGCGCGGTGCGCGGCGGTATGGGTTTTGTCAAGACCGCCGGTAACTATGCCGCTTCGCTCAAGGCGCAGGATGTCGCGGAGGCGGAGGGCTACACGCAGGTGCTGTGGCTTGACGGCGTGGAGCGCAAATACATCGAAGAAGTCGGCACGATGAACGTCTTCTTTAAGATCGGCGGCGAGATCATTACCCCGGAACTGCAGGGGAGCATTCTCGGCGGCATCACCCGTATGTCCTGCATCGAGCTGCTGCGTTCCTGGGGCTACACCGTTACTGAGCGCCGGCTGGCTCTCGATGAGGTGGTGGCTGCGGCAAAGAACGGCACACTCGACGAGGCGTTCGGCACCGGTACGGCGGCGGTTATCTCCCCGATTGGTGAGCTGAAGGTAGACGACGACAAAATCGTGATCAACCACGGTGAAATCGGCGAGGTGGCGCAGCGGCTGTACACTACCCTGACCGACATCCAGAACGGCCGTGCAGCGGATCCGTTCGGATGGGTCGTGCCGGTGGAATAAGCGATAAGCGCTTATTGGGCTTAAAAGAAAGCACGAGGCTTCCCATTCACGGGAAGCCTCGTGCTTTTGTGTTTACCAGTTTTGCCGCAGGATACCAGAGGACGGGGTTCGTAGGATGCGGCGTGCAGGCAGCAGGATGGTGAGCATCGACAGGGCGGTGCAGACAAGGCAGCTGCCGAGCAGGGTGAGCGGGATGCCGGTTTGGGTGATCCAGCCCGGGACGAAATGCGGGAAGAGCAGCAGGCAGACGAGAATGCCGAGCACCGAGGCCAGCACACCGAACACTGCCCCTTCCCATACCAGCATCCGCAGCGCCTGTCGTTTGGTCATGCCGACGGCGCGCAGCAGACCGAGTTCCTGCGTCCGGTTATAGACCCGGTTGGACACGGTATTCATCAGGCCGAGGAATCCCAGCGCCAGCAGGCAGACGGTGAGCATGGTCATGATCGAGACGGTGGTGCGCCGAATCTGCTGGTCGGCTTTGTTTACTTCGGTCGCGGTGATGACAGAGGCTTTGGGGCATACCGAGGCCGCCAGCTGTCGGATCTCCGCTTCGCCCTGTGCCACTTCGACCTCCGGGAGAAAATACAGGTGGTGGGCAGCGATCTGATAGGGAAGGTCCAGCGCGGCCAGGGTCTTTTCTCCCACCGATATGCCGAACAGGCCGCCTGCACTGTTTTCAAAAGCCGGTGTACGGGAGACAATGGCACCGATTTTCACCGTCGCTTCCCGCAGGCGGTATCCTCCGCCGGCAAGCGTCTCCGCAAGGGTAAAGGTCAGGGTGTCGCCCGCTTTCCAGTTCTCGTTGCGGTATACGGTGGTGTAACGGTCATCCGGCGGGTTATTGTCCAGTGTTGTCCAGGAGGTGCTGACCCCATTCTCGTGTTCCTCGATGCGCAGGGCGTAATCAGGCATACACAGGACAACCTCTTCCCCGCGGTTAATAGCATCGGGGTCGATTTTGCCGTCGGTCACATAGGGGACAAAATCCCGCAGTGTCTTTTCGTCGAAGACCGATAGGGACGGAGCAATCAGATAGGCATCGTCGGTATAGCCGTACTCCTGCTGGCGTGTGTAGTCGTAGTGCCCGGTCGGGCGCGACAGTCCGAGGCGTTCCTCGTTGAACCGAAAATAGCCGTTGAGATAGTCGTCGTAGCGTTCCAGCGGCAGGGAACAGAAAAACAGCGGCACGATTTCCGCCACCTGCCGTTCAACGATTCCGCTTTTTTGCATGTCGTCAAAGGACGTAAGCGGAATATCCCGAGCGAGATTTTTCGGTGTGCCGAAGCCGTTTTCGGCTTGGTAACGACCGCTGGCATACTGAGGGAAGGCGGTGTCTTCGGCTTCGAGGGAAACCGACGGGACCGTATAGCGGGGACGGTAGGCTATCGCGTCGAACAGCAGCATGAAATTAAACACAAGGATAGCCAGTGAAAAAATCAGCACCGACAGCACCGTTTTTCCTTTCGAGCGGCGCAGCGAGAGCCACATCAGCACAAAAGGAGTTAACGGCCGGCGGCTCACCCAGCGGGGGCGGCGCCGGAAAAAGACCGGGCGTGTGCCGGTGATCGGCGGTATCTTGGAGGCGCGCCAGGCGGGAAACCACACGGCGAAACCGACGCAGATGATGCACACGATCGCCGCGAGCACCAGAACCCAGCCGTTGAAACGGTAAAACAGCTCATTCTGAAAAATATGCGAGAACAAGCGCACCGCACCGAACGACAGGCCGACACCGAGCAGCAATCCCAGCGGGATACCGGCTGCGAGCAGCCAGAAGGCTTCGCTGAACAGCACCTGCCGGGCCTGCCGGCGGGTGGCGCCGATGCTGCGCAGCAGGGCCAACTGCTGCCGGCGGCGGTCCACGGCCATCCAAAACCCGCCCAGCAGCACCACCATCATGCACAGCAGGATCATGCCGCCGAGCAGCGCGCTGATACCGAGCACACCCCTTGTTGCTTCGCCGAGACCACCGCCGTAGCCGAGCTGCGGGTAAACATCATAGTTGATCGTGCAGTCGGTTTCGGCCGGGAACACGCCGTGGAATTGCAGCAGCGGCGGCACCTGTCCGTCGAGCAGCAGGATGGTTTTTATGTCAGCGGACAGCACCGCCGCCTGCTGCGGATCGACGAAAAAGGAAAGCGGGAGATGCGGGAGCGCCTCTTCGGAAGACGAGATATGCCGGCTGCGCCACACGGCGGTGTAGCTGTCCACCAGACCGACGACGGTGAAGGTGCCGGATACCGTCTGGCCGTCGAAGGCCGCGAGTTCCAGCGTCAGAGTATCGCCGACAGCGGCATTTATTCCGAGATCGCGCAGGGCGCTGATCTCGGCGGCGATTTCTCCCGGCTGCTGCGGCATGCGCCCAGCGGTCAGCCGGACATGGCCGAGGGCGAGCGCCTCACTGTCCGCGGTACCAAGACCGTACAGCTCCCCCTGCGCATCGGCGACCGCACCGCTGAGATCAAACCGGCCGGTGCGTTCCCAGCGCGCGTCCTTCAGGATTGTTTCGGCTTCGTCGGCGGTCAGGTTCCAGACGGTCACCTTCTGTTCGCCGTAAAGCTCCTTTTTCTGCCGATCCACGGTGTAGACTGCGCTGCTGCCGATGAGCCCCATAACGGTCAGAAAAACCACCGAAAACACGACGGCGGTAAGCAGCAGAAGGGAGGTACGCCGCCGGCTTTTCAGTCCGGCGAGCGCCAGCATAAGCATCTGCTTCACGGTATGTTCACCTCCGAGTCACCGCCGACACGGCCGTCGGCAAGGGTGATGATCCGGTCGGAGCCCTCCGCAATCTGGCGGTCATGAGTAACCATGATGAGAGTCTGATGGAACCGCCGGCGGGACAGATGCAAAAGCGCGAGCACCTCCTCACCGGAGCGGCCGTCCAGATTGCCGGTCGGCTCGTCGGCCAGGATAACCGCCGGCTTCGGCGCAAGGGCGCGGGCGATCGCCACCCGCTGCTGCTGTCCGCCGGACAGCTCGCCGGCGTAATGGTTCAGCCGGTCGCCGAGCCCCAGCATGGCGATGATTTCGTCGATATACGGCTGATCCGGCCTGCGGCCGTCGAGATGAAGGGGGAGCAGGATATTTTGATAGGCGGTCAGCTCCGGCAGCAGGTTATAAAACTGAAAGATAAAGCCTACCCGACGGCGCCGGAAGATGGTGCGCTCATTGTCGTTTAAGGCGTACAGCGAACGGCCTTCGATCCGCACGTCCCCCGCGGTGGGCGTGTCCAGCCCGCCGAGCAGGTGCAGCAGGGTGGATTTTCCCGAACCGGACCGCCCAACAATCGATGTAAAGCTGCCTTCGCGGAAGGACAGGCTGGTTTCCACCAGCGCGTGCACAGCACCGTCCCCCTTGCCGTAGGTTTTTTGCAGCTGAACAGCCTGCAGAATGATACTCATGAGTAGCCCGCCTTTCCTTGTCTCTCTGCCCTTATGGTAGCACCGCCGCGGGGGAGTGTCTACTTACAATCCCGTAAGCTTCACACCCGGTCGGAGCAGGGAAGGCAGGGCAGCGCGATAATCACCGAAAGGCCGTCTGGCTCCGCGGCGGCGCGAATGTGGCCTTTATGCCGGCGCACGACGCTTTCCGCGAGCGACAGGCCAATGCCGAATCCCTCCCGTGCGGCATCCCTGCCGCGGTAGAAGCGCTCAAACAGCCGGGCGACATCCCCCTCGTCCGGCCTGCGACCGTGATTGGTGATTTTCACCATCAGCAGGCTGTCACTGCGGCTGACGGACACCTCGACCGGCGTATCCCCTTCGGTATGGTCGAGCGCATTGACCAGAAGATTGAGCAGTGTCTGAGTCAGCCATTTCCGGTCGCCGCGCAGGCTGAGTGCGGGAGCTGATCGGACAGCGATCCCCACCCGACTGTCCGGGCGTGCGGCCCGGGCGGCACGGACGGCGTCATGCAGCAGGCTGTCGAGGGAAAGGGGGTGCAGGTGCAGCTCCACCGCGCCCGCATCCATACGCGCGAGTTCCAGCAGGCTGCGCAGCAGCGCTTCCATCCGGTCGGCCAGATATACACATTTCTGCAGCAGTTCCCGGCGGCAGGCATCATTCTCGGTCTGCTCGAGCAGATCAAGATAGGCGGTCAGGCCGGTCAGCGGTGTCTTTAGCTGGTGGGAGATGTCCGCGATCCACTTATGGGTATCGTCCTTTTCCTGCGCCAGACGGTCAACAAGGCTGCTGGTGCGGCGGACGGTCAGTTCCAGCTGACCGGCGAGCTGGCTGAACTCACCCTCACGGAACGGGGAGAAATCCCCTGTATAGTCCCCGCGCATCACCTGCTCGAGCAGTTGCTGGAGGGAGCGGATTCGCCGGAGATACCGCTGCCTTTCCGTGTACCGCCCGATCAGAATGCCGCCTGTCGCGGCGAGAACTATGGCAAGCAGCCAAATTCCTTCATACATCGTCACACCTCAGCCGATAGCCCTCGCCCCGTACGTGTACGAGCCGGCCGCTGTCCGCGCCGAGCTTGGCGCGTAGCCAGCTGATATGTACGGCGAGGGTGTTTTCGTCCATATATTCACTGCCGAGCGCCCAGACGGCATGCAGCAGCTCCTGCCGCGGCACCGGTGCGCCGGCCGCCTTGGCCAGCGTGAACAGGATCCGGTATTCGGTGGGGGTCAGCGGCAGCATTTGGCCGCGCAGCGTACACTGTTGCTGTTCGCAGGCAAAGCGCAGCACACCGGCATGAAGCACCGCCGCCGATTCGGTCCGGCTGCGCCGCAGCAGCGCATGCACATGGGACAGCAGCACGCGGGAACGAAACGGCTTGGTGAGGTAGTCGTCCCCGCCGTCTTCCAAACCGCGCACGATGGCTTCTTCTTCATCGCAGCAGGTCAGAAACAGGATCGGCACCGGGTCGCTTAGCCGGATCTCCCGGCACAGGTCAAAGCCATAGCCATCCGGCAGCAGCACATCGAGAATCACAAGATCCGGCAGGCGGCGGCGCAGCGCATCACGCACCTGCCGCAGATCCGCGCAGGCGGTCACGGCGTAGCCCTCCCCCGAGAGCAGCCGTGAAACGCTATCACGTATAAATTCATCGTCTTCAACCAGCAGGATGGTGTCCGGCATCGACAATGCTCCTTTCCAGATCATACACTTATACCTTATATTCTAATATAAGCGCCTCCCGCAGGCAATGGGTTCCCGCTTAAGAAACCGTAAGGTAAAAAATTTTCCTCGCCGGCCGGGCGCTGCGGTGGTATAATAGACCGAAAGAACGGGAGGCGGAAGCATGCGCGAGCTGATTTATACGGTGACGGCGGAATACGACGGACAGTCGCTGCAGAGCTTTCTGCGGCGCGGCAACGGCTATTCCACCCGTATGCTTGCCCGCATCAAGCAGATTGACCGCGGCATGACCGCCGACGGGCTGCCGGTCCGCACCATTGATCGGGTGAAAACCGGACAGAAAATTGTCTTGAAGCTGCCGGAAGATGTGGTGGAGGTTGAGCCGGTCGAGCTGCCGCTCGAGGTGCTGTACGAGGATGAGGCGGTGCTGCTGCTCAACAAACCGCCGTACATCGCGGTGCACCCTTCCGCCGGGCGCACCGAGCCGACGGTGGCCAACGCGGTGGTGGCGCACTACCAGAAATCCGGCACACCGGCCGCCTTCCGGCCGCTCAACCGCCTTGACCGCAATACCAGCGGGCTGCTGCTCGCCGCCAAAAACGCCCATGCCGCCCACGTCCTTTCCGATGCGCGCGCCGACGGCCGTCTGCGGAAGGCCTATTACGCGGTTGCACTGGGCAGGCTGGAGGGCGGCGGCACCATCGATCAGCCGATCCGTATACGGGAGGGTTCCTGCATTGCCCGCGAGGTAGGCGAGGGCGGCAAGCCGAGTGTGACCCACTGGCAAGCGCTGGCCTCAGACGGGGATATCACGCTGCTGCGGGTGGTCATCGACACTGGCCGCACCCATCAGATCCGGGTACATATGGCGTGGTTCGGCCATCCGCTGGCCGGGGATACGCTGTACGGCAACGACGGGGCACGTTTGCCCCGTCATGCGCTCCACTGCGCCGAGACGGTTTTTCCGCATCCGGAAAGCGGCGCGCAAATGCAGTTTATCTGCCCTCTGCCCGAGGACATAGCCGGCCTGCTGAGACAGCATGGGCTGCCGAATCCTTTCTGAATATTTTATTAACAGTGTAGATATTTCTGCTGCTGCGTTGTATAATAGGAACAAATACCCATCCCAAAGGAGGGACAGGCTATGCCGGCGATGATTACCCACTATTTGTTTGCCAAGCGTGTGCTTTCGCGGCTGAAAAAACAGGGGGTGGAAACCGCCGATTATCCGATGGCGATGATCGGCGCGCAGGGACCCGATGTGTTTTTCTTCCACCGGGTGCTGCCGTGGGAGTTCGGGAAAAGCTATGCACATGAGGGTAGCCGTCTGCATCACATCAGTCCGGCCAAGCTGTTTGAAGCGTTTCGCCGGGTGCTCAATCAGCATCCTGACGATACGGCGCTGTGCGGCTATGTGGATGGATTTTTTTGCCACTACGCCCTCGACCGCGCGGCGCATCCGTTCGTCTACTACTGGCAGGAGGAGCTGGCACGCCGGCAGCCGGGCTACGGCACCACGCCGAACCAGTACCACTTCCGCATCGAGAGTGCGCTGGATACTCTGACGCTGCGTCGGGAAACCGGCCGGCTGATCCGTGATTTCCGTTTGGCCAGCGTCCTGCCCTCCGCGAAACAGGCGGATTATGGCGCTGTCGGCCGGCTGTACCGGCCGGTGTTTGCCTCGCTGCTCGGCGTTGACGCGCCGGAAACACAGCTTTCCCTCGCGCCCGGCGACATGCGGCAGGCCATGATTTTAATGACCGACCGCAGCGAGATGCGCCAGAAGTTGCTGCATGGGCTGGAAAGGGTCGCCCGGCAGGGGCACATCCTGACTTCGCTGCTGCGGCCGGTGCATGCGGATGACTGGGATTACGCCAACGAGGAGCACCGCAGGTGGAGCAACCCGTTTGACAGCAGCTACAGCAGCCATGATGGCTTTTTTGATATTTATGATCTGGCGGCGGCGGAGGCGGCGGATATGATCCGCGCGTTCCATGAGGCGCTGCCGGCTGGCCGGTCAATGCTCGAAATTACGCAGGACCGCGGCTTCGGCAGCGATCTGCCCGGCGTATACGATCGTACCTGAGAAAGGAAGAACTGCGAACATGGAGAAGATTGCCAGCTTTCAGGTGGACCACACCCGGCTTCTGCCGGGCATGTACGTCTCCCGCATGGACGGCGATGTGGTGACCTACGATATTCGGTTTATCCAGCCGAATACCCCGCCGTATATGTCCACAGCGGCGATGCATACGATTGAGCATCTCTTTGCGACCTATGCGCGCAGCAGTGTCTGGGGAAAGGGGATCGTGTACGTGGGGCCGATGGGCTGCCGCACCGGGTTTTACCTGCTCACCCGTACGGGCGGGCATCCGGATGCGGTGTCGCCTGCCGAGGCTATCCGGCTGGTGCAGGAGACAATGGCCTTTATTATGGCATTCGATGGGGATATCCCCGGCGCGACCGAGCCGGAATGCGGCAACTACCGCGAGCACGACCTGCCGGGTGCCCGTGTGCTCGCCGCGCGGATGCACAAAACGCTCGCCGGCTGGACGGCCGAAAAGCTGGTGTACTGACGCACCCGGGACAGGAAAAGGAGCGGAGGGCAACTTCGCGAAACAGACAGAGAGAGGCGGAAAACCGTATGGTTTTCCGCCTCTCTTTGATTTGGAAAATATTATTTTACGGAAACGGGATGGCTCCGGATTTTGAAGGCGGTGTCCCTGTCGCAGTTTTCCTGTGGTTGTCCGTTCCAAATCGAGGGGGAATTGGTGTGAAATTCTAGGCAGAAAAATAAAAAGGTTGCAAAATTGTCATCATTTGCGTATAATAGGGTGTAGATAGTTACAAAGTTGTCATTTTTCGGCGGCAGGCGGAACAGTTCCGTTCCGGCTCCGCAGTATAGACAGGACAAGCATGAACAGGAGGGAAACCCTTGGACGAGCTTAAAGAAGAACAGCAGATCGCCGTGGCAGAAACGGCCCGCTGCGGCGGCACGAAAAAAACGCGCTTTCGGCGCGTGGCGACGAAGGTCTTTGAGCAGGGATACCGGGTATGCTATCTTCTGGGTATGCAGACGCTGCGAATCGGCAGAGGGCTGGCTCGTCGGCTGGTAAAGCGGTTTACCCCGGCGTTTCGTGCCGTCCGCCGCGGCACGATCCGGGCAGCGGCACGATTTTCCGAATGGCTGAAGCACAGCGGATGTACGCTGCGCGATGAGTTTGCGCAGGCGGGCCGGCTGGTGCGTGAGGCGTGGCAGCGGCATCCGGTTATGGGAATTCTGCAGGCGATGAAGCTGCCCGTACTGGCGGGGCGCCGGCACAAAAAGGCGATAGTACGCACTCTGAATGTGGCGATGCCGGCGGCGGCAGTGCTGGTGCTGGCGCTGACCGTTCACTACTGGAGGCACCTGACCTTTGCGCTGGCGCTTGAATACGATGGGCAGACGCTCGGCTATATCCGCGACGAGTCGGTTTACGACGATGCGGCAGCGCTGGCGGCCGGCCGGGTTATCAACGAGGGTAATGCTTTTCAGGTGGAATGCGCGCCGCGGTTGACGCTGGCGGTGGTGCCTTCGTCCGAACTGATGGATCAGAACACGCTGTGCGACAAGATCCTGCTCTCCTCGAGCGGGGAAATTGAACGGGCGAGCGGGCTGTATATTGACAATCGTTTTGAAGGTGCGGTCAGCAGCCGTGCCGGACTGGAGGCGCTGCTCGAAAGTCTGATGGCGCCGTATCGTTCGGACGATGCGGCCGAACGGGTGGAATTCGTACAGAAGGTGGAAATCGTCGACGGCCTGTATCCCACCGTTTCGGTGGTCGATCTCGAGCAGGTTGGCGCCTATCTCGGCGCCGGCGATGCGGAAGAAGCCAGCCTTCTGAGCGATTCGCCGCTTACGGTGAAGGTTACCCGTACCGTTACCTATGAAGAGGCGGTGGACTATACCACCGAAACAGTGGAGGATGCACGGCAGTATCTCGGCTATCGCGTGCGCCGCAATGCCGGCGAGGAAGGCGTTGATACCATCACCGCGGACGTTACCTATGTCGGCGGCGAGGAGAAGTCCCGCAAAATCCTGTCGGTGGAGCGCACCAAGGAGCCGGTCAATGAGGTTATTGTCGTTGGTGCAATGAAATACGATGACAGTGTACAATACGGCGACGGCAAGGCAACCGGTCGTTTCATCTGGCCGGTTCCGGGCTATCACGGGATTTACGGTGATTACGGCCCGCGCGGCAGCGGCTGGCATCACGGCGTGGACATCTCTGGCAGCGCCATCTCCGGCAAGCCGATTATTGCGGCCGACGGCGGCGTTGTGATAGAAGCGAACGCCACCAGCGAATGGGGCGCTGGCTGGGGTTACTATGTGCTGATTGATCATGGGAACGGTTATCGGACCCGGTATGCCCACTGCAGTTCGGTCAATGTTTCCGTGGGGCAGAAGGTGGCGCAGGGACAGCTGATCGGACTGGTCGGCAACACCGGCAACAGCTACGGTGCACACTGTCATTTTGAAATTCTGGTCAACGGATCTTCGCAGAATCCGCTGAACTTTGTCCAGTAGCAAGAACAACCGGGCGGGCCGAAAAGCCCGTCCGGTTTTTTTCGGGAGAAGTCGGGTGTGCAGTGCGAAAGCTGTCGCGGCGGCATTTTCCGGGAATCTCCATTACAGGAAATCGCCGGAGTGGCTTCAGGTGGTTTTTGTGCACGCAAGTACCGAATAATGATGACTTTGTGGAATAAATTATAACAAAAAAGCATGAACTTGCCGTGAAACCCTTGCTTTTTTCGCAGAAAGCGATATAATAGTAGGCATGTGAATTTTAATTATGACAATCTTGTAACTTTTTTTCGTCGTGTGTTGGCCATTTTTTTGGCGCGAAGTGTCGGAAAACGGGTGGGACACACCACAAAAACGGCTGCCGCCCCTTTCATCGGGAAAGCCGCCATTGAGGGAAGGATGTGAGCTGTAAGATGAAACCCGTACAGGACGAAAAACCGATACGCGTGTGGCTTAACCGCTGCGTACAGGTTTGGAAAAGCAAGGTGCGTCCGGGACTCAAAGCAGCCTATGGACTTTCATACAGGTTCTGTTATCTGATTGGTATGTATACGATCCGGGCGGGCAAAAGCGCCGGCCGGAAAATCGCCTCGGTTCTGCGTCCCTGCGGACGCGTGCTCTACAAAGCGGCTGATTGGCTGTTGCTGCGTCATCTGCGTGCACTGGCCGGAGAATGCAAACGCTTCGGACAGGGGTTCCCGCTTGCGGTACACAAGCTGCGGGAGGCGTTCCGGCGTCATCCGCTGCTGGTGATCCCACAGCTGCTGTTTTTGCCGTTCCAGGCGGTTCGGCGCCACCGCAAAGCGGTGGTTTCGCTGGTCAATCTTGCGATGCCGGCTGCTGCCTGCGTGGTGCTGTTCTTTACCCTGCAGTACTGGGGGAATTTGACCTTTGCGCTGTCGCTCGAATACGGCGGTCAACAGCTTGGCTATATCCGTGATGAGTCTGTATTTGACGACGCGGTGAACATGGCTGCCGAACGGGTCATCAATACCGATGATTCCTTTTCGGTTGAACGCACACCGCGCTTGACGTTGGCGGTGGTGTCCTCATCAGAACTGCTGGACAAAAACACGGTATGTGATAAGATTCTGCTGACCTCAGGAGACGCAATTGCGCAGGCAAGCGGCCTGTATGTGGACAACAAGTTCCAGGGGGCGGTTGCCGACCGCGCCGAGCTGGACGGGGTGCTGGACGGTATTCTGGACCAGTACCGTACCGATGCGGATAATGAGCGGGCTGAGTTTGTACAGAAGGTTGAAGTTGTGGATGGCCTGTATCCGACTTCCGCTGTGGTGGATGCACGGCAGATGCAGGATTTCCTCACCAGTGAGACGGTGGTGGAAAAGCTGTACACAGCAGTTCCTAACGATTCGGTAAGCCTTATTGCGGACAAATTCAATATGTCGATGGATGAGCTGCGGGCGATGAATCCGCAGATGGAAAACGACTTTATCCTTGTCGGCGACGAGCTGGTGGTACAGCGGCCGCAGCAGTTCCTGCGGGTGAAGGTCATCCGGACCATCGAATACGATGAGGACATCAATTTTGCCACGTTGAAGGAAACCGACAGCAGCCAGTATGTGGGCTATGAGCGGGTCAAGGTGGAAGGCGTGACCGGCAAACGCCACATCAAGGCCGAAATTATTCTTATGGACGGCATGGAGCAGTCCCGGGAGATTCTGGAGAACACGGTGATCCAGGAGGCAGTCAACAAAGTGATCGTGGTGGGCTCCAAGGCCTATGGCAGTAACAATACGGTTACCGAGGGAGACGGCATTACCAATGGGCAGTATGTCTGGCCGATTCCGGCCGGTCAGGTGATATCGCAGTATTACCATTCGGGCCACCGGGCGCTGGATCTCTCCGGCGGCGTGCTCAACAAGCCGGTTATTGCGGCCGACGGCGGCGTCGTGGTGGAAGCCAATGCCACCGACTGGTGGGGGCAAGGCTGGGGCTATTATGTGCTCATCCGCCATCAGAACGGCGATATGACCCGGTATGCACACCTCAATAGGGTCGACGTGGTGGTTGGCCAGAAGGTTTCGCAGGCCCAGCTGATCGGGCTTGCGGGCAGTTCGGGGCGCAGCACCGGCCCGCATCTGCATTTTGAGCTCATCCGCGGCGGCGTGCAGATCAATCCGCTGCCGTACCTCAAGCGCTGAATGTGATGCTGGATTACAGAAAACGGGCAGTTTTTAACTGCCCGTTTTTTACTTATCGCCCGGCACGGAACGGTTGCTCAGGCGGCCGTGGTTCCGTTGAGATGGAATGTGGAGGAGAAGTATGCCGAGTTTAAAAAGCAAACTGCTGTATGGGGCACTGAAAAGTGTCAAGCCGCTGCTGACCGGGGTGGATATCCCCAAGCAGCGCAAGGGGATGGACCTGCTGCGGTATGTATACGCGCTGCCCAAAAGTGTGGAACTGCGCAAAGCTGAAGGCGGTATACGGGGAGAGTGGGCAATTCCGGCCGACGCCGTACCGGACAAGGTGATCCTGTATTCGCACGGCGGTGCCTATATTTCGGGATCGCCGTCCACACACGAGCCGATCATCTGCCGGTTGGCCGAGCAGAGCCATATACCGGTTTTCGCCTATCCTTACCGACTGGCACCGGAAAACCCGTTTCCGGCAGCTCTGGAGGATGCCAGGGCGGCGGTGACCTATTTACAGGCGCAGGGCTATGCACTGCCGGATATGGTATTCTGCGGGGATTCGGCTGGCGGAGGACTGACGCTTTCACTGACGATGGCACTGCGCGATGAGGGCAGCGAACTGCCTGCAGCGCTGGTAGTGATTTCTCCGTGGACCGATCTGGCGATGGCACGCCGTAGTCACCGCGCGAATGAGCCGATCGATCCGCTGCTGTCGATGAATGAGCTGCGGCGCGCGGCCAGGCTGTACGCCGGCGATACACCGGTGCGTGACCCGTATATTTCTCCGCTGTACGGCGATTTTACCGGATTTCCCCCGACCCTTATCCATGTGGGCAGTGAGGAGATGCTGCTGGACGACGCCAAGGAATTGGCCACGGCTATGGACGCGCAGGGCGTCTGTGCCGATATCGACATATACGAAGGGATGTTCCACGTCTGGCATCAATATGATCTTCCGGAAGCGCATGCGGCGATGGAGAAGATCACCTCCTTTATGTATATGACGCTGGAAATCGGCGGCGAACGGCGCCGGGAAATCCGCATCGGGGGCCGCTACCGCCATTTCAAGGGCCGGGATTACCGTGTGCTGCATGTTGCGCGGGACAGCGAGACGCTTGAAGAACTGGTGGTTTATCAGCAGCTGTACGGGGAAGGAGGCATCTGGGTGCGGCCGCAGGCAATGTTTCTGGAGTATATCGAACGCGGCGGCAGACGGATTCCCCGTTTTGCCGAGGTGGAAGAGGATAGAGAACAGGGATAACCTGAAAAAAGCTCCTGCCGGGTTGCCGGCAGGAGCTTTTCTATTCCGCCTTAAACAGCGTAACGGTGTTATAAACGTCATCCTTTTCCCAAGTATACGCCCACATCTTTTCGCCAAGGTAGCGATTGACCGTGCGCATCAGCCAATCCGGCTTGTTAAAGTAAAACAGAGCTCCGGCATAAGTCTCCTTGGTGAAGCGCAGATCGATGCTTTCTGCCCCGTCCTGAATCCGCTCCGCCAACAGACGGGAAAGGCTGTCCGGGTCGTTGATAGCCAGGTAGCTGTTGGTGCGGCGGTAATAGTTAGCCTCTACTGAAGTGCAGGTATCCACGCCGATGTTATCGCCGTCCAGAGAATGGCTCAGCTGGATTTCGCTGGTGGTGAGGTTGAAAAACGTATGCCGCAGTTTATCCCCGGTATCGTTCCAGGTGGGGTCGAGGTGATAATTCCGCTCGTCAATGGTGATCAGGTTCCACATATGCGGCGCCTGTGTGCTGCGGTCATAGCCGCTGACCAGAGTGCAGGGAATCTCTGACCGGTGCATCAGCAGCTGCATGGCACGGGAATATCCTTCACATACCGCCTTTCCCTCGACGAGTGCGCCATATGCGGTAAAAGCGTTGGGATAGGCGTCCGCCGGGCTGTCATCTCCGGCGGCGGCATTATCATAGACACAGCCTTCCAGCAGGGCGTCGTGCAGGAACAGCTCCGTTTCAAAGGCATCACTGTTCTCCGGAACTGCGCCGAGCAGCGCATTGACTTTTTCGTTGAGCCACACCGAAGCTTCGTGGCGTTCTACGGCATTCATGGTAAAGACCAGACAAAACGTATTGTAATAATTTCGGCCGCCGGATTGATAACCTTCATAGCTGTACGTATTCCCGATGAAGAAAAATTCCGGATGGTCCCAGGTGAAGGCGGTATACAGCTGCTGTACTTCAATGGGACTGGTTAGCGGCTGAGGCAGGGAGATGCGCAGACCAGTATAGCTGCGCATCTCACCGGTGTCCGCTTCCTTGATCTCCACCGTTTCATCTGTATGCATTTTTTGGGTTACCGCCGCGTAGACAGCAGCATAAGCCGCCTGCAGCCGGTCGCCCAGACGCTGGTAGCACCAGCTGTCCGCATAGCCGGCAGAGGACGGATTATTCGGCTGTGAGACGGGCGGATTGGATTCATCCGGCTGCGGCCATAGCCAGCGGCATCCGCCGCACAAAAGACAGGACAGCGCGCAGAGCAGTACGACGGAACGTTTTAACCAAATCACAGCCGAATACCTTTCCTACATTTTTATCAGGCCGCCGAAAGGCGGTACAGTTCAGGGGACAGCGTAAATGCCGAGCGAAGAGCGCAGCTGTGGTTCTACGTCCTCTACGAGACAGAACCGCAGGTCGTCTCCGCCGCCGACAAACTCACCGGGCGCAGAAATGGTGGAACACAGATGTCCTTCCGTATTGCGGGAAAGAAGGTATGCGATTCCCTCCTGCGCTGCGACAAAATCCGAACGACGCATATCCGAATGCTGCACCAGATTGACAAACTGGCTGAAATCAGCGTCCAGTTTTGCTGCGCGGGCCGGGACAAGATACTGGTTCAGAATGGCGGCTACCATCTGCGCCTGAATCTCGGCGGTCTGCCGCCGTCCGCCGTTCCATTGGGGATAACGCAGCACGTTGAGCATCTGCGGTGCAGTCAGTGTACGCCGCCCGCCATCCATTTCAATAAAATAGCCAGTGCCGGTGTCCTGATAGCTGAGGTTTTCCGGTATGTCAAAGATGACGCCATTGCCGAAATACCCCATCATTTTTTCCAGGTTGGCGTAGGTAATTACGGCATAATTCTGGAAATCCAGACCGAGCAGCGAGCCGACGGCTGCGGCGGATTCCTTTGCTCCTTTTTCCTGATAGTAGGCTTTCAGCGTTGTCAGTGTGGTGCCGTCGGCCAGTTCGGTTTCCACAGGAAGAGCCATGGTGCGGATCCGCACATTGGCCGGGTCGGTGCGCAGCACCACGAAGCCCGCCGGTTCGCTGCCATCCACCGTAACCAGAAACAGGTTGCGTGCGTCCGCTTCGGTATATTGTACTGTGCTCAGGCTGCCCTGAGACGCTGTGTTGGAGCCGCTTTGCTGCCGATGTTCCTCGTTAAGCTTGAGTACTGCCCACAGACAGACCAAGCCGAATACGACCAAAAAGAGAATAAACACTACCAGAAAAATTACGACGTTATTCACACGCCGGCGTTTTTGAGAAGGATTTGACCGTCTTGTTGCCATAGAAAGCCAGACACCCTTTCACATAAATCGGGAACGGTGCCGATGCAGAGACTCTGTTTTTTATGCAGATGTACACCGGATTATGCCAATGCGGCGAAAATGGATTACGCCGCCGATTCCCTAGTATGGCCCAGGACCCTGAAAATACACGGGTTTCAGCCATATTCAGTATAGCAAAAGGCTGCTTTCGCTTCAAACAACAGTGCTGTAATACTTGGCTACAGAACTGTAACCATTTGTTATTGTATCGCGTTTATTGTGCTTGTCAAGATGGGAAAAGTATACATTTTTGCACTCAAAGGCGGCAATACGCGAATAAAGAGAAAATGGGAAAATTTATTAAATAATATCGACAACACTCGCATGAAAACGCCATATTGCACAATAAAATGTCGATCTAAAAATGTATAGAATTTTATACAGGAAAGGGGTAAATCCGGTCAATATACAGATTTTGCTAAAAAGGGTTGCGGCTTCCGTATGAACGTGATACACTAAACGCGTATAGCAGTGGTATGGAAACTGCTGTCAAAAAAGAAAATCCAGAGAGGAGTCTTAGGGAATGTTGAAAAGCAAGCGTTTCCTGGCCGGTGCTGCCGCGGTATGCGCTGCGCTGCTGGTTCCGGCTGCCGTGGTTCCGGCCTTTGCGGAGGAAGAAACCAAGACCGGTCTGAAAATCGGCGATACGTGGTACAGCACGGCGGAAGAACTCAAGCAGGTGACCGACGGTGAGTCAGAGGTCGTCACGGATGGAGCAGTTATTGAGGTGTACGGCAAGGTGGATCTGCCGCTGCACACCGAAAATCAGTCAGAGCTTCCGACTGCACACGGCGGTTATGTGTGGTATCTTAATGCAGACAATGTGAAGGTTGTCGGTAAAACGGAGGATGCCGCGCTTATGTGTACCACCGATGCAAATGGTGCCGATGTGGGTGGCGCACAGGGCTTGGGCGGTATGTGGGGACGTCAGTCTCTGATTATTGTGGCTGGCGATAATGCTGCCTTGGAGGATGTGACCTTATATCCCAACTACAATACCTATAATGCGCCCAACAACACCAACAAAACGGTTGAAATCATGGGTGAGAATTTCACCATCAAGGGCTGCACCTTTAAACCGCTTGATGAGAAAACCACGGACAGCGGTGCGTTGTATTTTAATGGTAAAAAAGGAACGGTACTTGTCGAGGGCAACACCTTCGAGAAGGGGCTGATCTGCTTTGATAGTGTGGCTGAGGCGGAGGATATCCAGATTGTCGGCAACACCTTTGATACGCCGGCGGACGAGAATACCTATTTTATTTCACAGGTTTCCTGGGCCAATCCTCCGGTTTACAAGGTGGCGGATGCTACGCTGAAGGAAAACACCTTCAAGAACATGCCGGAAGATTACAGCAGTGCTGTGGTTATGCGTGTGGAAGGCAGCTGGACGCTGGAGAACAACAAGACCGACAATGACGCGAGTATGGTCGATCTGGTCTCCTTCGCTGATCGTTTCCTGGATTTTGAACAGCTCAGCGAAAAGGCGTTGGTGACCGTTATTGAGAACGGTAAGACCACAGAGGCGCGTGTTGACGCTGAAGGCAAGATCGAAACTGAAGTGACCAATGTTGCGGTTTCCGAGGTGAAGCTGGACAAGGCTGTTCTCGAGCTGAAGGCCGGCGAAACCGCGACCCTGACCGCGACGGTGCTGCCGGAAAACGCCACCGACAAAACTGTGGTGTGGAGTTCTTCGGATGAAAAGGTTGCGAAGGTTGAAGATGGCAAGGTGACAGCTGTTGCTGAAGGCAAAGCGGTGATTACCGTTAAGGCCGGCGACAAGACTGCGACCTGCACGGTGACTGTGGTTGCGGCGACCGGTGCAGATACCGGTGTTGCTTCTGCAGCTCCGGCTGTGGCGGTTCTGGCGGTGTTGTCCGTGGCGGCTGCCGCGGGCGTCTGCCTGAAGAAGCGCAGGGGCTAAGCTTAACGTTGAACATCGATAGACCCGCGGCGGACGACATTTTTGTCGCCCGCCGCGGGTTGGTTATTGTAAGAGAATCTCCGGCTATACCGGGGGATATTTACTTCTTTGGGGTAAAGGGGACTTTCTTTTAAGAAAGCCCCCTTTTTGATCAAAACAGCTTTGGCAGCAGGTGTGACAGGCCGAGGCCTGCACTAAAAGAAATGCCATTGGCGAACAGGGCATAGAGGATCAGCCGCGTCTTGGAGATAAAGGTTCCGCTGCTCTGCCGATTGGCAAACCAGATGTAAAGCAGTGCCTCCAGCACAAAAATCAGAGATTCCAGCAGGATATACGTTCCCATGAAGGCCCATGGGCCGGAGGTGTATCCGGCCAGATTCAGGGCGATGTTCAACAGGATTTGAGTGACGACATTAACAACCGCAATAAAACTGAACAGCCGCTTTTCCCGCAGCCCGAACAGCAGGGCGATACCGAGTTCGATCGCGATGGTCAGCAGGGTGCGTACGGCCAGAGTCAGTATTTCGCTGCGGTAATCGTAGGATGGCAATGCGGTGATGGTTCCCGGCGGAACAGCCGGAGGGGAAACCGTTGTGTCCGTCATGCCCGGAGTTGTGGAGGAAGAGGTGCTGCCAGCTGAGGCGGGGGTGTGCACATCCGCGACGGTGACGGTAAAATAGCTGTCGAAGGCATAGCGTTCATAAATTTCGTTGCTGACGGCAAAGCGGTCGACATCGGGAAAATACAGCAGGATCTTGAACCGCTGCGGCGGATAATAACTCCAGGAAAAACGCTGAGTTTCGGTACAGTTTTCAAAATACTGCAGAAAATAATAGCCGTCGTCATCCGCATATTGCGCGAATTTTGCAAAGACAGGATAATCCGGATCGCCGTTTGGATAAAGAACGCTGCTGCTGCCCAACGCGGAGTACGGGCCGGTAGACGAGGTCTCAGACAGCAGCGTTACATAATAGTGGTTGCCCTCCAAGCCTTCAAAATCCACCACAACCGAAGGCTTCGGTCCTATATCGGCGGCGACAGGAAGAGAGAAATGTAGCAGAAGAATAAGCATGCCGATGAATGGCAGGAGACGTTTTTTCATAAGACAGTTCCTTTCGGTCCGGGGGTTTCCCCCTCCGACTATATACAGAAACTGGCGAAAGGTAGGATTTCTTACAGCAATAAAGCTGCCTAAAGATAAAAAGGAGCCCCGGAAGGGGGCTCCTTTAATATATACTCAGGCGTTTTCCATCAGCGTAACCATTACCGCTTTCTGGGCATGCAGACGGTTTTCCGCTTCGTCGAAAATCTCTCCGGCGTGTGCCTCGAATACCTCGGCGGTGATTTCCTCACCGCGGTGAGCAGGCAGGCAGTGCTGCACCATGCAGTCTGCATGTGCTGCGCCGAGCAGGGCGGCATTGACCTGATAGCCGGTGAAAGCAATACGGCGCTTTTCCGCCTCATCCTCCTGGCCCATCGACGCCCAGACGTCGGTGAAGATCACATCCGCATCGGCGGCCGCTTTCATGCAGTCGGCGGTCATGCGGAATTTATCGCCATAGCCGGCGGCGAATTCCAGCACCGCCGGATCCGGGCGATAGTCGTCCGGGCATCCAATCGAGACATTCATGCCGACCTTCAGTCCGCCGACGATCAGGGAGTTGGCCATATTGTTGCCGTCTCCGATATAGCACATGTTCAAACCTTCGAGCACACCCTTGTGCTCCCGTACCGTCATCAGATCAGCGAGCACCTGGCAGGGATGACAGAAATCGGTCAGGCCATTGATGATCGGAATGCTGCCATATTCTGCGAGCATTTCGACCTCGCTCTGTGCAAAGGTGCGGATCATAATACCGTCCAGATAACGGGAGAGCACCCGAGCGGTGTCCTCCACCGGTTCACCGCGGCCGATCTGCAGATCGCGCGAGGAGAGGAAAAGCCCCTGACCGCCCAGCTGATAAATGCCGGTCTCGAAAGAGACGCGGGTGCGGGTCGAGGATTTCTGGAAGATCATACCGAGGGTTTTGCCCTCGAGCCGCCTATGGGCGATGCCGTGCTTGAGCTCATATTTGAGCTGGTCGGCGAGATTCAGGATGCCGATGATCTCTTCACCGCTGAGATCAAGGAGCTTGAGCAGGTGTTTCATGGGTTGGTCCATCCTTTCAGCACATTTTCGAGAATCGCAAGACCCTTGTCCATCTCTTCCTGAGTGATATTCAGCGGCGGCAGCAGCCGCAGCAGTGTTTTTGCGGTAAGGATCAGCAGGCCTTTTTCCACGCCTTTTTCGGCGACCTCACGGGCGGAAATGCCGTCGCTCAGCCGCACGCCGAGCATCATGCCGAGGCCGCGTACCTCTTCCACGTGCGGCATGCTTTCGAGCCGCCGGCGCAGGTATTCGCCTTTTTCAGCGACCGCCTCCAGAAAGCCGGGCTGCATCACCGTTTCGAGTACCACCCGGCCGCCCGCACAGACGACCGGATTGCCGCCGAAGGTGGAGCCGTGCATGCCGGCGGACAGTACATCTTTCAGTTCTTCGCCGCACAGGCAAGCACCGATCGGCAGCCCGCCGCCAAGTCCCTTGGCAAGCGTGACCACATCCGGCTTCACGCCGGCGTGCTCAATCGCCAGGAATTTACCGGTACGGCCTGCGCCGGTCTGCACTTCATCGACCATCAACAGTACGTCGTGTTCCGCACACAGTGCGGCAGCCGCCTGCAAATAGGCGGAGTCGAGCGCGATTACGCCGCCCTCGCCCTGCACGCATTCCAGCAGAACAGCGCAGACGGTGGAATCCACGGCATCTTCGAGCGCGCGGATGTCGCCAGCCTCCACGTAGCGGAAGCCTTCGGTGAAGGGATCAAAATACCGATGAAATCCCTCCTGGCCGGTCGCGGCCAGGGTGGTCACCGTACGGCCGTGGAAGGAGTTGACCAGCGTGACGATCGTTGCACGGCCTTCGCCGTAATGATCGAAGCTGTACTTGCGGGCGAGCTTAATCGCGCATTCGTTCGCCTCGGCCCCCGAATTGCACAGAAATGCCCGGCTCATCCCCGCCGCCAGGCACAGTTCACCGGCAAACTGTGCCTGCACAGGATTGTAATACAGGTTGGAGGTGTGCTGCAGCGCGGCGGCCTGATCTGCCACCGCTTTCGCCCAGGCGGGGTAGGCATAGCCGAGGGAATTTACCCCGATGCCGCTGCCGAAATCGATGTATTCCTTTCCCTGCGTGTCGACCGCTGTGGCCCCTTTACCGTGGTCGAGCGCGACCGCGAACCGACCGTAGGTTGGCATCACCGCGCCGCGGTCGAGCGTTTGTATCTCCTGAAAATTCATGCGGATTCCTCTTTTCCCTGATTGTCCGGATTACAAAAACATCGTGCCGATACCGGAATCAGTGAGCATTTCAATAAGGATCGAGTGGGGGATGCGGCCGTCAATGATATGGGTACGGCGCACGCCGCGGCGCACTGCTTCCACGCAGCAGTCAATCTTCGGGATCATGCCGCCGGAAATAATGCCCTGCCGTTTGAGGTTGCTGACCTCACTGACTTGTACCACCGAAATCAGCGAGCTTTCATCCTCGCGGTCGCGCAGCAGGCCGCATACGTCGGTCATCAGCACTAGTTTTTCCGCGCCGAGTGCGGCGGCGATATGCGAGGCGGCGATGTCCGCGTTGATGTTATAGGTTTCTCCGTCATTTTCCCCGCCGGCAACCGTTGCGACCACCGGAATGGTTCCATTGTCGAGCGCGTTGCGGATCAGGGTGACGTCCACCCGCGTGATATCGCCCACCAGACCGAGATCGTTCTCCCCTTTGAGCTTGACCGCCTTTATCATGCCGCCGTCCAGTCCGCACAGGCCGATCGCACGGCCGCCATGCTGTTCGAGCTGCTGCACCAGCGATTTATTCACTTTACCGGCGAGCACCATTTCCACGACATCCATTGTCTCGCGGTCGGTATACCGCAGGCCGCCCACGAATTTGGATTCCTTGCCGATCTTTTTGAGCATCGCATTGATCTCCGGGCCGCCGCCGTGCACCAGAACCACCCGTATACCCACCGTGGAAAGCAGCACGATGTCCTGCATAACCGCGCTTTTCAGCTCGTTACTGATCATCGCGTTGCCGCCGTATTTAATGACTACCGTTTTGCCGGAAAACTGCTTGATATAGGGCAGTGCTTCTACCAGCACCTGTGCCCGCTGCGCTGTGGTGAAATCCATTGTCCTGGTCCATCCTTCCTGCAAAGAAAATCGTGCCCATATGCTCAGGTGCGGTAATCGCCGTTGATTTTGACGTAATCGTAAGTGAGGTCGCAGCCCCATGCCGTTGCGGCGGCATCGCCGTCATGCAGCCGGATATCCAGTGTGATTTCCGGCTCGGTGAGTACCTTTTTGGCTTCCTCCTCACTGAAGGGGATGCCGGCGCCGCCGCGGCAGACCTCCACCCGGCCGGCGGCGGAAACAAACGCCATATCCACCTGTTTGACATCCACCGCGGCACCCGAATAGCCGATGGCACACAGTGCGCGGCCCCAGTTGGCGTCCGCGCCGAACATGGCGGCCTTCATCAGCGAAGAGCTGACCACCGCCTTGGCGGCGATCCGGGCGTCCGGTACCGATGCGGCGCCGGTGATCCGGCACTCCACCAGCTTGGTGGCGCCTTCACCGTCTGCGGCGAGTGCACGGCAGATTTCGACGGCAAGCTCGTGCAGTGCATCCACGAACTGCCGGTAATCGGCGTTCTTTTCACGCAGCGGTGCATTGCCTGCGGCGCCGTTGGCGAGGATAACCACCATATCGTTGGTGGAGGTATCGCCATCGACGGTCATCATATTGAAGGTGTCGCCAACCACCTCGTGCAGCGCGTCTTGAAGCAGTGCGCTGTCGATTGCGGCATCGGTGGTCAGGAAGCACAGCATGGTCGCCATGTTCGGCGCGATCATACCGCTGCCCTTGGCGATGCCGCCGAGGATGCAGGCTTTCCCGCCGAGGGTGAGCTGCACAGCGAATTCCTTTTTGCGTGTATCGGTGGTCATGATCGCTTCTGCGCAGTTATGACTGCCGTTCGCGGACAGCTCCGCGACCAGTCCCGGCAGCCCTGCGCGAATTGGTTCCAGATTGATGGACGGGCCGATTACACCGGTGGAGGCCACCAGCACATCGCCGGCGTCAAGTCCCAGTGCTTCAGCGGTCATCGCACACATGGCCTCCGCCTTTTCGATGCCGTCGGCGGCGCAGGTGTTGGCGATACCGCTGTTGCAGATGAGCGCCCGGGCCGTGCCGTCAGCCAGATGGGTCCGCGTCACGGTCAGCGGCGCGCCCTTGACCAGATTTTGGGTATACACCGCTGCGGCTGCGGCCGGACGATCGGACACGATCAGACCCAAATCCCGTTTCTGCCGGTTTTTCCGGATGCCGCAGTGGACGCCCGCCGCCGTAAAGCCCTGCGGTGCGGTGACGCCGCCATCGATGAACGAAAACATAGAGATCAACCTTTCTGATTCTTGGGATAAACGGCCAAAGGCCGGATAATTTCAGGAGAGATAGTCCCCGAGAGGCTCATCCGGGGAGGCCGAAGGCGGTGTTTTCTTATCCTGTGAACGGCGGACAAGCACCGCGATACCGTAGACGGCTGCGCAAGCGAAAAATCCCGCCAGCATTTGCAGCAACAGGTAACACAGGTATTCCTTCGGTTGTTCGGAAATGAACGGGAACAGATACCACTGCCCCAGAAGCTGCATGATGAGCGCAGTAGAGAAATAGGCGGCCCATTCCCGGCGGGTCAGCCGCAGAAAGCACCGCGAAAGAATCCAGGCAAGCCCCAGAGGGATCAGGGAGACCAGCAGCGTGTTGAACAGAAGTCGGATCAAGGGTGAGGAGGAAAGGTAAGGAGGCGTGTCCCGGGTTGACCAGATTTCCAGGGCATCCACAATCCGCCACAAAAGATCCGCGCCCAGCAGGCACAGGTAAGGTGCGCCAGGATAACGGACGGCACAGAGAACGGCCATTGCGCACAGCGGAGCGGCGGCAACCGCCGGAATGAAATTTACCAAGGACAAAATTGCCGCTGACTCTGCAAAGCGTTGAACCAGACGAACGGCCAGAAGCATAAACAGAATTCCTGCATACACGCCGAGCAGCAGTATGCTGCCGCGCGGGAAAAGTTTGTTCCGCTTCATAGCTGCCTCCTCTTTCGCTGTAAACGGAAGCTGCGCCGCTTTCAATCGGGATTGTGCCGTCGATGCGGTGCAAAGCCTTGCCTCACAAATATGCCGTTGCTTCAGAATGCGGTTGGAATCATATCGATGCCGGTGCTTTCCTCAATGCCGCAGAGGAGGTTCATGTTTTGGATGGCCTGACCAGCGGCGCCCTTGACCATGTTGTCGATGACCGCAGTGACAATCAGCAGGCCCGTGTGTTCGTCCGCGTACAGCTGGATGTCGCAATAGTTGGAGCACTGGATATTGCGGATATCCACCCCGGTGCCCTCGGGCAGCAGCCGGACGAATTTTTCGTTCGTGTACGCCTTTTCATAGACGGCACGCACGGCGGCGAGCGATGCGCCGGGTTTCAGCTTTGCGTAAATGGTCGAGAGAATGCCCCGGTTAACCGGCAGCAGATGCGGTACAAAGGTGACGGTGGCTTTTTCGCCGCCGACCAGGGTCAGTGTCTGCTCGATCTCCGGCGTGTGGCGGTGGTTCGCCACCTTATAGGCGGAAAACGCCTCGTTGCATTCGGGAAAATGGGTGCCCTGCGTAGTTTTGCGGCCGGCACCGGTGGTGCCGGATTTTGCGTCAACCACAATACCGGTCGGCTCCACAAAGCCGCCGCGCAGCGCGGGGGCAAGTCCGAGTGCGACGCTGGTGGGATAGCAGCCGGGGTTGCCGACGACGTCGGTTTCCCTGATCTGTTCGCGGAACAGCTCGGGCAGGCCATAGACCGCGCGTGCGTGGAGGTCGGGGTGTTCCACGGCGCAGCCATACCATTTGGTGTAAGTGTCCGCATCATCGAGCCGGAAGTCCGCACCGAGGTCGATCAGCTTTTTGCCCTTTGCGGCGCAGTCAGCCGCGATCTGCTGAGACAGGCCGTGCGGCAGTGCGGTGAAAATCACATCGCTGCGGTCGATCACCTCTTCGGCGGTGCCGCATGCGAGCGGACAGATTTCCTGCAGCGAGGGATAGACCTCCGCGATCGGCTGTCCCTCAAAGGATACCGAGGAAATCGCGGCGAGCTTTGCCTGCGGGTGCTGCAGCAGCAGGCGGACGAGCTCCACACCGGCATAACCGGTGGCGCCGATAACACCGGCGTTGATCATGACAAATTCCTCCTTGTGTTCAGCGATTCCGGCCGATAAGCGTCAGAACGCGGGCGGACTGTGCGCGCACATTTTCGGGCGCGGGACCGCCGTATACCCGGCGCAGCGCCGCACATCGTTCGAGCGCGATGGCTTCGTATACGCCCTCGTCAAACAGGCTGCACACCGCCTGATAATCGGCCAGCGGCAGGGTTTCCAGAGTCAATCCCTTTTCAATGCACAGCGCTACAAGAGTGCCGGTTGCCTTGTATGCATCCCGGAACGGCAGGCCCTTGCTCACAAGATAATCGGCGCAGTCGGTCGCGTTGATAAAACCGCCGGCCGCCGCCCTGCGCATGTTTTCCGGCAGCACCTTCATGGTATCGATCATCGGGATAAAAGCGGTCAGGCACATCCGCACGGTGTCCAGTGCGTCGAAAACCGCCTCCTTATCCTCCTGCATGTCCTTGTTGTAGGCGAGAGGCAGCCCTTTCATGACGGTCAGCAGCCCCATCAAATCACCGAATACCCGGCCGGATTTGCCGCGCACCAGTTCGGCGATATCCGGATTTTTCTTCTGCGGCATAATCGACGAGCCGGTCGAAAAGGCATCGTCGAGCTCAATGAATTTGAACTCCCACGAGCACCAAAGGATGATTTCCTCCGAAAAGCGGGAAAGATGCACCATAATCAATGAAAATGCAGCCGCAAGCTCGATGGCATAGTCGCGGTCGGACACACCGTCGAGCGAGTTGTGGGTGACGCCGCTCATCTTCAATGTATCGGCCACGGCCTGACGGTTAAGCGGGTAGGTGGTCGCAGCGAGCGCCCCGCTGCCCAGCGGCGATACGTCCATGCGCCGCACCGCGTCATCCAGCCGGCCGACGTCCCGCAGCAGCATTTCGGCATAGGCGAGCAGATGGTGACCGAAGGTGATCGGCTGTGCGCGCTGCAGATGGGTATAGCCGGGCATGATGGTGCCGGCATGGGTTTCCGCCTTGCGGCAGAGCACTTCGATCAGGTCGAGCAGCTGTTCCCGCAGGCCGGGCAGCGCATTTTTCAGGTACAGGCGCAGATCCAGTGCTACCTGGTCGTTGCGGCTGCGTCCGGTGTGCAGCCGCTTGCCGGCATCGCCGATGCGCGCGGTCAGCTCACCCTCCACAAAGGTATGAATATCCTCGGCGGCATGGTCGATCTCCAGCTTTCCGGACCGCAGGTCGGCTGCGATCCCGGAAAGTCCCTCACGGATGGCCTCACCGTCCGCGGCGGAGATGATCCCCTGCTTCTGCAGCATGGCTGCGTGCGCCAGACTGCCGGCGATATCCTCCTCGACCATGCGGGAGTCAAAGGCGATTGAGGAGTTGAAATCATTTGTTTTTTCGTCCAGCTCTTTTTGGAACCGTCCGGCCCACAGTTTCATGTTGACACTCCTTTAATGCAGAGGGTTTATGGAATGGGACAGCGGGGACCCCACCAAAAGGGTCCCCGCCCGTGCGGATTAACGATAAACGGAATTGGGGACGGCTTACTTGCCTTCCTTCATCGCCTTAACCTTGATCGGCAGGCCGAACAGGTTGATGAAGCCCTGGGAATCCATCTGATTATACACTTCGTCCTCGCTGAAGGTGGCGATGTCTTCGTCATACAGCGAATACGGGGAAGTGATGCTGGCAAGGATCATATTACCCTTATACAGCTTGAGCTTGACATCACCGGTGACCGTTTCCTGCGTGCTGTCCACGAACGCACTCAGCGCCTCGCGCAGCGGAGTGAACCACTGGCCGTAATACACCAGTTCGCTGAACTTGCCGGCGACCATCTGCTGCTTATAATGCTGCGTGTCGCGGTCGAGGCAGAGGGTTTCCAGCGCGTCGTGTGCCTTGTACAGGATCGAGCCGCCGGGGGTTTCATACACGCCGCGGCTCTTCATGCCGACCAGCCGGTTTTCCACCATGTCCACAAGGCCGATGCCGTTTGCGCCGCCAAGCGCGTTAAGCTTTTCGATTAGGCTCACTCCGTCCATCTTCACGCCGTCAAGCGCGACCGGGATGCCCTTTTCAAACGACAGGGTGATGTAGGTCGCCTTGTCCGGCGCCTTTTCAGGGGAAACACCCATTTCCAGAATCTCATCGTACTTCGGCTCATTCGCCGGGTCCTCGAGGTCGAGTCCCTCATGGGATAAATGCCACAGGTTCTTATCCTTCGAATAGTTGGTCTCACGGGTAATGTTCAGCGGGATGTTCCGCGCCTCGGCGTAGGCGATTTCCTCTTCACGGGATTTGAGCTCCCAGGTCCGCCACGGGGCGATGATCTTCATGTTCGGTGCAAAGGCTTTGATGGCCAGCTCAAACCGCACCTGGTCGTTGCCCTTGCCGGTGCAGCCGTGCGCGATGGCGTCGGCGCCTTCCGCTTTGGCGATCTCCACGATCCGCTTAGCGATGATCGGACGGGCGAACGAGGTGCCCAGCAGGTACTGATTTTCATACACCGCCCCGGCCTTCAGGGTCGGGAAAATGAAGTCGTTGACGAACACGTCCCGCAGATCCTCGATATACAGCTTGGACGCGCCGGTTTTAATCGCCTTTTCCTGCAGGCCGGAAAGCTCCTTGCCCTGACCGACGTCGGCAGCGACGGCGATAACTTCACAGTTGTTGTAGTTTTCCTTGAGCCACGGGATGATGATGGAGGTGTCCAGTCCGCCGGAATAGGCGAGCACCACTTTTTTGATCGAATCCATATTCTTCGCGTCCTTTCTTTCGGTTACCGTGTTTTCATGTCCCTATTATAGCACTGTACGGCGGATTTGCAAGACTTTGTTGCGTATAAATATGCTAAAAGATGCATTTTTGTCAACCTGAACAATTCACCAGACATGAGCATGAAATATACGGGTCTACTGACGAGGACGAAGGGCGCGATTACCGAATAAATGTATAAATATTCATAATATAATGTATATTCATAAGTTGGAAAGAAACGGGGAGCGGAAAAAGAGAAACGGAATACGCCTTGGAAAACGATACAGGAGAGAAAATTGTTCGAGAGGGGATGGATTTGGAAACGACGGCTGTGTGAAGAAGAATACGGGAGGGTACAGCAACGGTATGCGGAAAAATGGGCCGTTTTGCGGGAAAACTATTCCCGGCGGCTAATGAGCGCTTTCAACTTAAACCAAAGCTGGCGCTGCTTCAAAAGCAGCGCCAGCTTGCCTAATTCCGCGCTTTTCTACGCTTGGGTCTTCTTTTTTATGGGATGGTGTTGCCTGCGGCGCGGTAGATTTCATACCACTCCTCGCGGGTGAGGGAAATATCCTCGGCACGGCAGAGGTCATGCAGGCGCTGCGGGTTGGTGGTACCGGCAATCGGCTGCATATGCGCGGGATGGCGCAGAATCCAGGCGATGACCACCGCGGTGTCCGGCACCCCTTTTTCGGCGGCAATCCGGCCGATGACGGCGTTGAGTTCCGGGAACTTGTCGTTATTGAGATAAACGCCTTCAAAAAAGCCATACTGGAACGGGGACCAGGGCTGGATCGTCACGTCATGAAGCCGGCAGTATTCAAGTATGCCGCCGTCATGGTCGAAGGAGGCGCTGTCTTTCATATTGACATGGATACCAGCGTCGATCATGCCGGTGTGCATCGGGCCGAACTGCAGTTGATTGACCAGCAGCGGATGGCACAGCGCTTTTTTGAGCAGTTCCATCTGCAGCGGGGAAAAATTGCTCACGCCAAAATACCGCACCTTGCCGCTGCTGTGCAGCCGATCAAATGCTTCCGCGACCTCGTCCGGTTCCATCAGCGTATCCGGACGGTGGAGCAGCAGCACATCGATATACTCGGTTTTCAGACGCCGAAGACTGCCTTCCACGCTTTTCAAAATATGCTCACGGGAGAAGTCATAACGGCCGGGCCGGATGCCGCACTTGGTCTGGATCAGAATTTTTTCGCGCACGTCGGGGCACATGCCGATTGCTTCGGCAAACATCTCCTCACAGCGCCCGCCGCCGTAAATGTCGGCATTATCGAAAAAGTCGATGCCTTCCTCCAACGCGGCGCCGACCAGCGCAGCGGCGCGGGCTTTGTCCGCTGTGTGCAGCCGGAAACAGCCCAGAGAAATCTCCGAGGCGGGCAGCACCCCGCCGACGAGAACCTTTTTCATACGGAACAGCTCCTTTCTGTCAATAAAGCTGTCTTTATCGTAGCAAATTTCCCGCACTTTGGCAAGTTGCGCCGCGTGTCGAATGATGGTAAAATAAAAAGAAAGCAGCAAAGGCCGGCGCGCGGCCGCGGCCCGGAAAGGAAGAGGCAACCATGCAGTCACGACACCTAATCGATCTGTCGGATCTCACTCCGGACGAATGGGAGGATATCACGGCGCTTGCCTGCGATATCCGCGAACATCTCGACGACTATTACGGCACCTGCCGGGGGCGGATTTTGGCCACTCTGTTCTATGAGCCGTCCACCCGCACCCAAATGTCTTTCCAGACGGCGATGCTGCGCCTTGGCGGACGCATCATCGGCTTTGACAATCCGGCCAACTCTTCGGTGGCCAAAGGGGAAACCCTCAAGGACACGGTGCGGGTGGTCAGCGGCTATGCCGATATTATTGCGATGCGCCATCCGGTCGCCGGCGCTGCATTTGCGGCGTCGCTGTATTCGCGGGTGCCGGTCATCAACGCGGGGGACGGCGGGCATCTGCACCCGACTCAGACGCTGACCGACCTGGTGACGCTGCGCAACGAAAAGGGAACCTTTTCGGGATTGTGCATCGGGCTTTGCGGCGATCTGAAAAACGGCCGCACGGTGCATTCGCTGATCAAGGCGATGGCACATTTCCCAGACAACCGGTTTGTGCTGATCTCTACGCCGGATCTCGGGGTGCCCTCTTACATCAAGGATTTTCTGGCGGCGGCGGGCTGTCGCTATGAGGAGGCGGACAACCTGATGGAGGTTATGCCGCAGCTGGACGTGCTGTATATGACCCGTATCCAGCAGGAACGCTTTGCTTCGGCCGAGGAATACGAGCGGCAGAAGGGTGTCTATGTGCTCGACCGGGAGAAAATGGCACGGGGAAAAAAGGATCTAGTGGTACTGCATCCGCTGCCGCGGGTGGACGAGATCACGCAGGAGGTGGACGACGACCCGCGCGCCAAGTATTTTGAACAGACCGAATACGGACTGTATGCCCGCATGGCGCTGATCGCCCGCATGCTTGAGGGCAGCGGCAAACGGCTGGATCCGGTGCCGCGCGGGATGGAGCATGCATGCGGAAATCCGCACTGCATTACCCACCGGGAGCCGTACGCTCCGCATCTGTTCCGAAAGCAGGGTGATTTGCTTGTGTGCCGATATTGCGATGAACGCACGTTGCTGCGGTGAGCGGCGAGTGCTGATTTATAACGGTTCGCCGCATAAAGACGGACCGGTGGCACGTATGCTCGACGCCTTTCGGACGGCGCTTCCGCCGGACTGGGCGGTGGAGGAAATCAACTGTTACGCGCAGCCGGCGCAGCCATGCACCGGCTGCGGCGCATGTGAAAAGCGCGTGGGCTGTGTTTTCACGGATCTGGATCGGGAATTTGCCGCACTTGAGCGGGCGGATGTGCTGGTGTTTGCCACGCCGGTGCACAATCTGTCGTTTTCAGCGCCGCTGAAGATTCGTGTCGACCGTACCCAGCGCTACTGGGCGGCACGGTTTGTACACGGGCACCGTCCGCCAATTGCCCGCCCAAAGCAGGTGGTTCTGCTGACTGCCGCCGGGGCGTCAGGACGGCTCGGCCACGAAATGGTGGAAAAGCAGCTGCTTCCTCCGCTGACAATTCTCAATGCTCGTTTGATTGCGTCGGCGGCGTACAGCGGAGCGGATGCGGGTGAGCCGCTTGAACCGGTTCTCGATGAGGTGCGGCGGGTGGCTCGTGCACTGATTGTTATATAATATAGGTAAAATAAGATAACAAGATAACCGAAGGCGGCGAGTTGTTCTCGC
>CAJKBW010000016.1 GCA_905198295.1 uncultured Oscillospiraceae bacterium | reverse complement strand
CGCCGAGCCGGAAACCTCCTTTGGAGACATTACCCGGTATTTTGAGGAACAGGGGCCTTTTTCGCTTTTTGCCCCGTCAGGGTAAAAATTCCTCTATGCGGTAGCGCGGCCGCGCCTTCACCTCACTGTAAATTTTCCCGATATACCCGCCGAGCACCCCGATGCACAGCAGTTGGATCCCGCCGAGCAGCCAGATGGAACACACAATCGCCGTCCAGCCCGCCACCGCGTTGCCGGTAAAGTACGAGATCAGCGCATACAGCAGACCCAGCACGCTCAGACAGGAAATCAAAATTCCCAGGTTGGAAATCAGCTTGAGCGGCTTGACGCTGAACGACGTGATCCCGTCCAGCGCAAAGGAAATCATCTTTTTCAGCGGGTATTTCGATTCCCCCGCAAACCGCTCGTGCCGGTCGTAAAATACATAATCGCTGCGGTAGCCGATCAGCGGCACAATTCCCCGCAGGAACAGGTTGACCTCATGATACTCGCTCAGCGCGTCCAGCGCCCGCCGGCTCATCAGCCGGTAGTCCGCATGGTCGTATACCACGTCCACCCCCAGTATGTGCATCACCTTATAAAATCCACGGGCAGTGCTGCGCTTGAAAAAGCTGTCGGTGTCCCGCTTATTGCGCACGCCGTATACCACGTCGCAGCCCTCATGGAATTTATCCACGAACTGGTCGAGCACCTCGATGTCGTCCTGCAGGTCCGCATCCAGGCTGATCGCGCAGTCCGCCTTATCCTTCGCCGCCAGCAGTCCCGCCAGCAGGGCGTTCTGATGCCCCCGGTTATGCGCGAGCTTCAGCCCCGAACAATAGACATTTTCCCGGCAGAAGCCCGTAATCAGCTCCCAGGTCTTATCCTTGCTGCCGTCGTCCACCAGCAGAAACCGGCTGTTTTCATCCGCCCGCCCGCTGTCGATCATCCGCTGCAGCTTATCGGTCAGCCGCTTCACCGTTTCCGGCAGCACCGCTTCTTCATTATAGCAGGGAATCACCAGATACACCGTCGACATGCCGCCTGCCTCCCTTTTTGTCCCAGACACTGTATCCATAATAAAGCATATTCTTCGTCCTGACAAGGCATTTTTCCCGGTTTCCGCCGCCTGCTGCCCGCTTTGTTACAAATTATTTACAAAAGCCCCTTGCACAACGGCGGCATTCGCGGTATAGTAACTTTAGCACTCTGGTACGTTGAGTGCCAGAAATAACGAAAGGGAGTCTGCACCTATGCGCACCAAACAGTTCAAGGCCGAGTCCAAGCGGCTGCTGGACCTGATGATCAATTCCATTTATACCCACAAGGAGATTTTCCTGCGGGAGCTGATCTCCAACGCGAGTGACGCGCTGGACAAGCTGTATTACCGCGAGTTGACCGAGCATCTCGCGGCGGTCAGCCGGGACGATTTCGCGATCCGTCTGAAAATCGACAAGGAGGCCCGTACCCTGACGATTGAGGACAACGGCTGCGGCATGACGAAGGACGAGCTGGAAAACAACCTCGGTACCATCGCGAAAAGCGGTTCGTTTGCGTTCAAAAACGAAAACGAGGCCAAGGAAGATGTCGATATTATCGGCCAGTTCGGCGTCGGCTTTTACTCCGCGTTCATGGTCAGCGACTGCGTGACGGTGGTAAGCCGCGCGTTCGGAGCGGACGAGGCCTGGAAGTGGGAATCCCGCGGGGCCGAGGGCTACACCATCGAGGAGTGCGAAAAGGACAGCCACGGTACCGTGATCGTGCTGAAGATCAAGCCGGATACCGAAGAGGAAAAATACAGCGAGTACCTCGAGCCGTACCGGATTCAGGCGATTGTGAAAAAGTATTCAGACTACATCCGCTACCCGATCCGCATGGACATGGAAAAGTCCCGGCTCAAGGAGGGCAGCGAGGACGAATACGAAACCTATACCGAGGAGGAAACCCTCAACAGTATGGTTCCGCTGTGGCGCAAAAACAAAAGCGAGATTACGCCGGAGGAATACAACAGCTTTTACAAGGAAAAATTCTTCGACTATGAGGATCCGCTCAAGGTGATCCACAGCAGCACCGAGGGCGCCGCCACCTACAACGCACTGCTGTTCATCCCGGCGCGCGCGCCCTACAACTACTATACCCGGGAATACGAAAAAGGGCTGCAGCTGTATGCGAGCGGCGTGCTGATCATGGACAAATGCGCCGACCTGCTGCCGGACCATTTCAGCTTCGTACGCGGGCTGGTGGATTCGCAGGATCTGTCGCTGAACATCTCCCGCGAGATGCTCCAGCACGACCGCCAGCTGAAGGTCATCGCGTCCCGGTTGGAAAAGAAGATCAAGGCCGAGCTGCTCGACATGCTCAACAACGACCGCGAGACCTATGAGAAGTTCTATAAGAATTTCGGTTTGCAGCTGAAATACGGCGTATACGGCGACTACGGCACCCACAAGGAGATGCTGCAGGATCTGCTGCTGTTCTGGTCGTCGGCGGAGAAAAAGCTCGTCTCGCTCGAGGAGTACGTCGGGCGGATGAAGGAGGATCAGCAGGCGATCTACTACGCCTGCGGCGAAAGCCTCGAGCGCATCGAGCATCTGCCGCAGACCGAGATGGTGCGTGACAAAGGCTATGAGATCCTGTACCTGACCGACGATGTGGACGAGTTCGCGCTGAAGATGATGCACGAGTTCGGCGGCAAACCGTTCCAGTCGGTTTCGGACGGCAGTCTCGATCTGGATACGCCGGAGGAGAAGGAAGAGAAGAAAAAGCGTGAGGAAGAGAACAAGGATCTGTTCACCTTCCTCGGCGAAGCGCTCGAGGGCAAGGTCAAGACGGTGCGCGCTTCCAGCCGTCTGAAGACCCACCCGGTCTGCCTGACCAGCGAGGGCGGTGTTTCGCTCGAGATGGAAAAGGTGCTCAACGCCATGCCGAACGACAACAAGGTCAAGGCCGAACGGGTGCTGGAGATCAACGAGTCCCATCCGGTGTTTGCCAAACTCACCCGGCTGTATGCCGAGGATCAGGACAAGCTGAAGGAATACGCCGCGCTGCTGTACGACCAGGCGCTGCTCATCGAGGGGATGCCGATCGAAGATCCGGTGGCGTTTTCCAACCGGGTATGCGCGCTGATGGCGGATGAGCAGGCGTAAACGGCTGTTCTGTGTCCTGCTGTGGGCGGCAGCACTGGGATGGATGGCGATGATCTTCTGGTTCTCCGCCAAGGACGGTACGGCTTCCGGCGATATGAGCGGCGGACTGATTCGTTTTTTCGCTGTACGCGTGTCCCCGGGCTTTTCGCGGCTGGATGCCGCCGAGCAGGCTGCGGTGGTGGAAAGCTGGCAGTTTGCTGTGCGCAAGCTGGCGCATTTTTCGGAATATGCGGTGCTCGGCGGTTTATATGCCGCGGCGATACGGCTGAGCCTGAACGGGCGCAGCGGACGCGGTGCGGCCGCTCTGCGGACGGGACTGCCGCTGCTGCTCGGGCTCGCTTACGCGGCGGGTGATGAGTGGCATCAGGCCTTTGTTCCCGGCCGCGGACCGGCAGTACGGGATGTGCTGATCGATTTTGCCGGTGTGCTGGCCGGTACGCTGCTGGTCTTGGCTGCGGCGGCTCTTTGCCGCCGGCGCCGGCGCTGACTTGAGAGGGGCGTTTTGTGCTCCCTTGGGATGTTTGCCGCCTCGCGGAAGACTTACTGCGCTGCGGCTTGGCGGCCTTTGAGGCCACCGAAACAGAGTAACGGCAAGCGGGCGGGGATACGGCTGTATCTCCGCCCGTTTCCCGTATGTCGGAAAAGCAGCGATTGACAGGCAACGGGCGTATTGGCACAGTGAACATAGCGAAAAAGGGGGACAAAAGGAGGAACGGATATGCTGAAAAACCATCGACGGCTGTGGTAAGGGATTCTGACGGGACTTGTTCTCACCATGTTATATTTTTATGCTATATGTAAACAGAGGCGAACTGCATGATGGCCTTGTGTTCAAACGGTGTATGTCCGGGGGCTATATTGTCCTGCTGTGTGCAGTGCTGTTTGTTTTTCTGTTTGCGATGGCGCCGTTTATCGGCATATTGACATTGCCCGCCTTGGCAGAATATTTTGCTGTTTATCGCGGCGTATGTACTGTTTTGGCTGGCACACCTGTTTGGAAAATTATAGGAAAGGCGAAAAGCGCCCCGCTGATAAAACAGCGGGGCGCTTTCTATTATGACTGTTTATCTGCCCGGCAGGAGGCAGCGGAGACATTTGCCGTTTTTGGAGCCGGACGCCACAGACGATCCAGCAGGCGCTGCCGCACCCGGTTGGCAGCACAGAAATACAGGTACGCCATGTCCTTGGGTTTCACCTCTTCCAGAGAGGAAAAGCCGAAAGAGGCGGTATAGTCCAACCCCAGCAGCTGCTGAAGCTCAGGAAACACATCTGCGCCGTGGGTGCCCCTCGAAAACGCGTCCGCGAGTTCCCGCACCGTATGGCCATCGGCAAGCTGTGCATACCAGCGCAGCGCATGGCCCGCCCGGCGGCGGAACGGGCCGGCACTTTTATCCGCGGTGATATAAATATCCCGCAGAAAGCCTTCGGTGTACAGCCGCAGCGTGCGGGTGCGGCCGTTGCCCATCACCCCGACGGCACGCACATGCAGCTTGCGTGACAATGTTCGGCCGAGGCCGTCGAGCGCATTGATATCCAGCCGGTCGGCGCAGTCGTCGAACAGCGTCCAGCTGGTTTCCCCGCGGACAAACGCTACCGTGCGTTCTGCGCTTTCCTTCTGGCAGGGAATGAAGCCCTGCGCATCCATATAGGTGCACAGCGCAAAATAGATTTTTTCCGCCGCCGCTTCGGTCTGCGGCGGCAGCATCAACTGCAGATTGGCATAGCTGACCGGCAACGGCCTCGCCTCCCAGAAGGATCATTCATTCAAGTATAGCATACCCTGTTTCGGGCGATAATGCAAGACGCCCGGGATGGCCGAATTGCGGCAATCCCGGGCGTTTGATGCAGTTGACCCTGGCTTAGTCTTTGAGTGCTTTTCCCGTATACAGGTCCGCTGGTTGAATATACAGCCTCTTTTACGCGCCGATTATTCCGCGGCGGTGAGCGTTTGCTCAGAATGGGGGAGGATGGTCGCCGTCCGGCTGCCGATACGCAGGGTGCCGGTGCCGCTGGAATCGTTGGCCACCCGCAGCGTTTGCCCGTCGTAATCCACCGTAATGCTGCCGTCCGGCGTGGGGGCTTTGCCGCGGATGTGATGCAGGCCGCCCAGCTGCGGCACCACCTCAAACTCTGCATAGCCGGCTTTGGTCGGGCGGATGCCGAGGAAGTATTTGCCGTAGAGCACAATCGGCCCGGCGCCCCAGGCGTGGCACAGGCTTTTGCCGTATCTGGTGAAGTACATCTGGTAGTGCTCGGCGCCTTTCTGGTTCGGGTCATACGCTTCCCAGAATGATGTCGCACCGAGATCCAGCATACCGCCCCAGTAGTCGCTTATATACTGCCGCACGGTGTCAAAACGTCCCGCCTCGCACAGCGCCATGAGCTCATAAAATTTCATGTACGGCGTGGTGATCGCGATAACCTCGTCGTTGAGGATAACGTTTTGGATTACCTGCTCGCGCTGCTCATCGCTGAGATAGCCGAACATCAGCGCGAACATATTGGCGTACCGGGTGACGATGGTATGCGGGTCACTGGCCGGATGGTGGGTGAAGGCGTGATGCTTTTCGCTCCAGAACACCTCGAAGCACTTCTTCAGCAGGTCTTTGGACAACCGGCCGTACCGCTGTTCGCCTTCTGTATCGCCGTAAATGCCCGCCATGACCTGCATCGCCTCAAGCGCGCGGGTAAACAAGATCTGGATAAACGAAATGTCGCCCTTATCGCGGTTCTCCATCTCCACCCAGTCGATAAACACCCAGTCGCCCGGCTGCGCCACCAAAAAGCCGCGCTCGTCGACGAATTTGAAGCAGAATTCCTCCATCAGCTTTTTGGCGCTCGGGTACATCTTCAGGAAGAATTCAGTGTCATTGGTATACAGGTAATAATCATACAGACTGATGAACCAGTACAGGGTATAATCCTGGATTGTGTTCATGTGGGTTTTCAGCGGATCCTTGCCACGCAGGAACCGCATGGTGCGCTGGCAGATCGCGTTGTCGTTGAAGGAGTAGAAATTGAGCAGGTAACTCTGGGTGGCGTCGCCGCTCCATACCCAGTGGTCGCGCTTGATGCCGTCGAGGAAGAACTCGCGGGAATTGAGGTGCAGCGTATGCAGGGCGACCTCATAGATGCGGTTGAGCCGTTCGTCGTCGCAGCGGAAATCGCCCTTATTCTCGAGCGGGAGGTATTCGTACAGCGCCTCAATGTGCCCGATGGCGAGGTCGCCGCCGGTCTGCACAAAAATATACCGGAAAGCGCGGGTCTGCGGGGCGATGAAATCACCGTGCACTTCAAGTTCGTCGAAGGCTTCGCAGCCCTCCACATCGAGCGCTTCGGTATCACTTTCCCCGTAGGAGATATGCACCGTACCCCTGCCGGTGACCTGGGTGCCTTTGACAAACGCCATCAGTTCCCGGCCAAAATCGTAAAACACGCCGTCGTTCACCTGACGGATCTCCACCGGCTGTACCGGGGTGGTCTCCAGTCGAAAATCCGACGGGGTGATCTGCCGGTCGGTGAAATTCCAGCTGCCGACCGGGAACCATTCAAAGTCCCCGCAGGTGACTTCCCAGTATTTATCCGTATGGATGCACGGTGCGTCCACATAAACGCTCGGCAGCTCATGCGCGTTGAACACGGTCACCATCAGCGAATGGGTGCCCGGCTCCAGCGTTAGGCCGGTGCGGTGGTCGTACTGATAGTACCAGCCGTTGTCCACCTGCACGCAGCAGGTACCGGTTGTGTAGATTTTGAAGGTTACCGGTTCGGCAACCACAAATTCCGGGCTGCGGAACCGCACATTTGGATAGAAGGTTTCCATCTTCCATTCGGTGGTGATCTGGGCAAGGCGTTCCCACCGTTCAGACTGCACCCGCAGGCCCAGATAAAATTCAAAGTCGCCCGGATACCAGATCCACTGGGCGGGTTCGGCCGGCTTATACATGACGTTGACCATTCCTTTCCAAAAACCGCGAACAAGGCGGCATCCTGTTCTGAAAAATTGTCCGAAGCTTCCGGCGGGAAGCTTGACGAAATTGTCAAAATCCCCACTTTTTCTGTTCCCATTCTAACGAATCCTGCTAAGGAAAACAATGTGTGATCTTGCCAAGAAGGCACCCATTTTTGCAAATTTGCCCCGGCATTGCGGCAAACGAATATCGTGCAGATATATCCGTATGCCGATAAATTCGCGATTGTTGCCAAAAGAAAAAGCCAAAAAGTGCAAGGATAGATATTGCTTTTTTAGCAGGGTTCCCTATACTGAAAGACAGACGGCTGTACCGGCATTCGGCCGGGCGGCGTATCGAAAGCAGGAAAGGGCGGGTATTCCTATGATTTTGACACAGCAGGATGAGCGGTTCCACGGGGCGGAAGTACTGGAGGTGGAGGCCTACGGTGCGGCCGGCGACGGGACGGCGGACGATTATGCGGCGGTAAAGGCCGCTATCGAGGCGGCAAAAGCGCTGCCAGCGGCGGTCATCCGCTTTCGGAAGGATGCGGTTTACCGGCTGTCCGGACCGGAGGGCACCAGCGTCGCGATGGAGATCCATCATCTGAAAAACTGCGCTTTTATCGGCGAGAACACCACTCTCATGCTGGAGGGGATCATCCAGTACTGGGATATTGTATTCTGCGAAAATATTCTTATGCAGGGCTTCAACCTGAAATTCCGCATCCCGCCGTACACCGTTTCCGAGGTGCTCGAGGCGGATTACGAGACCATGACGGTGCTCGTGCGCACCCGGGATTCGCTGGGCATCACCGAGCCGTTCCATTTTGACAACGGCGCCACCTTTGGGCTGCCGATGGTGGATTATGCGCGGATGCACATGCATTTCCGGGACATCCTTCCGGTGGATCCGGATACGCACCTGTACCGCATACCTTTCACCCGCGGCGGCGACATGCTTGAGGAGCGGTTTCACCTGCTGGTTGAAAATAAAGTCCCGTTTCTCACCCCGATGCCCCGCGTCGGCCAGATCGATTCCAACGCGGTGCGGGTGATGCACACCACCAACCTGACCATGCGGGATGTCAATCTCTGGAACGCTTCCCATTTCAATTTCCATATGCGCTACAACTACGGTACCTTCTATTTCGAGCGGGTGAACCTCACTCCCGAACCCGGCACCGACGGGGCGATGGTCGGCTGGCGGGACGGCTTCCACGTCAAAGAAAACCGCGCCCGTTTTATCTGGCAGGACTGCGTGCTCGAAAAGGTATTCGACGATGTATTCAACATCTCCTGCTCACTGATGACGGTCAATGAAGTTTATTCCCCCACCGAGTTCAACATGTTCTGCGGCGAATTCGGCGGCGGCTATCCGTTTGCGCTGCGCGAGGGGGATGAGCTGCTGCTGACCAACGAGCAGACCGGCGAATTCGTCGGCCTCACGGTGATCGAAAAGGTGATCGAGCAGGCCGGCCCGATCAACCGGGTGATCGTGCGCGACCCGCTGCCGCGCAACAAGGCGGGTGAGGTGATGGTGTCGGTGCCCACCGTCGCGGCGCCCGGCTCGGAGATCCGCCACTGCACCGTGCACGGCACCTTCCGGTTCCGCCACAGCCTGACGGTCACCGATTCGGATTTCACCGTCATCCACGGCTGGATCGAGAACGAACCGATCTTTGAAGGGCCGACGCCGGTGAATCAGTATTACAAAAACTGTCGGATGGTCAGCGCGAAGGAAGGGGAAAAGTTCATCTCCTTCGGCGCGGTCACCCTGTCCGGCGTCGCGCCGGAGCACCGGGTCAAGAATGTGGTGTTTGAGGACTGCGACGTCGATCCCGACGGCTTCTTCATCCGGCCGGGCAATGAAGTCAAATTCATCCGGGACGGCAAGGTGATCTTTGAGGAGACGGCGGAGGGTACCCGGCCGCAGGCTGAGAAGCCGGAAACTGCGCTGACCCGGCTGTTCACCCTGCCGGATGAGGCGCCGACCTTCGTCCGTATGCCGGAGCGGGATACCGACGGCTGTGAAGCGATTCGCTATGCCGGTGCGCCGTATGAAGGGCATGAAACGGAGGTCTTTGCTTATCTTGGCATGCCGGAGGGGGCAAGTGAAAAGCATCCGGTGCCGGGTGTCCTGCTGGTGCACGGCGGCGGCGGTACCGCTTTCCCGGAATGGGTGCGCCGCTGGAATGCGCGCGGCTATGCGGCGATCGCGATGGATCTCGAGGGCCACATCCCGACCACTGCGGTGGAGGGAAAGGTCAGCACGCTGACCCATCCGCTCTCCGGCCCGGTCAACACCGAATTTGGCGACGGCGAAAAGCCGGTGGGCGACCAGTGGATGTACCATGCAGTGTCTGCGGTGCTCGGCGCGCACGCGCTGCTGCGGGCGGATGCGCGGGTGCTGTCCGATCAGATTGGTATGACCGGAATTTCGTGGGGCGGGGTGATCGCCTCCATCGTGCTGTGCGTGGACGACGCGCTCGCCTTTGCGGTGCCGGTGTACGGCTGTGCGCATCTGGCCGAGAGCCGCGGTTATTTCGCCGACCTGATCCGCAAGCCCGGCGCCGGTATCTGGGATTGCTCGGCGCTGCTGCCGGCGGTAAAGGTGCCGACCATGTGGATCAATGGGGCGCAGGACGTGCATTTTTCGCCCGACGCTACCTCGCTGTGCTGCCGGGAAACCCCCGGCTCACTGCTGTGCATCCTGCCCGATCACGGCCACGGGCATGAGAGCGCGTGGGTGCTCGGCGAGCCCTATGCCTTTGCGGACAGCATCTGCCGCGGTACCCCGGGTTTTGTCCGCTTCCTCAATCACCCGCGGTTCTGCGAGCATTTCTCCGAATGCCAGCTGGCCCCCGGCACCCTGCCGGTCAAGCGTACGGTGGTATATGCCAAAAACGGCCTGCAGTATGACCGTGCCGCCCGCACCTGTTCGACCGAGTGGGAGGTCGGTGACACCCGGCCCGGCCCGGGGCAGGGCGTATCCGGCGGATTCATCCCCTTCGATGTGCCGTTCGGCACCAAGGCGTTCTATCTCAACGTTACCGATTCCCGCGGGCTCACCGTATCGGGGTGCATGACGGCGGAATAACGATAGCGGACTGCGACTCTGATGGGCTTTTTACAGGGAAGCGCAGAGGGAACCGAAAGAAACACATAACGAATGGCAAAACGCGCAGAATGCGGCACTATGCGCCGCATCCGAAACTTTGGGAGGAAATTTCGTCCTGCGGATACGACATTTTTTGGAACCGGTTTCTTTGATAAACCAAGCGCCGGCGTGAATGCTTCACGCCGGCGCTTGGTGTTATGTTCCGCTTTAGAGGGTATGCAGCAGCCAGGCCGCCAAGGCAAATAGCAGAGCCAGGAACAGCACATTGATGCCGGTAAACAGCGCGAGATATCGTCCGCCCCTGGCGCCGGGGGTATGCAGATACAGCTTGAGGGAAATCAGGCTGGCAAGCGAGGCTACCGGCGTACCGAGCCCACCGATATTGACACCGGCTAGCAGCGCCGGTGCGTTCCCGGTAAAATCGGAAAGCAGAACCGCCGCGGGCACGTTGCTGATTACCTGGCTGACGACGGTGCTGACAGTCAGCGGGTACCGCTGCATCAGCTGCATCAGGAATTCACGGGCAGCGGGAATACGGCCGAGGTTGCCGGCAAAGATAAAGAAAAATACGAAAGTCAGCAGAAGGCTGTAATCCACCCGTCGGAAAACACTGCGTGCAGCCAGCAGCAGGACGGCCAGCACCACCGCGAGCAGCAGCGGCCACGGCAGCACCCGAAATACCGTGAGCAGGCACAGGAGAAACAGTGTACCGAATAGTATAAGCCCCCGCCGGTCGGCCGGCCGGGGACCTTTTGGCAGGCGCACCTCCAGTGTGTCGCCGGGTACATACAGGGACAGCGGAACCAGCAGAACCAGGCTGAACGCGGCCAGTGGGAGAACGGTGCCGAAAAAGCGGCCGGCGGTGAGGGAAAAGGCGGAATACAGATACAGGTTCTGTGGGTTTCCGACCGGCGTGGCCATGCTGCCGAGATTGGCGGCGACTGTCTGAAGCACGACAATCCACGGCAGCAGGCGAGTGCGGCCAATCAGCTGCAGCACCAGAACCGCAAACGGGACAAAGGTCAGCAGTGCGACGTCGTTGGTGACCAGCATGGAAGCGAAAAACGGCAGCAGTACCAGGGTGAGCGACAGCAGCCGCAGCGGTTTACGCCCCACGAGCAGTTTCTCGGCCAGCAGAGTAAACAGGCCGCAGGACTGCAGCCCGGCGACCACCGCCATCAGGCAGAACAGCAGCCCCAGCACTCGGAAATCCATATATTCCCAATACGCTGCATCCGGCGGCACCAGAAACATCGTGACCGCGGCACACAGTGCGGTTATACACAAAACTGCTTCCCGCCGACAAAAAGTCAAAACACGGCGCATGCGTCCAGTCTTCCTTTCGGATGGAATCATAAAACAGGGGCCACGGACGACGGTCCGGTGGCCCCTGAATTCAGTTGTTGAAGGCGTCGCGGAGTTTATCGAAGAAGGAACGGCGCTTCTGGTAGTTGCCTTCGCCGGTCGCTTTTTCAAAGGATTCGAGGATTTTTTTCTGTTCGCCGTTGAGATTGCGCGGCACCTCCACAGTGACCTGCACGATCTCATCGCCGCGGCCACGGCCGTTCACGTACGGAATGCCCTTACCCTTGAGACGGAAAGAGTCTCCCGGCTGAGTGCCTTCTTTAATCGAATAACTGACATTGCCGTCGAGGGTCGGCACCGATACTTCGGCGCCGAGCGCTGCCTGCGCAAAGGTCAGCGGCAGAGTGCAGTACACGTCGTAGCCATCCCGCTCAAAGAGCGGATGCGGACGCACAGACACCTGCAGCTGCAGGTCACCGGCCGGGCCGCCGTTGCTGCCGGCGTTGCCTTTGCCGCGGATGGTGATCACCTGACCGTCGTCGATGCCGGCGGGAATATTGATCCCCACCGTTGCGGGCTTGCGCACTTGGCCGGAGCCGTTGCAGGTTTTACAGGGATTATCGATGATCCGGCCGCTGCCATGACAGCGGGAACACACCGACTGGGTTTGAAAAACGCCGAATGCGGTGCGCTGCTGCCGGCGTTCCTGGCCGGTGCCGTTGCACACCGGACAGGTCGTCGGGGATGACCCTTTCGCGGCCCCGGTGCCGCCGCAGTCCTCGCAGGTGCTGATCAAATGAATATTCACCTGCTTTTTACAGCCGTGGGCGGCTTCCTCGAAGGAAATCACCACCGATGCAGATACGTCGCTGCCGCGGCGCGGTGCATTCGGGTTCTGCCGCCGGCCGCCATTGCCGCCCATACCACCGAAGAAGGAGGAGAATATGTCGCCCAGGTCGATGTCGATGTTATCGAAACCGTATCCCTGGTAACCGCCGGCGCCGAAGTTCGGGTCTACACCGGCATGCCCGTACTGGTCATACCGTGCTTTTTTCTGCGCATCGGACAGCACCTCGTACGCCTCGTTGACCTCCTTGAAGCGGGCCTCCGCTTCCTTGTCGCCGGGGTTGAGATCGGGATGGTACTTTTTCGCCATCTGCCGGAACGCTTTTTTTATGTCGTCGTCCGAGGCGCCTTTCTGCAGGCCCAGCACCTCATAATAATCACGTTTGTTTTCCGCCATAATTCAGCCTCGTTCTACCGCCGGTACACTAGATTTATCAACCGCTTCCCGCCCGGCGGCGGGCAGGGAAGGGACGGGAAACCCGCATCAAAAGGTCAGCCGTGGGGAGGGTTCCCTGCGGCTGGCCTTCTGCGTGGTTAAGATAAGCAGACTGGATTCGAGCCTGTTTATTTTATGCGATTAGTGGACTTCGCCGTTGTAGTATCCGCCGTCATCGGACGGGGGCGGAGTACTGCCGTTGTCGCCGGCCGGTGCCGCGCCGTCCTGCGGGGCATTCGCCTGATAGACCTTCGCAGAAACGTCGTAGAACTTCTTGGTCAGATCCTCCTGCTTGGCCTTGATGGCGTCGATATCCTCGCCTTTGAGGGCTTCCTTCAGATCGGCGATCTTCGCTTCGAGGTCGCTCTTATCCGCGGCGTCAACCTTGTCGCCGAGCTCCTCGAGAGTCTTCTCACACTGATACACCATCTGGTCGGCACCGTTGCGGACCTCAACGCTTTCGCGCTTTTTCTTATCCTCCGCCGCATACTGCTCGGCTTCCTGCACCGCCTTCTCCACGTCCTCCTTGGACATGTTGGTGTTGGAGGTGATGGTGATCTTCTGTTCGCGGCCGGTACCGAGATCCTTTGCACTGACGTTGACGATGCCGTTGGCGTCGATGTCGAAGGTGACCTCAATCTGCGGTACGCCGCGGCGCGCCGGCGCAATGCCGTCGAGGTGGAACACGCCCAGAGTCTTGTTGTCCTTGGCGAATTCGCGCTCGCCCTGCAGCACGTGCACCTCAACCGACGGCTGATTATCTGCCGCAGTGGAGAAGATTTGGCTCTTCTTAGTCGGGATGGTGGTGTTGCGTTCGATGACCTTGGTCATCACGCCGCCCATCGTTTCCACACCCAGCGACAGCGGGGTAACGTCGAGCAGCAGCAGGCCCTTGACCTCACCGCCGAGCACGCCGCCCTGCAGCGCTGCACCCATCGCGACGCATTCATCGGGGTTGATGCCCTTGAACGGCTCTTTGCCCATGAACTTCTTGACCGCTTCCTGCACTGCCGGGATACGGGTGGAACCACCGACGAGCAGCACCTTATCGATCTTATCGGCGGACAGGCCGCTGTCGGACAGCGCCTGCCGGACCGGACCCATCGTAGCCTCCACCAGATCAGCGGTGAGTTCGTTGAATTTTGCACGGCTGAGGGTCATATCCAGATGTTTCGGGCCGGTGGCGTCCGCCGTGATGAACGGCAGGTTAATGGAGCTGGTGGTGCTGCCGGAAAGCTCGATCTTCGCCTTTTCAGCCGCTTCACGCAGACGCTGTACCGCCATTTTGTCGGCCGACAGATCCACGCCGTTTTCCTTTTTGAATTCGTCCACCATCCAGTTGACGATCCGCTGGTCGAAGTCATCGCCGCCCAGGCGGTTATTGCCGGCGGTAGCGAGCACTTCTTGCACACCGTCACCCATCTCGATGATCGATACGTCGAAGGTGCCGCCGCCCAGGTCATATACCATGATCTTCTGGTCGGCTTCCTTATCAATACCGTACGCGAGCGCGGCAGCGGTCGGCTCATTGATGATCCGCTTGACCTCCATGCCCGCAATCTTGCCGGCATCCTTGGTCGCCTGGCGCTGCGCGTCGGTGAAGTAGGCCGGCACGGTGATGACCGCTTCGGTTACCTTGTCGCCGAGGTAGGCCTCCGCATCCTGCTTGAGCTTGGTGAGGATCATCGCAGAGATTTCCTGCGGGGTGTATTCCTTGCTGTCAATCTTGACCTTGTGATTGGTGCCCATCTCGCGCTTGATCGAGGAGATGGTACGGTCCGGATTGGAAACTGCCTGCTGTTTGGCCACGCGGCCGACGATCCGCTCGCCGTCCTTTTTGAACGCGACGACCGACGGGGTGGTGCGGGCGCCTTCGGCATTGGGAATGACCACCGATTCGCCGCCCTCAATCACCGCTACGCAGGAGTTTGTCGTACCAAGGTCGATACCAATAATCTTTGCCATAAGTCATTACCTCCACATTGTTCTTATCCATTTATCCTTAAAGTCTGGGGAAACACATTCAGTTGGCCACTTTGACCATGGCGGGGCGCAGCACGCGCTCGCCGAGCCGATAGCCCTTCTGGAACACCTCCGTGACGGTATCCGGTTCGACGCCGTCGGCATCCTCACGCATCACTGCATTGTGCACCTCGGGGTTGAACGGCGCATCTTTGGCCGGGATTTCCTCCAGCCCCAGTGCGGCGAGCGTTTCGTGGAACTGGCGGAAGGTCATGTCCACGCCTTTTTTGTATTCCGGGCCGTCTGCGGCCTCAAGGGCACGTTCCATATTGTCCACCGAGGTCAGCAGGTGTTTGAGCAGGTCGGCTTTGGTAAACTCACCGATGCGCTCCTTTTCCTGCTCGGTGCGGCGCTTATAGTTCGCATATTCCGCGAGCATGCGCTGGTAGGCGTCTTTCTGGCCGTCCAGCTCCGCTTTGAGCTGGTCAATCTCCGCCTGCAGCGCTTCGGCCTTGGCCTCACCTTTATTCTTTTTATGGGGTTTTTCTTTTGGGGCCGCCTCCGGCTTTCCCGCCGGTGCCGGTTCTGTCTGGTCGGTCTGCTCAGCTTTATCGGTCTGTCCGGCCGGTTCTGTCTTCGGGGTATCCTCGGGAATGACCTCCGGTTCTTTTTTTATCTCCATGGGAAAGACCTCCTCTTATGCTTCCTCGCCGAACAGGCGGGTCAGCAGCCGGCTGACCGTCTGGGCGACATATTCAATCTGGGGGATGGCCGCCGCGTAATTCATCCGCTGCGGACCGATGATTCCGATGGTGCCGTTCGCGCCGTCGCCCAGCGTGTACCGGGTGACGATGATGCTCGAACCCGACAGTTCCGGCCGCAGGCTCTCTTCCCCGAGCAGTACCCGCAGGCCGCCCGAATGGGCGGTGAGCATATCGGCCAGCAGTTCCCGCTGCGCCAGAAAGCCCAGCAGCGAACGCGCCCGTGACAGCTCATAATCGGGATGCTGAAGCAGGTTGAGCTGTCCGGACAGCAGCACCTCCGCTTCTGCAGATTCCTGCACCAGCTCATAGAAAGCGGTCAGTGCCGGCGCACAGATCAATCCTGCGTCCCCGAGGGAAACCATCAGGCTCTGAATCTGCGAGAGATCAATGGAACTGAGGGTGGCGCCGCTGAACACTGCCGTCAAGGCGTGGGACAGTTTTTCCAGTACGGCATCCGGCATATCCATATCCAGCCGGCACACCCGCGAACGCAGTACACCGGAATTGGTCATCAGCAGCATCGCGACAACCCGCGGAGAAACCCGCATTGCCTCCACCCGGCGGATCGAGGCACTTTGCTCGGACGGGGTGGTGGTAACCGCCGCACAGCCGGTGGCGTTGGCGAGCGCCTGGGAGGCCTCGTCCATCAGCCGCTCGGGATTGTCCGCCGAACCTTCCAGCTGTTCATCAATGCTACGGCGGCTTTTCTCCGACAGCGGCTGCCGGTGCATCAGCTCATCCACATACAGCCGGAATGCCGTTGCGGTGGGGATTCGGCCCGCTGAGGTATGCGGCTGGTCGAGGTACCCGCCCGCTGAAAGCTCCGCCATCTCGTTGCGGATGGTCGCGGACGACACTTTATTCTCCAGCATTTCCACCAGAGTCTTGGAGCCCACTGGTTCGCCGGTACGGATATATTCGTCGATGATCGCTTTCAGTATACGTTTTTTTCGCTCGCCGAGTTCCATATGAAGCTCCTCCTTCCAGCTGAGGGTGATGATCCATCGTTTCAGTGTTAGCACTCGTTTTGCTTGAGTGCTAACACATTATACTTTATCATTCCGTTCGCCAGCTGTCAATATGCAATTGTGAACCTTTTGTAAAAGGTTGGTATGATTTTCTCCCGGCTGGCGATTGTTGTGAAAAATAGGAGAAGCGCCAAGACAAAGTTTGGCAAATTATCGCTTGATTAACGCTGCGTTTCTGTATATAATAAGAGACAGCAAAACTTCTATGCGGATTTTCCTTTTAGGGACGAAATGTCCGGAAAACCGCCAGTATGACTGGGAAAGGAGCTGCAGACAGTATGGCAGGCATTAAGATTCACAATTTCGATTTTGCAAAGCTCATGGAATTCGCTTCGACGGCGAAGGGCGACATTTATTTGGAAACCTCGGAGGGCGACGTGCTGAATCTCAAGAGCCGTCTCACCCAGATGCTCGTGCTGTCCAATGCGATCACACAGGCGAGTATTGAGGAGGCCACAGTCGTCTGCAAAGATCCCGACGATGAAAGCCGGCTGTTCCGCCTGAATCTGTACGGTGACGAGAAATAATCTGTTTTACGGCGAAAAAACGCCCTGTCCTGTTTGGGACGGGGCGTTTTGCTGCATTGCGGACAATTTTCACTTCAGGCTGCCACATAACCGGCATCGAGGATGGTCTGCCGTCCATCAGAAGACCGAATCCAGGCGAGCATCTGCCGTGCGGGGCTGTTCTCCGGCTCATCTGCGCGAATGATTGCGAAAAACGGGTTGACAAACGGATAGCTGCCGTCGGCGATGGCGGCGTTGTCCGGCTGTACGCCGTCCACCGCCAGCATTTTCAGTTCGGGCGTGCTGTACATGTTCTTCGCATAGTAATATACCGAATAGCCCAGGGCGTTTGCGGTGTTCTTATAGGTCGCCAGTACATCAACCAGACCGCTCATTTCGTGAGGATAGCGGTCCACCGGCGCTTCCATAAGCGGCAGATCCCCCATCACCAGCTTGCACATCAGTGCCTGAGAGCCGGAGGTCTGGGGGCGTTGATAGGCCTCAATGCTTTTGTTCTCGCCGCCGACCTCGTTCCAGTTGGTAATTTTCCCCTGATAGATGTCCTGAATCTGTGCAGTGGTAAGGCCGGCAACCGGGTTTCCGGTGTTGGTCAGGAAGACCAGGGCGTCGTATCCGATGGGGTACGATTCCAGCTTTATGTCGGAAGAGGCGATAGCCGCCTGAAGGGATTCATCCGCTTCATAGACCAGCAGCAGATCGGCAGTTCCCGCCACCAGCGCGGCGTAGGCATAAGGTGTGGTGGAGAAATTCACCAGCGTGTCCGCCTCCTCGGCGGAAAGGCCGGCCACCCGCTGCAGCATCAGCAGCGCGAGCGGGATGTTGGCGGTGGAGCCATCCAGCCGCGGCAGCGTGTCCCGGGTGAAAGGCCGATCTGCCGTGCCGCTTTCAGCGGCGGGCGATGCCTGCCGACAGCCGGCAAGGCCGCTGAGCAGCAGGATCACTGTCAACCATAAAACAAGCTGTCTTTTCATCGCATTTTCCTCCCTTTTGTCGTCAATCTATCAAATTTTGAAAGCGGGATTCCCGGTAAAGCCAGCTGCCCTGGTGGTCTATGTAGCCCTGCCAGCTGGCAGTAGTCACCCAGAGATATGTATCCGGTGCAACTGCCATGTCGCCGTATGTATAGTCTTCCGGATCGGTATACCGTACGGCTGACGGATACCGGTCAAAAACCGTGTCGGGGCAGGCATTGCCGTCGGCATCCAGAACGATGTGGTGATTGCCCATGATTAAAAAAAGCTCCTGCAGCTTTATCGCCCGCCAGTAACGCTCTGTCAGCGGTTTACCCACGCCGGTTTCGGCATTGAAGAAATAGGCCGTATCCTGGTCACGTGCGATGATTACAGGCCATTCCGCAAGAAGAATGTCCGTATATTGCGGCGGAAACCCGGTGAACGCTTTGCCGCTGCGGTAAAACACCCCATCGATCCAGCCATCCTTTTGCATCTCCGGATCGACCGGCTGCAGCCGGGCATTCAGATAAGGGGTGTCCGGATCGGAGGTTTCGTAAAGAATGCCGTGGGGAGAAGACGGGGCATCGATGGTGCGCAGCAGAGTGTAGTGTTCCGCTGTCTGCCGCCCGCTGCGGTCGATAAAGGTCCAGCTGCTATCCGGCAGCTGGACGGCGGCGTAATCCCCGGCGAAGGAGCAGGCATCGAGATATACCGGCTCAACGGCCCATCCGCCTTCCGGACCTACGAAGCCGTACAGGTTGTCGCCCTCCTCATAGCGTTCAGGGCTGGTCATGGCAGCCAATCTCCAGTCCGCCGGCTCGTTGGTAATCGTCCGGGACGTGAGGAATCCGACCAGCGGAACACGGGCGTTTTCCCCCTGGCGCAGGTCACAGGCGAATTGCCGGAGCTGCGTATCGATCAGCAGCACCGTATACCCGCTGATCTGGCTGATATGAACATAATCCCCGGTCAGCAAAGGTTCGCCGGAGGACAGGGAAAATACGGTCATACGGTTCTCGGTATTCCACTCTCCGTAGTTATCGGCCGTTCTCAGGGTGATGAGTGCCAAGCCTTCATCGGGAAAAACATCCGCATTTTCTCCGGGAGAATCGAGAATTTTGGTGCCGTCCAAAGTGTAAACATATACCCGCTGCTCATCGGAGGCAATCAGATAAGCGATACGGTCATTCTCATCCCGTTGGTAATGAAAACGGATGATGTCGGAGGAAGTAACGATTTCCCCGGCGGCATTGATAAAGGCATACCGGAATTTTTCTCCATCGTAGGACGACATGCCGGTGACCCGCTGTACTGGCCAGAGCATATGCCCCTCCATCGCCGAGAGCCCCTCCGGAGGCGGCATAGGCCGGGGAGTATACGCGGCCTGCGGCAGCGTGGAAACCGGTCCCTGTTGCTGAGGGGCAGAGTTCCCTGTTCTGCAGGCGGTCAGGCAGAGCGAAAGGCCGATGCACAGACATGTGATGCGGCGTTTAATATGCATATTTCTGCCTCCTTTGCGTATTCGTCATCTTCAGTATACCATACCGGAAAATTTTGGCGACAACAGGATAGTTACAATTTGATTACAATTTAGAATCACTTTGAAAAAATTCCACAGCTCACGCCATTTCATATAGAATAAAAGCCATCCGGAGCTTTTGCATCCGGATGGCTTTCAACCGTGGATCGTTTCATCCAGCAGCCGGGTGAGGATAGCGTTGGAGAGCAGAAAGCCCTCAGGAGTCAGGCGCACCCCTTTTTCGTCGCACCGCAGCCAGCGTCCGCCGCACTGGCGGGCGAGCAGTGCCGCTTTTTGCCGGAAAGCGGCGGGCAGCGGATGGCCGAAACGGCGGTGATAGGCGGATTCGGATACGCCTTCGGTCAGCCGCAGGTGCAGCATCAGGTATTCGGCTTCGCCGCCGTCCGGAATCTGCCGATCCTCCGGATCTTCCGGCAGCGGAGCCGTGCCCGCCAGAAATCCAGTCAGGTCGCGCGGATAGAAAAAGCGGCGGCCTTCCAGGAAGCTGTGGGCGGATGGGCCGATACCGAGATAGGGCTGAAGATCCCAGTATTTGCTGTTATGCCGGCTGCGGCGGCCCGGAAGGGAAAAGTTGGAAATTTCGTACTGCCGGAAACCGGCCGCCTCGAGCTGCCGGCAAGCCTGCAGATAGAGGGCGGCCATGCCGTCATCGTCCGGTATGTGCAGCGAGTCCCGTCGGGCATGAAAGGGAGTGCCTGCCTCAATTTTGAGCAGATAGGCGGAAATGTGCCGGGCTCCGAGCTGCCGGCAGGTTTCGATCGAATGTGCCAGAGAAGCGGAAGTCTGTTCCTCGATGCCGAGCATCAGATCCAGAGACAGGTTATCGATACCCGCTGCGTGCAGGTCCTCTGCCGCACGGACGGTCTGTGCGTGCCGGTGCCGTCGTCCCAGCCTTTCCAGTTCCCGGTCGCCGGCCGCCTGCATCCCGAGCGATACCCGGTTGCCGCCGGAAGCTGCAAAGGCGCGGAATACGCCCGCGAGATCATCCGCAGGATTCGCCTCCAGCGTGATTTCGGCACCGCACAGGCCGAAATGTCGCGCCGCAGCTTCAAGGATGAGTGTCAGCCGTTTTTCACCGAGCAGTGAAGGGGTGCCGCCGCCGAAATACAGCGTATCCGCCGGTGCGTCAATACGTTCCCGCCAGTATGCCAGCGCATCCGTCACTGCCTGTGTATAGCGGTCAAGGAGCCCGGTATCGGCGGGGGATAGCGAATAGAAGTCGCAGTAGGGACATTTGGACGCACAGAAGGGAACGTGGATATACAGACCAATAGGTTCGTGCATAGGTACACCTCGATACAAAACAGCCGCCCGGCACATGGCCGGGCGGTTTTGTCTAGTCTTCCGCCTGCGGCGGGTCTTCTGCCGGCGAATCGCCTGCCGTCGCCTCAGCCAGCCGGCTCTGCTTGCGGGCGTTGCGGTAGTCAATCAGGTCGTGCAGCAGCATCTGCACGATCGCCATAAACGGCACGCCGAGCAGGATACCCCAGAAGCCGAACAGGCCGCCGCCGACCGTGATGGCCAGCAGGACATAAATCGGCCGTACGCCGACCGAGCTGCCCACGATGCGGGGCTGAATGAAATTGCCGTCGACCTGCTGCATGACGATAATGTAAATACCAGTCAGCAGCGCGGAGTAGATATTACCGGACAGGAACGCGATGATTACACAAACGACCCCGCCAATGATAGCACCGAAATAGGGGATGATATTCATCAGGCCGACCATCATGCCCAGCAGCAGCGCGTTGGGCACACCGATAATCCACAGGCCGATGCTGATAACGATACCGATCAGGCAGGCATCGAGCAGCGTGCTGTAAAAGTAGCTGTAAAAAATCTTGGAGATTTTATGAGAATATTCGCTGCAGGCCGCGATCCATTTTTCCTTCATGAACAGGCCGCAGATGGATTTCAGCGACCGCACCAGTGCTTCGCGGCTGGCCAGCATATAGACCGAGATGATAAATCCGAGCAGCACATTGAACAGCGACGAAGTGAAACTCAGGATATTCTGCAGGTAGCCGAACAGCATTTCCGGGGTGATACCCTTGACGCTTTCGATCAGCTTATTTTGGATTTCCATCAGCTTTTCGTGCACATCTGCGCTTGAAATCAGGCCGGAATCCTTGCCGAAGCGGTCGACAAAATCCATGACGGTCTGATAAGCGGTTTCGAGATAGCCGGGCAGTTGACTGACAAAACTCATGATGCCGCGGAAAGCAGCCGGTAATGCAAAGGAGAACAGCAGCGACAGCAGCAGGAGCAGAAGGAGATATACGATCGCAATCGATATGCCCCGTGCATGTTTCGTGAGGAAGCGTTTTTGCGTACGCTTAAACAGCGATTCAAACTTGCTGCACGGCGCATACAGAAGAAACGCCAGCCCGAAGCCGAAAACGAAAGGGCTGATGATATTCAGCAGGTTGGAGATAAAGCCCCAGATTGCCGAAAAATTGTCAAAGGTCTTATACACCACGATCAGTGCTACGGCGAAAATGAATGCCGTAACCCAGGTGGCAATGCCCTTCATATGTTTCATGAAAACGATCCATCCTTTCGCGCACTGGGAGACATCGCCCTTTTGTGCCGCAAGTGGAACAAAAGCCGACCACTAACGGGAAGACACCGGCAGGCCGTTTTGTTCCCCTGTATCGTTCGGTCTGCTTTTATTCAGTATAGCAGGGAAGAGTGGTAAAAACAAGAAGAAAAGCAGCAGATTTTCTTAATTCCCGGCGCGTTCGGTGTTGTTTTGTGCCGGCAGTCCAAGCCGGTCAAGCGCTTCGGCAGCGTCGGCACAGCAGCTGAACGCGATCAACAGCCGGGTATAGGCAGCTTCATAGGACAGGCCGTACAGCGGATAAATACCGGCACGGCGCAGTTCGCGGCTGGTGGCGTAGACTTCGCGGCGTATCGGCGCCAGAAACAGCGGGATACCGCGTTCCCGACAGTGCTCCGCCAGAGACAGCAGGCTGTACGGCGAGTGTTTACCGTCTTCGACGCAGGCGGTGCCGGAATGGTAGGCGCCGTGCAGCACCGCACGCACATCGTTGGTCAGCTGTACGCTGCGATAATCAAACCCCGGTACAGGGGTTAGGGGGAGAACGCAGGGCAGCAGCCGGCCGGGCGGCACCGATAGCGGCGGGACGGCCGACAGCTGCGGGCCGCGGTCTGGTCGGAAGCGATGTTCCACGATGGTACCGAAGGGCGGACCGAAACTCGCAAACTGATCCGTCACGGTATCGCATTGGCGCAGCGAAATCCCGCGGTGGATCGCGCTGCCGCCGTTCTTGCTGCGGCAGGCGACAAAGACGCCCGGCGTATGGGTATCGGCAATAAAGTCTACCGCTGCGGCCAGATTATCCACCCCGTCTGCAGCAGGATCCTGCAGCGGCAACTGACTTGACACCAGCACAATCGGCAGCGAAACACCGGCCAGCCGCTGGTCGAGCAGGGCGGCGGTATATGCCAGTGTATCGGTGCCGTGGGTGATGACGATTCCCTCATACGCGGAGCTGCATTCCCGCAAAACCGGCTGAAGAGCGCCAAGCAGACGGTTCCAGTGTGTTGGCGTTATGTTTTCCGACAGGATGGACAACGGTTCACTTATTGTCCATTCCACTATATCTGTAAGCGGAGTGGGGCGCCGCGAGGCAAACAGCTGCAGCAGCAGACGGGCAGTGTGGCCATCCGGCGCCAGGCCGTCAGCGCCAGGGGCGGAACCGATCGTTCCGCCCGTAAAAATAATCAGTAGCTTCGTTTTGCATCCATCCTTTCGCGGTGGCCCGGAGGCCGATGAGGGTCGGTATTCACTTTAGCACAGATAAGGCCGGGCGTCAAACAGCTGGAGCGTATATGCGCCTTCCTGGTTAACCATAGCGCACGCGTACAAACACGCCCAAGAGGCGTGCCATGCGGGCACTTTTCCACTTATCGCTCGCACTCTGCGTCTAAAATTGCACTGCAATCCGCGCCTTTTGGGTTGCAGAATTTTCGGGTGCAGAATTTTTGACTCTGCGCGGCATAAAACGCAGCCAATCCTTTTTGGATTGACGAGGATTTTAACAAAGCAGAGGCGGAAAGACTGCTGCGAAAATCGTGTTTGTACGCGTGCGCTATGGTTAAGATGAGCCGGATCGAACAAAGCCCGATTTCGTCGGCGTGAGAAAAGCGATACGTCGTTGCGCTCTCTTACCATGCGCCAGTCTGGCGTGGTCGCTCGCCTTGTCTCGCTTGCCTCCCCTGTTCACCGAATTTTCAACCTCAGCCGGTGCCGGGCAGCGTTTGGCAAGGCTGAGGACGCCTTGAGCACGCGTCAACGCGTGCTCAGCAAGTTTGCCTAAACGGCAAACATTGCGCTCGACTAGTCGCGATGTTTCGACGCAGACGAAACTCGCCGAGTCCGCGAAGCGGATCTCGACCGCACGCCGAGGATGAAAACGCCGACAGACGCTGCTCTGCGCCAAGCTGAGGCGGGGGGAGACTCTGCTCATCTTAGTATGCCCGCCCGAACAAGGGGTATGAGCCGCCGTTTGACAGAGGGGAACAGAGGTGATAAACTGACGGTATCTTACCAAAGAAGATGTGCGGATTGATCATTCGTTTTGTCCGGGCGGACGACAGTGCAGCATTGCTGCGGATTTATGCGGGGTATATCGATACGCCGGTTACCTTTGAATGTGCGCTGCTTTCTGAGCGGGCTTTTGCCGAGCGGATTGCTGCGATTTCGGCGGAGTATCCCTATCTTGTATGCGAAGAAGAGGGCGCTGTCGTCGGTTATGCTTACGCACATCGGCAGAGGGACCGCGAAGCCTATCAGTGGAATGCCGAGCTGTCCGTTTATCTCGACCCGGCTTATACCCGGCAGGGGCTGGGCGGGCGGCTGTACCGTATTCTGCTGGATATGCTGCGTTTGCAGGGGATCCGTACTGTGTATGCGGGCGTTACAGTGCCCAACCCGGCGAGTGAACGGCTGCACGAGTCAATGGGTTTTGTACGGCTGGGCACCTATCACAGCACCGGCTATAAGGCGGGCGGATGGCACGACGTTGCATGGTTTGAAAAGGCGATTGCCCCGTATACCGCTAATCCGGAGCCGCCGCTTCCAATCAGCCAGATTGATCGGGAGCAGCTGGAGGAAATTGTCCGCCGCCATATACAGTGAGATGAAGACAAAGCATCGGAAGGATGGGGCACGACGTATATGTTGTGCCGGAAACACATCGGGTCTCCTTACTCCACGTTGAGTGATGCGGATCGAGCCGCCTTTAGACAGCAAAAAGACCCGGGAAAGGCAATGCCTTTCCCGGGTCTTTTGTATCCGTATGGACAGCAGAACTTACTTGAGTTCCACTTTCGCGCCGGCTTCTTCCAGCTTCGCCTTGACAGCTTCGGCATCGTCCTTGGAAGCGCCTTCCTTGACAGCCTTCGGAGCGCCGTCGACCAGTTCCTTTGCCTCTTTCAGGCCCAGGCCAGTCAGTTCGCGGACAACCTTGATGACCGCGATCTTGTTCGCGCCAGCTTCGGTCAGCACAACGTCAAACTCGGTCTTCTCTTCAGCAGCGGCAGCGCCAGCAGCAGCCGGAGCGGCAGCAACGGCAACCGGAGCAGCGGCGGAAACGCCGAACTCCTCTTCGAGAGCCTTAACGAGCTCGGACAGCTCCAGGACGGTCAGGGCCTTGACATCTTCGATCAGCTTAAGAACCTTGTCAGACATGATAATAATCCTCCATATCGTTTTTTAGTATTTTGATTTTCCGGCCTGTTCGGGCCGCTTTGAACGCCGTAATCAGGCGCTCTGCTTTTCGGCGATCGCGTTGAGGGCGACCACCAGACCGCGCAGGTTGGCGTTGAGCACGCCGACAAAACCGCTGATGGGGGCATTCAGGCCGCCGAGGGCCTTGGCGATGAGAACCTCCTTCGGGGGCATCTTCGCCAGCTCCTTGACAGAAGCCTCATCGATCATTTTGCCTTCCACAAAGCCGGCCTTGATCTTGAAGGTATCGCTTTTCTCCGCGTATTCGCACAGGATCTTTGCAGCCACAACATGGTCGGCAGCGCTCAAAGCGAGAGCAGTGGATCCGCTCAGGTGGCTGTCCAGCTCGTTGAGTCCCACAATGTCCGACGCGCGGCGCAGCATGGTGTTTTTAACGACGGTGTATTCCACACCGGCTTCACGCAGCTTGCGGCGCAGAACCGTATCGTCCGCCACCGAAATGCCTTCGTAGCTCACCACCACGCCGGCAACCGAATTCTTCATCTTTTCTGCGAGCGCTTCGACATAAGCCTGCTTCTGCTGGATGGTATTCTGATTGGCCAAAAGTATTCACCTCCCGGTAACTATTGGCTGTTCGTTCCCCGGGACACGGAATCCCGATACAAAAGAAAAACCCTTCCGGTGTTTCCACAGGAAGGGTGCTGTAACCAAAAGCGACGCGCAGCCCATGCGGGCAGCGGGGCATTTCGTATCAGCGCTCATCCTCGGCAGGATTTCCACCGCCCAAAAGACGGATACCTGCTGTCTGTGGAAGAACAGCGTTTTATAGTTTACCACACCGCAATGCGGTTGTCAACCTTAATTTGGAATCAACCGCCGATTTTCGCGGGATTGATCTTGATACCCGGGCCCATCGTGGCCGCCACAGTGCACGAGCGGATATACTGGCCCTTCGCCGCGGCCGGCTTCGCACGGACAATCGCGCTCAGCAGGGCGTCGAAGTTTTCCTGCAGCTTCTCAGCGCCGAAGGAAACCTTGCCGATCGGGCAGTGGATGATGTTGGTCTTGTCGAGACGATATTCGATCTTACCGGCTTTCGCATCGGTGACCGCCTTGGCGACATCCGGGGTAACGGTGCCGGCCTTGGGGTTAGGCATCAGGCCGCGCGGGCCGAGCACCTTACCGAGGCGGCCAACCAGACCCATCATATCGGGGCTGGCGATGACCAGATCGAAATCCATCCAGCCGCCCTGCACCTTCGCAACCAGATCCTCCGCACCGACAAACTCCGCACCGGCGTCAATGGCAGCCTGCTGCTTGTCAGCCTTCGCGAACACCAGCACCCGGATCTTTTTGCCGGTACCGTGCGGCAGCACAACCGCGCCGCGCACCTGCTGGTCCGCGTGACGGCTGTCGACGCCGAGTTTCACGTGGACTTCGACCGTCTCATCAAACTTTGCCTTGCCGGTCTGCACGGCGAGATCCATCGCCTGATTGATTTCATAAAGATTGCTGCGGTCGACCAGCTTGGCGCTGTCGACATATTTCTTACCGTGTTTCATTGGTTTTTCCTCCCTGTAGATACGGCGTCCGGCGGCGTTCTGCCGCGCCGGATAAGACCGTATGAGTGGTAAAATCGGAATGCCTTGGGGTTTTCCTCCCACCCGGAACGGGTCAGTCGACGACTTCGATGCCCATGCTGCGAGCGGTGCCGGCGACCATGCTCATCGCGCTCTCCACGCTCGAAGCGTTCAGGTCGGGCATCTTGGTCTCCGCAATCTTGCGCACCTGATCCTTCGTGATCTTCGCGACCTTATTCTTGTTCGGCACACCCGAAGCCTTGTCGATGCCGCAGGCCTTCTTGATCAGGACCGCCGCAGGGGGGGTCTTGGTCACAAAGGTGAACGAACGGTCGGCATACACCGTGATGATGACCGGGATAATCAGCCCGACATCATTCTTCGTGCGTTCGTTGAACTCCTTGGTGAAAGCCATGATGTTTACGCCGTGCTGACCGAGAGCCGGACCAACAGGGGGCGCCGGCGTGGCCTTGCCAGCCGGAATCTGCAGTTTAATGTAACCGGTTACTTTCTGAGCCATTTTAACTTGCACCTCCAAAAATTGTGGTCAATGGCGGAGCTGCACCAGAGGCAGCCCCTCCCACAGCCGGAAGAGTGTCCGGCGCACAGGAAAAGCGCGCGGGTGCGCAGGCGTTTCGCCAGCGTTTTGCTTACGGGACCGGCAGACAGCCCCGCCGGCATCCGGCGCTTATACCGCTTGATCGCAGGGGATACGTATCCCTTACTCCATGAGTTCCGCCTGATCCAGCTCGAGTTCAACCGGCGTTTCGCGGCCGAACATCGAAATGGTCACGCGCACTTTGTTTTTCTCCCGATCCAGTTCGTCGACAATACCGGTGAAGTTCTCGAGCGGTCCGTCAATGATGCGCACGGTGTCACCCACCGCATAATTAACCTCGATCTCCCGTTTCTCCACACCCAGGGCGGCGACCTCTTCCTCCGTCAGGGGAATCGGCTTGCCGTTTGGACCGACAAATCCGGTACAGCCGCGGGTGTTGCGCACGACGTACCACGAGTCGTCGGTCATCACCATTTTCACCAGCACATAGCCGGGAAAAATCTTGCGCTCGACTTCACGTTTTTTGTTGTCCTTGACCTCGACAACCGTTTCGGTCGGCACCCGGATTTCATGAATCCAGTCCTGGAGCTTCCGGTTTTCCACGATCTTTTCGAGATTGGTGGCTACCTTGTTTTCATAGCCGGAATAGGTATGCACCACATACCATTTTGCCTCATCGGCCATAGCCCATCCTCCTTCGCGTCGCGCCGGCCCTCTTGAAGAGCACCGGCAGCGCGGACACTCCCGCAGGGGAGCTGCGCCCGCGGATTACTTCAGCTGCAGCATCAGGTCGACGAGGGCACTGAGGCCGGTGTCAACCAGAGCGATGAGCACGCCGAGGATAATGCACATTGCCAGCGTCACGCCGGTATTGCGCACCACGGCCGGGAAAGTCGGCCATATGATCTTTTTGAATTCTCCCTTGGTGTCCCGGAAGAATTTGACCATCCGCTTGCCCAAGCCGGGTCCTTTTTTCTTGTCTGACTTGCCGGATTTGTCCGCCTTATCCGCTTTCGCGTCCTTCGACGGCTTGTCGTCGGAAACCTCTTCGATTTCCGTCAGCTTTTCGTCAGCCACTGCGAACCCTCCTTTGTCGTGAGGAAAACATGGTTTTCCTTATTTGGTCTCCCGATGAACGGTGTGCTTGCGGCAGAAGCGGCAGTACTTGTTCATTTCCAGCCGGTCCGGATCGTTCTTCTTGTTCTTCATGGTGTTGTAGTTGCGCTGCTTGCACTCGGTGCAGGCCAGGGTGATTTTGACTCTCATAACGGCACCTCCCGATAGTCGGAATTATTGTGGACGGACAGCACTCGGCGGAGTTCCCGCTTCTGCGCTCCGTCAGCCTCCCTCGATCAGGGGGATTCTGCCATTTCCGCCGCAAAAATTGCAGCAAAAAATAAACCCCCTAATTTGAGGTGATAATACTATACCACACAGCGGTCAAGCGGTCAAGCGTTTTTTGAAAAAAGCATCGGTACAAGCGAATGTTCCCGGAGAGCAGGAAAAGGAGGTATTGCGCTGGGCGGCGGGTTATGGTATTATAAACAACTAAAGCAACATATTTTATATTACGGGGAAAGCCGTTTGGCCTTATTTTAAAGGTAATAAGGAGTTTACTCCACGGAGAGGAACGGATCCATTTGGATAATCGGCCCATAGGCATTTTTGACTCCGGTCTCGGCGGACTGACGGCGGTGCGGCAGCTGCTGCGGCTGCTGCCGGGGGAGGATATTGTGTATTTCGGAGACACCGGCCGGGTGCCGTACGGCAACCGCAGCCGGGAAACCATCGCCCGCTATGCACGTCAGGACTGCCGCTTTCTGCTGGAAAACGACGTCAAACTGCTGATCGCTGCCTGTGGCACGGTCAGCTCGGCGGCGGCGGATATTCTGGAAGAAATGCCGGTGCCGGCATTCGGCGTCGTGGAGCCGGCCGCGAAGGCGGCGGTGGAGGCGACCCACAGCGGGCGCATCGGGGTTATTGGTACGAGCGCAACAGTGCGTTCCGGTGCTTTTCAGCGGTGTATTACTGACCTGCGGCAGGATGTGCAGGTGATCATGCAGGCCTGTCCGCTGTTTGTCCCGTTGGTGGAAAACGGCTGGATCGACCGGGAAGATCCGGTGGCGCGGGGAATGGCGGAGCGGTATCTGCAGCCGCTGCGTGAGCAGCGGATCGATACGCTGATTCTCGGCTGCACCCATTTTCCGCTGCTGACGCCGATTTTGTCCGATATCCTCGGCGAAGAGGTTACGCTGATTGATTCCGGCCGCGAGGCTGCGCTGCGCTGTGTGCAGCTGCTCGGCGAAAGGGATGCGCTGAATACAGCGCAGCGGCAGGGCTGCTGCCACTTTTACATCAGCGACCGTCAGGAGGATTTTGCGCGGATGGCGGCGATGTTCCTTGGCCATCCGGTGGAGAGCGACCTCCATATGGTCAATATCGATGCGCTGGACGCCGGGAACTGAGGCGCGGCGGGAATACATACCGGCACGGGCCGGACGGGAGTGGAAGGCAGTGGATGTCTGGATATCGATCACCGGCATACAGCGGGTGGACGGGGAAAGCAATGTCGCGGAGCTATCCACCGGCGGGACGCTGGAGCGGGAGCAGGACGGCTACCTGCTGACTTATGAAGAGAGCGAGGCGACCGGCATGGCCGGGGTGCGCACCGCACTGCATATCCGGGATGATGGGGTAACGATGGAGCGCACCGGCGCGATGAATGCGCTGCTGGTGCTGGAAGCCGGCAAGCGGCATATGTGCGAGTACGACACCGGTTACGGTAAGCTGATGATGGGCGTGTATACGCAGGAGATGAACAACCATCTGGCCGAAACCGGCGGAGAACTGGCGCTGCGGTATACGCTGGATTTTAACGCCGGGCTGGCCGCAGCACACGAGCTGCGGGTTTCGGTGCGGGAAATCAAGCAGTAGTTTTGGAAACAAAGAATAGGGAAAAGCCAGAATATGGCGGGAAAGGTTTGAGACGGTTATGGCAAAGGCGGTCAAAACGGCGGAAAATCAACTGCGGCAGGCGGTGCTCGATGCGCTTGGACAGGCGGTGGCGGCGGGTGAGCTGCCGGCGGAGCCGATTCCGGCATTCGGGATCGAGGTGCCGGCCGACCGTGCACATGGGGACCTCGCCGCAAATGTGGCGATGGTATCAGCCCGGGCGCTTCATCGGGCGCCGCGTCAGATTGCGGAGGCTATCCTCGCACATCTGTCGCTCACGGGCACCTATCTCGAACGGGCGGAGGTGGCCGGCCCCGGTTTTCTCAACTTCTTCCTGTCGCCGTCGTTCTATGCGGCGGTGGTTGCGGAGGTGCTGGAGGCGGGCGCGCAGTACGGGCGTTCGGATTTCGGCGGCGGCAAAAAGGTGATGGTGGAATTCGTGTCGGCAAATCCCACCGGACCGATGCACATGGGCAACGCGCGCGGCGGCGCGCTGGGCGATTGCCTGGCGTCGGTGCTGGATGCGGCGGGCTACGATGTGTGGCGGGAGTTTTATGTCAACGATGCCGGCAACCAGATTGAAAAGTTCGGCCTGTCGCTGGACGTGCGCTACCAGCAGCATTTCCGCGGCGAGGATGCGGTGGAGCTGCCGGAGGACGCCTATCATGGCGACGATATCCGGGAGCACGCGGAGAATTTTGCGGCGATTTACGGTGATAAATATCTTGACGCGCCGGAAGCGGAGCGCCGGGCGGCGCTGGTGCAGTATGCGCTGCCGCTGAATATTGAAAAAATGCACCGCGATCTCGAAAAATACCGCATCGTTTATGATGAATGGTTCCGGGAATCGGTGCTGCATAACGACGGCGAGCTCAAGGCCACCATCGATCTGCTCACCGAAAAGGGCATGACCTACGAAAAGGACGGCGCGCTGTGGTATAAAGCGAGCGAGCACGGCGGCGAAAAGGACGAGGTGCTGGTGCGGGCCAACGGCAATCCGACCTATTTCGCGGCGGACATCGCCTATCACCGCAACAAGTTTGCGCGCGGCTTCGATACCTGTATCGACGTGTGGGGGGCGGATCACCACGGCCACGTCGCCCGCATGAAGGGGGCGATGGATGCAGTCGGCCTCGACGGCAGCCGGCTGCATGTCGTGCTGCTGCAGCTGGTGCGCCTGATGCAGAATGGCGAGGTGGTGCGCATGTCCAAGCGTTCCGGCAAGGCTATTCAGCTCGCCGACCTGCTCGACGAGGTGCCGGTGGACGCGGCCCGCTTCTTCTTCAACCTGCGTGAGGCGGGATCGCAGATGGATTTCGACCTGGGCCTGGCGGTGGAACAGTCCTCCTCCAACCCGGTGTATTATGTGCAGTACGCGCACGCGCGTATCTGTTCCATTTTCAAGAATCTGCAGGCTGACGGTGTGACGCCGCGCGCCTGTACGGCACAGGAGCTCGCCCGGCTGACCGAGCCGGCGGAAAAGGAGCTTATCCGGCATATTGCCGCGTATACCGGCGAGATCATTGAGGCGGCGCGGGACTACGACCCGGCACGCATCACCCGGTACTGCATGGATCTCGCTGGGCTGTTCCATAAATTTTATAATTCCTGCCGGGTCAAGGGCGAGGAGGAGCCGCTCATGCAGGCGCGTCTGGCGCTGTGTGAGGCGACTCGTACCACCCTGCGCAATGCGTTGTCCATGCTGAAAATTGCGGCGCCGGAGACGATGTAAGGGGGCTGTTCGCTGCCCGGAGACGGTTATTTCACAGGGAAAGGAATGGTCACCACCATGAAACTGCCGTGGAAGCTGCCGCTGGTTGTGGGCGGAAGCGCGAAACCGGCATCTGCTGAGGGGATGACGGCTTACCGCCGCGACCCGGCCCGTCTGGCCGATGAGGTGCGGCTGTATGCCGCAGCCGGCTGCGGTATCGTGCGGGTGCCTACGGCGGGGGCCAACCGAATCCTTTTGGAGAAGGACGGGCTCGGCGGCGAAGTGCAGGCAATCAATGCACAGCTGACGGCGGTGGTCAGGCAGGCGGCGGAAAGCGGCCTGACCGCCGGCTGCCTCGGGCCGACCGGCCTGCGGGCGGAGCCATATGGGGATACGCCGGTAACCGCGCTGATTGCGGTGTACGCTGAGCAGGCCAAAGCCCTGCGGGACGCCGGCTGTGACATGCTGCTGTGCGAGGGGATGACCAGCCTCAACGAGGCGCGTGCGGCGCTGCTGGCCGCACGGGAAACCCGGCTGCCGGTGATCGTCACCCTGCGGGTGGACGATCAGGGGGAAACGGCAACCGGGGCACGGCTGCTGCCGGCGGTAATTACGCTGCAGGCACTCGGCGCTGCGGCGGTCGGGATCGAGACCGATGCACCGGCTGGAGAGGCGGCGGAATGGATCGAGGAGGCGCTCGACTATGCGGCCGTGCCGCTGGCGGTGCTGTCCTCCGTTGCGCCGGAGGAAACGCAGGAGGCGTATCTGGAGCGGATGCATGCCCTGCTGGATGCGGGTACGGCGATCGTCGGCGGGGCAGTGGTGTCCGCTCAGACGTTGGAGGCACTGTGCCGGCTGGCGGATGAACACGCCATTGTGGCCGCGCCGGAGATCGATACCGATGCGGCGGCAGGGGAGCGTGAGGCGTTTTTTCTGGGAGAGGATATTTCCTGCAGCGAACCGCTTGTCTGCGACAGCAGCCTTGAGGATGCGCTGATTGAAGCGGAGGAAGATTATAATGCGGTGCGGGTGGAGCTGGCCGTACCGGAGGATATTCCCCGGCTGCTCGAGGCGTCGCAGGTGTGCCGCCTGCCGATTGTGATAACCACCGACCGGGCATTGCTTCTCGATGAAGCGCTGCTGCGGTATCCGGGCCGGCTGCTGGTGGATTCGCTCGGCGGCATCGAACGCACGCTGATTGATGATATCGCCGCCCAGTACGGCGCCGTGGTGTTTTGACGGCTGTCGGGGCGCTGCCCCGAACCCCGTTTAAGAGCTTTCTTGAAAGAAAGCTCTTAAAAATCTCAAAGAACTTTGAAAATGCGCGGTGCCTGCCGCCCTAAGGGCGGCGGACGCCGCGCATCTTAATGTTTTTCGGGGTTTTAGGGGCCTTTTTTCAAAAAGGCCCCTAAAAGAAGTCCGGCACGGCATCCCGACAGCCGTCAAAAACCCGTTGATTTTTCGGAAAGGATCGTGTATACTAAAAGACACGCCGTATGCTTTGGGGCATACGGGCGGGCTGGTCCTGTGCGACGGTGCGCCGTGAACCATGTCAGGCGGGGAACCGAGCAGCATTAAGCGGTTGCCCCGTGCGCCGCAGGTAACCTGTCCGTCCGTATGCCCGAGAGCACGCGGCGTTTGCGCTCAGATGCGCCGGAGTCCGGCGGTTTATTTTTGCCGCCTGCGGGAGGGAAGGAAAAGGCTTATGTATCAGGTGCTGTACCGCAAATGGCGGCCGCAGGTGTTTTCAGACGTCTCCGGTCAGCCGCACGTAACCGAAACGCTCAAAAATGAAATCCGCACCGGAAGACTGGCGCACGCTTATCTGTTCACCGGCTCCCGCGGCACCGGAAAGACCACCTGTGCCAAAATTCTGGCCAAGGCGGCCAACTGCCAGCATCCCCACGACGGGGATCCCTGCAACGAATGCGACATCTGCCGCGGCATCGACGACAGCTCCATCATGGACGTGGTGGAAATTGACGCCGCCTCCAACAACGGCGTGGACAACATACGCTCGTTGCAGGAGGAGGTCAGCTTCACCCCCGCGGTCGCGAAATACCGCGTTTACATCATCGACGAGGTGCACATGCTTTCCGGCGGCGCGTTCAATGCACTGCTTAAAACGCTCGAGGAGCCGCCGGCGCACGTGCTGTTTATCCTGGCCACTACTGAGGTGCATAAGCTGCCCGCCACCATCCTGTCGCGGTGCCAGCGTTTTGACTTTAACCGCATCCGGCCTGCCGATATCGCGGGGCGCATCGATTACATCGCCGGACAGGAAGGCTTTACCGTCGCCGAAGACGCGGCGCTGCTGATTGCGCGGCTGTCCGACGGTGCGCTGCGCGACGCGCTTTCGCTGCTCGACCAGTGCGTGTCCCGCACGAAGGATATCACGGCACAGGTGGTTTCCGAAGTGGCTGGTATGACCGGCCGTGATCACCTCTACGAGCTGTCGGCGGCGGTGCGCCGGCACGACGGCGGCGCGGGACTTGCCGTTATCGACCGGCTGCACAGTGCCTCCCGGGATATGGAGCGCCTGTGTGCGGAATGGATTGATTTTTACCGCAACCTGATGATTCTCAAAAGCGTGCCGCAGCCCGGCGATCTGATCATCGCCTCTCAGGCGGATATCGACCGGATGCGGGCAGAGGCCGACGGCTACGATCTGCCGTCCATCCTGCACGGTATGGATACCCTGCAGCGCGCGCTTGACCGGCTGCGCGGCGGCGTATCCCGCCGGGTGGAGATGGAAATGGCGGTGCTGCGGCTGTGCTCACCGGAGCTGGACAACAGTGTGGACAGCCTGCTGCGGCGGGTGAAAATGCTGGAGGATAGGATCAGTACCGGACAGATTCCTGCGGCACCGTCCGTTCCGCCCGCGGCCGTGTCTGTTGTGGCGGAGGTACCGGCGGTCTGGGAAGGGGTTGTACCGCCTCCTGAGAATGTGCCGGTCGATGTACCGAAAGCGCCGGCACAGACGGTGCAGGCTACGCCGTCTGCCGCACCTGCCGTCCGCCCGGAACCGGCCGAAGCCGTGCAGGAGGTGCCGTTTGCTCAGTGGCAGGATGTGCTGGAAGCGCTGAGTTCCGCATGCCCGCCGCTGTGCGGTGTGCTGAGCGGCTCGTCCGCGTTCCTGCGCGGTGATCTGCTGCTGGTGGCCACCGACAACGACCTGTTCAAGACGCTGGTCACCCGGGATGGCAACAAGAAGCTTCTGCAGGATATCCTGCAGGCGAAAACCGGACGTCGGCTGCGTATCGGGATCCGCAAAACAGCCGGGCAGGCGCCGCCGACGGAGGATCCGCTGACCGCATTTCTGCGCGCCAGCCGGGAGAAGGGCGTAGAGGTCGAGGTTAAACCGTAACAAGGAAAAATTGGATGTATTCGTCTGCCCTTTTCGGGTGACGATACCGGGGGTACTGCCCCGCAGCCTTCCACAGAAGGCACAAACAAATGCAGAAAGGACGCTGAAACAGAATGAAAGCACGTTTGCCGGAGGGTGTGGGCAGAGGCCCTGGAAATATGCAGAGCATGATCCGCCAGGCGCAGAAGATGCAGGAGGATATGGCGGCGCTGCAGGCCGAGCTGGACGAGCGAGAATACACTGCGGCGGCGGGCGGCGGCGCGGTGACTGCGACGGTCAACGGCAAGCACAAGGTGACCGGGCTGACCATCAAGCCGGAGGTCGTGGATCCGGAAGATGTGGAGATGCTCGCAGATCTCGTGACCGCGGCGGTCAACGAGGCGATTCGGCAGGCGGCCGATACCGCTGAAGCCGAGATGGGAAAGGTCACCGGCGGGCTGAATATGCCGGGGCTGTTCTGATATGGCCTATCTGGCGGCGCCGCTTGCGCGGCTGGTGGAACAGCTGGAACGGCTGCCGAGCGTGGGACACAAGTCCGCGCAGCGGCTGGCCTTCCACATATTGAACATGCCGGACAAATCGGCCGAGGCGCTGGTTGCCTCCATTCAGGAGGCGCGCGCCCAAATTCACGAATGTAAGGTCTGCCATAATCTCACCGACCATGAGATCTGCCCGATCTGCAGCGCCGATAACCGCGACCGGTCGGTGATCTGCGTGGTTGAAGATCCCCGCGACGTGATCGCCTTTGAGCGCACGCGGGAATACAACGGCCTGTATCATGTCCTGCACGGCACCATTTCTCCGATGGACGGCATCGATGCGGAAAAGCTGCGCATCAAGGAGCTGCTGACCCGGGTCGCGGACGACACCGTGCAGGAGGTTATCATGGCTACCAACCCCACCGTTGAGGGGGAAACCACGGCGGCCTATATCTCCCGCCTGCTCAAGCCCTTCGGGCTGAAGGTCACCCGGCTCGCTTACGGCATTCCGGTGGGCGGCGATTTGGAATACGCGGATGAAATCACGCTGCGCCGTTCGCTGGAGGGACGCAGCGCCCTGTAAAGGGGTTCCGGAGGAGCAGAAGCATACACGGCATCTCTTTTTATTGAGAACGGAAGGAATGATCATGGGCGTTCTCTATTTCCTGGGGATAGCGTTTCTTCTCTTGCTGCCGTTTATCGCCGCGGCGGCGGTGCAGATCGTGCTTTCGCACAAAAGGCGGAAATGGTGGCTCGGGCTGCTCCTGCCGGCCTTCTGTGTGCTGGCGGGTGGGGTGCTTGGGATCGGCCTGAACGGCCTGCCGGTAGCGGGTTCCCGGCCGCTGGCCGCTTTGTGGTTGTGCCTTTCGACGGCGGTCATCCTGCTGCTGGTCTGGGGATTCTGCCGGGCAAAGCGCGGCCGGCTGCGGGCGGTGTGTGTAATTCTGGCCGTCGGGCTGCTGCCGCTGGTGCTCCAGCGAAACGATGGCGGCACGGTGGAATACCGCGCGCTGCTGTACCGCGCCGCGTTTTATCACCGCATTCTCCCGGAAGAGCAGGGGCAAGAAATCGTGGCTTACGATACCCACATCGAGATCGCGTTTTTCCCCTTTAACTGGATGAATGATACGGAATAAAGGATTGTGATTATATGAAACGTGAACTGCCGGGCCGCTATCCGGCCATGCTGCGCGAATATATTTACCGGCAGAGCAGGGAGATGCTGCATCCGGCTGAAGGGCCGCTGAAGCATCCGTTTCTGACGCCGGGCAGCGCCTGCTATTGCAATACGCTGTGGGACTGGGATTCCTGGCTGATGGATGTGGCGCTGCGTCAGGTGCTGCTGGACTGCCCGGAGATGGACGACAGCCAGATTGCCGCCGGGGAAGAGGGCTGCATCCTCAACTTCCTGGAGAGCTGTTCGCCGGAGGGGTATATCCCGATTTTTATCCATACTTTTAAGGATCCCGATCTGACCGGCGGACTGGATACCAATATGCATAAGCCGAATCTGGCACAGCATGCGGCCTTTGTGGCCCGCTGTACCGGCAGTGCTGATTTCATCCGGCCGCATATGGAGAAGATCGTGCGGTTTGTGGAGCGGTATTTCCGCGAGTTCCGCCACGCCTGCGGCCTGTTTTTCTGGAAAGACGATTTCGCTATCGGCGTGGACAACGACCCGTCGACTTTTTACCGCCCGAAGAACAGCAGCGGTTCGATTTATCTCAATGCGCTGATGTACCGGGAGCTGTTGGCGGTCGCCTATCTGTACGAGAAACTGGGTGACGGTGCACAGGCGGTGTGCTGGCACAACCGCGCCGACGCGCTGCGTGCCGCGATCCAGAAATATTGCTGGGACGAGCGGGACGGCTGCTTTTATTCGGTGGATTTCAACCTGTTGCCGATTGATCCGGCGCAGAAGCTGCATGCCGGCCGTCCGCGCCACTGGGATTGCCTGATCATGCGTTTTGGCGTGTGGTCGAGTTTTCTGGCTATGTGGGCGGGCATCGCCACGCCGGAACAGGCTGAGCGGATGGTGCGTGAGCATATCACCAATGCCAAAACCTTCTGGGCGCCCTATGGCGTGCGCACGATGTCGAAGCTGGAGGCGATGTATTCGCTGGATGCGAGCGGCAATCCCTCCAACTGGCTGGGGCCGGTGTGGGGCATCAGCAATTATATGGTATTCCGCGGTTTGGTGCGCTACGGCTACGAGGACGAGGCGGCGGCGCTGGTGGAAAAAACGGTGGAGCTCTTTGGCCGTGATCTCGAGCTGAACGGCTGCTTCCATGAATATTACGATCCGGATCTGGGCGAGCCGATCATCAATCCGGGCTTCCAGAACTGGAACTGGCTGGTGCTCAACATGATGGCCTGGTACGAAGATAAGCCGCAGGCAATTGAAATCTGACCGTCTGTACAGACGGATACGGGAGGTGACGGCGATGGCGGAAGGAAATATAAAAACCATCTCCACCAATAAGAAAGCGTTTCATGATTATTTTATCGAGGAGTCTATGGAGGCCGGTATCGAGCTGACCGGCACCGAGGTCAAGTCCCTGCGCGCCGGCGGCGTCAACCTGCGGGATGCATGGTGCAGCATCGACCACGGGGAGATGCTGCTGTGCGGCATGCACATCAGTCCCTACGATCACGGCAACATTTTCAACCGGGATCCGCTGCGGGTGCGCCGGCTGCTGCTGCACAAGCGGGAAATCATGCGCTTGTTTGGCCTGACCAAGCAGCAGGGATTTACGCTGATTCCGCTGTCGGTGTATTTCAAGGGCTCGCTTGTGAAGGTGCAGGTTGGCCTGTGCCGCGGCAAAAAGCTGTACGACAAGCGTGAGGATGCCGCACGCCGCGATATGAAGCGGGAGGCCGACCGCGCGCTCAAGGAACGCAATCAGTAGGCGGAGGACGAAAATGAAAAGGAGCATGCTGCTGGTGCTGGCGCTCACCGCGGCGGCGTATGCTGTGCTGTTTGTGTATTGTGGCACGGCGCTGGGTCTGCCGCTGCACGCAGTGGACCTGACGCTGCATCTTGTGCTGCTGGCGGGGGATATTGCGGTCATTCTGCTGACAAAGCGTTGGGTACGCTTCGGTGTGCAGCTCGGAATTTTGCTCGGTGCGGGGCTGTTGCTTTGCGGATATGGACCGACCATGCAGCTGTATTACCGGATAGGGTTTCCAGTGCCGCTTCTGTGCCTGCTGGGTATTGCGGTGCTGCTGGCTGTGTTGGCGGCGCTGCCGCTCATCAGCATAATACGCGAAAAACGAAGAAAAGCCTGAAGCCGGACAGTCTTGATCCGGAAGAGGGGGACGGCGCCGCGGCCTTTGAGCTGCGGCGCCGCCATGTTATTGGAACCCTCGGCGTTCGTTCCGGTTATGCGGATTCGCGCTGCTCCCAGCGGGCGAAAAATCCGGATGAGGCAAGCCCGGCCGCGCAGATGAGCAGACCGCTTGGAATCAGTACCCAGTGGGCGCGGTCGGAAAAGTAATCGAACAGGGCACCGTACAGGATCTGCCCCAAGGGCTGTGCACACAGCGAGAGCGTGAACACATAGGACATGACCTTGCCCATCAGATGCTCGGGCGTGCGCGCCTGTATGACCGAAATCGCGTAGGTGGAAAAGAGTGTACAGCCCAGCTGGCAGACGCAGAACACCGCCAACAGGATGGCGTAACGGCCAATGGCACTGATCGGGAGCAAAAAGGCGATACCGCCCGGGAGCAGGCACAGGCCGAAGGCGATGAAAATTGTCCCTAGACTGCGCAGGCGCAGTCTTTTGGCGAGCAGCGCAGCGCACAGACTTCCCGCGATGGCGGCCGCTCCCATGGCGCTCTCCGCCGCGCCGTAATATCCGGCGGAAAGGCCCAGCACCGTGCGCACCAGATACGGGAATCCCACCACAGCCGTCCCGGCGACGAACAGGCTTACCAGCGCGGCCAGCAGGAGCAGTTTCAGAATACCGGGCTGTTCCCGGCGCAAAAAGTGGGTGGTGACCGTAAAATCCTCTTTGATTATCGTCGGAGCGTGCGTTTTGGGGAGGGCTTTCGGTTTATCCATTTGGATAAAGCTTTCCAGCAGAGCAGTAATCAAGAAACAGGCCACCACTGCGCAGAAAATCGGTTGTATGCCGAATGCGGTATAAAAGAGGCTGCCCAAAAATGGGGTGATCAGCGATGTGACTGCGGCCACCTGACTGACCGCGGCATTGCCCTTCACAAGGTTGTCACCGGACAGCATCTGTGGGACGCAGGCCTGCACCGTGGGCGATTCAAATGCACTCAGCACCGATAAAACGACCAGCAGAATGCTGATGACTGTGATATCGTGCCAAAAGTTCAGAGTGATTCCGGCCGTCAGCACGGCCAGTCCGGAAAGCACATCCAGCGCCACCATGATATTGCGGCGGTTTGCCCGGTCGGCCAGAATGCCGCCAAAGGGGGAAAGCAGTATGGTGGGCAGCATGGCGGCGGCCAGAAGTCCGGCAAAAACCGCGGCGGAACCGGTTTTCTCCAGCACATACATGGATAGGGCGAGGGAAGACATGGCTCAGACCTTGAAGACTTACGAAGATTACTTCCATATCCTGGC
>CAJKBW010000015.1 GCA_905198295.1 uncultured Oscillospiraceae bacterium | reverse complement strand
TTACTCGATTGATTTTTTACTTGCATGTTTACTTGCATGCTAATGCTGTTTTACACTGTTTTGTGCTGTTTTTTCGCCAATCGTTAATATGGCTACAAATAATAAATGCACCCGAAAATCCGCATTACTGCTAGGTTTTCGGGTGCATTTACTTTGGTCCGCCCGGAGGGATTCGAACCCCCGGCCTTTGGAATCGGAATCCACTGCGATATCCAGCTTCGCCACGGGCGGTTATCTTTTGACCTCATATATTCTACACTGTCCGCGCGGATTTTGCAAGAACTTTTTTTGCTTTTGCTTGCATTCGCGGCGGAATATGTTACAATAGGGCTTGCAGGGAGGTCGGAGTATGGACGAAAAAGCCCGCCGCATCATTGCCAAACTGATCGTGGCGCTGATTATCGCGGTACTGATCATTCTGCTGCTGGCCATCCTGCTCGGCGCGACGTTGGAAGGTCTGTACTGGCTGGCGGAGGAATACGGCCTGCTCAGCAGCCTGACCGCCTGCGTGTTTTGGTGAAAGGAGCGTTTGTCTATGAGCCCGGTTACCGGAGTCCCGATGAATTTGGTACCCTTTATCCTGATCGGCGTATGCGTAGCCGTGCTGGTGGTGGCGGGGGTACTCGCGTATTATGAGAAAAAACGCAAAAAAGACGAGGCGGAGCATCCTGTACCGCCGACCGACGACAATGCGCCGCCGCTCGGCTGATTCTATCCGCCCTTTTCCGGCATCCTCCCGGATGCCGGTTTTTTCTGCCCGTGCAGCCGCATTCCGCTGCGTATAGGACCTGCCCGGGCTGCATAGGACTAATAGGGAACGGCGAAAGGAGGCACCCGGATGAAACACAGAATATACGCATTTCTTCTGGCGGCAGCGGTGCTGCTGCTCGGGGGCTGCCGGAGCGGTACGCCGACCGAATCTGCACCGGAATCCGCGGCAGCCACCGTATGGCGGTACGCCGCGCTGGGGGATTCCATTCCAGCGGGATACGGGCTGGCGGACGGAGAAAAGAGCTACCCCGAACGGCTGCGGGACGAGATCGGCGCCGCCTATGACAGGGTGGAGTTCGGCAATTTCGCGGTCAGCGGCCATACCACCGCGCAGATGCACACGCAGGTTTCCGCGCTGCTGACCGGCGGCGGGGATGCGCAGCATCTGCTGGAGAATGCCGACGCGATCACCATCTGCATCGGCGGCAACAACCTGCTCAGGCCGCTGTCCGCCGAGCTGCAGCAGCTGTTCAGTGAGTTGTCCTCCCCCGCCGATCTGGCAGGGCTGTCGCTGACCGAAATAGGCCAACTGGCGCTGCAAATCCAGGCTTTCCTCGGCGGCGGCCGGCTGCAGGAGATCACCGACGAGGGCTGCCGGCAGCTGGCGGAAGACCTTCCCGCAACCATTGCGCTGCTGCGGGAGCACAACCCGAACGCCCGCATCGTGCTGATGACGATATACAACCCCTTTGACGGTGTCGCGCTCAAAAGCGGAGATGCGGTCGTCCTTGACTTCGAGGCGGTAGCCGCGCCGTATATGGAACAGCTGTGCGCCGCCATTCGCCGCATCGCCGAGGAAAACGGCTGCCTGCTCGCGGACGCCGCCGCGGCCTTTGCTGCCGACACCGGCGATACCCGGTTGACCAACGCGCACGTGGACGGCGACGACTGGAGCACGTTGGATTTTGACCCGCACCCGACCGCCCGGGGACACGAGCTGCTCGCGGCGGTGCACCGCCCGTTGCTGGAGGACACCGCGTCGGAATAACACTATACGGAAGAAGGCCGCCGGATTTGCTCCGGCGGCCTTCTTTTTTATGGCTGTTCTTCCTTTTCCAGCGCGCGGATCGGCCGGAACCGGCGGAACAGCAGGCATACCAGAATTCCCGCAACCGCCAGCACAGCGTAAAGCGCGGCCGCGCCGGAGCCTTTGCCGCTGCCGAACGCGGCGGTGAGCGGGCTGTCTGGCGGCTGTGCCGCCATCAGCGGCTCAAACACCCGGTCCACCAGCACCCCGCCGAGCAGATAACCCACAGGGATAGTGAAAAACTGCAGGGCGTTGCGTACAGCGTATACCCGTCCCTGTCGGTCGAGCGGAATATGGGAACGCAGGACCACATCGAGGTTGGCGTTCATCAGCGGAATCGCCAGCCAGCCGAGTATGGCTCCCGCACACCACACCGGCGCACTGCGGCCGAAGGCAAGAAAAAAGTTCTCGGTAGACATCGCAAACAGCAGGGCGTTGCCGATCACCCGCACCCGGTTTTTCGGTGCGGGCAGCAGCGATACCAGCACGCTGCCAGCCAGGTTGGCGACACCCGCACAGGCAGTTACTGCGCCGAGAGCCGCCTGTCCGCCGCCCTGTCGGGAAAGCACCATTGCGGGCAGCGCCGCTTCATACATCGAGGCAATCAGGTTGATCGCGGCGAGAAACGCAATCAGGCCGAGGATGCCGGGATTGCGGCGCAAATACAAAAAGCCGTCGCCCGCCGCACGGCGGAAAGATTCCCGCTCGCCGGCCGGACACACATCCTTCGGCAGCCGGATAAACCCGAACAACGCCGCAAAGGCGGCCGCGAAGGTCACGAGATCCACAAGAATCACCGCATCCATCCCCGCCAGAGCAGTAATGGCGGTCGCGAGCAGCGGGGTCAATACCGTCACCAGCGAACCGGACAGCGCGCGCAGGCCGCCGACCCGCTGATACTGCTCTTTCGGAGTCAGCAGACTCACCGCCACCTCGGAGGCAGGCTGCTGCACTGCATTCATCAGGCCGCTGGCCGCGTTGAGCAGATACAGGTGCCATACCTCCAGCCGCCCGGTATGCAGCAGCGCCCATACCGTAAGTGTGACAGCGGCGGCCAGAGTGTCGCATACGAGCATGATACGCCGTTTATCCCACCGGTCGCTGATCACGCCGGCAAAAATGCTCAGCAGCACATACGGCGCATAGGTACACACCGACAAAAGCGCGGTGGTCAGCGCGGAGCCGTGCTGTTGATACGACCAGATGACCAGGCCGAAGCTGGTCATGGCGCTGCCGAGCGAGGAAAGCGCCTGGGTGCTCCAAAGCAGCAGGAACGGACCCAGACCGTGGAAAATTTTTACCTGTTTCATTTTGGCTTTGCTCCTTTTTATCGTGAAAAATCATCCGATAAAAATGCAAAGCCTGACGCGGACAGTAATGTAAGCTCCATGCGGCGTGTCCGCCGTCAGACCCTGCATGGAGCGGCAGCAATGCAAAGCCGCATAAGGGTTTCCCTCCTTATTTGCCGGTCGGCATCCTGCACCGCAGGAAGCGACCGGGGTGGCGCCTGTTTATCTTACACCCGGCATTCGAGCTGGCAGTCGCATGGCTCCCGCTCCACATGCTCAGGATCATACTCCTGCGCCTCGGTGCAGCCCATCGCACGGTAAAACGCCTGCGTCTCGACCGCCGAGTGGGCGGAAATATAGAGCTTTAGCGCGCCCTGCTCCCGCGCGAACTCCCGTGCGAGCGCAAACAGCCGCCGGCCGATCCCCTGCCCGCGCAGTTCCTGCGAGACGTGCAGGCTCGACAGGTCGCGGTAATCGCCGTTTCTGCCGAGCGGAGCGGACTCCACCGACACAAAGCCCTTGAGCACACCGTCCGCGAACGCCCCGAACACCGCGCCGCCGGTACAGACCGTGTTTTGCAGACAGGTCACCAGAAACGCATAATCCTCTTCCGACCAGTCGTCAACAAATGCGATATCCCGGATCTGCCATGCGCCGTTGATCTTCCGCCAGCAGCGGGTCACCTCCTGCCGCCGGACAAACCCGGCAAACAGCGCCCGGTCGATTTCCGACGCCGTCAGCCGCCGATAGGTTGTCATGTTGCTATCCCCCTGTTGCTCCCGGCCTTTTTGCGCCGGCGTCCGCCTGTCTGCACGCGCTGCATGCGGGTTCCAATCCCAGCTTACCACATTCCCACGGATTGTGCAATTCCGGCCGGATATGTTTTCCCTCCGCCCCGCACTTGCTCTGCGGGCAGGAATATGATATACTGTATTGAATGGCCGGACAGGCCGCAGCGAATTTGAAAAGAAGAGGCGATGACCATGCAGTACAGGCAATTCGGCCGCATGGCGGAAAAGGTTTCGGCGCTCGGCTTTGGCGCGATGCGCATGCCGATGGCGGGCGGAGAAATCGACGAGCCGGAAGCGATCCGCATGATCCGCCGCGCGATCGACGGCGGGGTCAACTATGTGGACACGGCGTATTTCTACCACGACGGCAAGAGCGAGGGCCTGGTCGGCAAGGCGCTCAAAGACGGCTATCGTGAAAAGACCTATGTGGCGACCAAGTCGCCGATCGGCTTACATAAGTGCCCGGAAGATTTTGACCGCTGCCTGGAAACCCAGCTCGAGCGGCTGGACATCGGCACGATCGACTTCTATCTGATGCACGCGCTCGACCGGGGTGGTTGGGACAATGTGGCGGTGCCGTTCGGGCTGATAGACAAGATGGAGAAGGCGAAAGCAGACGGCAAAATCCGACACATCGGCTTTTCGTTCCACGACGATTTCGACACCTTCCGGCGGATCATCGACAGCTATGACGGCTGGGAATTCTGCCAGATCCAGTTCAACTACATCGATATCGACCATCAGGCCGGGCTGCGCGGTCTGGAATATGCCGCCGCCAAAGGGCTCGGCGTGATCGTGATGGAGCCGCTGCTCGGCGGCAAGCTGGCAAGCCCTGTGCCGGGCGTACAGCGGGTGCTTACCGAAGAACGCAGCCCGGTGGAGTGGGCGCTCGACTTCGTATGGAATCGCCCGGAGGTCAGCCTTCTGCTCAGTGGCATGAGCACGATGGAGCAGGTCGAGCAAAACCTCGACTACGCTTCGCGTGCCCTGCCCGGCATGCTCACCGATACGCAGTGCACCATGTTTACCGACGCCAAAACTGCCTACGATACAATGGCGCTCGTCCCCTGCACCAAATGTGCGTACTGCATGCCCTGCCCATTTGGGGTGGAAATCCCGAAAGTGTTCGAGGCCTACAACCGCAGCGCGGTCGTGTCCGCCGAAGAGGCGGCTGCGGCGTATGCTGCCGTGGAGGGCAAGGCGGATCTGTGCCGCGCATGCGGCAAATGCGCGAAGCATTGCCCGCAGCACATCGACATCCCCGGCCGCATGAAGGAGGTCGCGGCAAAGTTTGCAGCAGACGTTAAATAACTTCAGTGAGTCTCATCAGAAGTTTTGTCTGCCTCTCCAAAGGCGGTAAGATACGGGGCGACGCCTCGTTTCCGGAAAGGCGGTCCAATCTATGACATCCTCTAAAGCGCGCACCGTCGCGGCAGGCGGTCTGCTGCTCGCGCTGGGCGTGCTGTTCCCGCAGGTATTCCATCTGGTAGGCGGTCCGGCAGCCGGCGGTGTGTGGCTGCCGATGCACATCCCAGTGCTGCTGGGCGGCTTTTTTCTCGGCCCGTGGTGGGGGCTGGCCCTCGGGGGAATCACCCCCTGCCTGAGTGCGTTCACCGGCATGCCGCCACTTATACGGCTGCCGTTCATGGTGTGCGAACTGGCGGCCTACGGCTTTTTTGCCGGACTGGCCATCCGTCGGCTTAAGCTGCCGGTTTGGGCAGGACTGCCGCTCGCGCAGCTCGCCGGCCGGCTGATTTACGCGCTCGCATTGTTTGTTGCAGGCCGCCTGCTGCATCTCGGCGCCTTCTCAGCCGCCGCCGCATGGACCGCGACGGTCGCGGGACTGCCGGGCATCGTGCTGCAATGGATTTTGGTGCCGCTTCTGCTGCTGGCGGCCAGGAAAGCGGGGTGGCTGCAGCGTGATGGACTTTGACGTGCAGCGGCGGGCGCTGGCGGAATCCGGCGCGTCGCTGCTGACCTTCCGGGAAACCAACGTATTCACCGACTATGGGCGCGGCATCCGGCCGGTGCTCGACCGGCTTTCGGCCGATCCGGATTTCTTCCGCGGCGCGGCGGTGGCCGACAAGGTGATCGGCCGGTCGGCCGCGCTGCTGTTCCTGTATGGCGGCGCGGCACAGGTGTACGCCGGGGTGCTCAGTGTCCCGGCGGAAAAGGTGCTGCGTGCACATGGGGTACCCTATGCCTGCGGCGAACGGGTGCCGATGATCCGCAACCGCACCGGCGATGGTTTCTGCCCGATGGAGCAACGGGTGCTCACGGTGGACGAGCCCGCCGCAGCGTATGCCGTGCTGCGCCGCGCGGTATATCCGGACAAGCCGGAATAACTATGGCCAAGATACCGCCCCAGCGCCGTCGATAAACCAGCACATCCCCCGCCCCAAAATACGTCCCGTACCGCAGCATCCCACCGGGTATGCGGATAGGCACCTCGGCCTGTCTGCGGACGAAAAGGGCTTGCGCCTGTTCGGGACGAAACGGCAGACGGCTGATATCCCGCGACGAAGGAGGCGGGCCGGCGCCTGCTTAAACGTCATAACAAAAATTTACAGAAAAACGGAGAATCCGATTCGATGACATTTTCTCAGCTGCCCCTGGCCGACCCGCTGCTTCGCGCGGTCGAAGAAGCGGGCTATACCGAGCCCTCCCCCATTCAGTCGCAGGCGATCCCGCCCGCATGCAGCGGTCGTGACCTGCTCGGCTGCGCGCAGACCGGCACCGGCAAAACCGCAGCGTTTGCGCTGCCGATTCTACAGCGGCTGTCCGCCGCGCGGTACGCCGGCCAGCCGCCCCGCCCGGTGCGGGCGCTGATCCTGACCCCGACACGGGAACTCGCTCTCCAGATCAAGGAGAGTTTTGACGCCTACGGCCGGCATACCCGGCTGCATAACTGTGTGATCTTCGGCGGCGTGTCGCAGGTTCCGCAGGTGGCTGCGCTGCGCCGCGGGGTGGATATCCTCGTGGCGACCCCCGGCCGACTCAACGACCTGATCGGCCAGAAGCTCGTGGATCTGAGCCGGGTGGAGATTTTTGTGCTCGACGAGGCCGACCGCATGCTGGATATGGGCTTTATCCACGATGTGAAAAAGGTGATCGCGAAACTGCCCGCCGCGAGGCAGACCATGATGTTCTCCGCCACCATGCCGCCCGAAATCGCGGAACTGGCGGATTCGATGCTGCACGATCCGGTAAAGGTTGCGGTCACACCGGTGTCTTCGCCGGTCGAGGCAATCGACCAGTCGGTGTATTTCGTCGACCGGCCGCACAAGACCGACCTGCTTGTGCACCTGCTCGCGGACAAAAACATCCGCTCCGCGCTGGTATTTACCCGAACTAAACACGGCGCCGACAAGGTGGCGCGCGATCTCAACCGTGCCGGCGTCGCCGCGCAGGCGATCCACGGCAATAAGTCGCAGAACGCCCGTCAGCAGGCGCTCGGTAATTTTAAGGACGGCACCATCCGCGTGCTGGTGGCGACCGACATTGCTGCACGCGGCATCGACGTTGAGGAGCTGTCCCATGTGGTCAATTACGACCTGCCCGAGGTGCCGGAGACCTATGTGCACCGCATCGGGCGTACCGGGCGTGCCGGGCATACCGGCAAGGCCATCGCGTTCTGCAACATCGACGAAAAGCCGCTGCTGAAGGATATCGAAAAGCTGATGAAACGGCCGGTGCCGGTGGTGGAAAATCACCCGTATCCGATGGAAATTTTTACGCTCACTCCAAAAAAGCAGCCCCAACCCCGCCCCGCCCGCCGGCAGCCGCCGCAGGAACCGACCGCGCCCAAGCGGGTGGCGCCGCCCGCGCCGAAAGCCGCAGCGGTGCAGGAACACCGGAATACCCCCGCGCCAAAGAGCGCCTCAGCCGGACCGCACCATGCAGCGCCGCAAAACGGCGGAAAAAAACGCCGCCGGCGGTATTATGGCAATCGTCCGGGAAAATAAGCTTGCTGCGCCGCTGTGCCTTTCGGGGTACGGCGGTGTTTTTCTGCTGTACAGCAGCGCCGGGCCGGCAGGTATCATGTGTCCTCCGGCTGCGTGAGAGAATGGATCATCTCAAGAAGAACGCGGTAGGCTTCCGGTTTGCGTGCATGAAGCCACCTGACCGCCTCATATAGCTCCCGATCGGGCAGCTCGGCGTCTTCATCCAGAAAAACAGCGGAAGAGCATTGAAACAGCAGACACATTTGCCGGAGCGTCCTAGCATTAGGGCAACGCTTCCCGCGCTCGTAATCACTGACCGATGCCGGCGATATATGCAGCTTGTCCGCCAGCTCCTTTTGGCTCATTCGGTTGTATGCACGCATAATGCGCAGATTTTTGCCCGAAAACATGGTTGTATTCCTCCCTGCTCGTAAAATCGCGCTTAGTATAGCACGTCTTTCCGGACAGGAGGGGAAATGTACGGAAAAACTGGATATTCTATTTTTTACTTACGTTATTCACGTATATCCGGCGTATTTACGGCAAGTTTTGGCCGCGCAACAGGATTTTGTGCTCCTTTGGAACACTAGGGCACCCCCGGCGAGGGAACGAGGACGGTAAAAACCGTCCTCGGGAAGTTCGTCGCCCAGCGACGAACATTCCATGCAGGGATGTTTGCCGCGAAGCGGCAAACTCCCGCAGGAAGCATGGCTTCCTGCCTCCCTCCTGCGCCTTATTTTCAAAGAATCTCGCCCTCTGCGGAGGGCGAATCGGGGGCGTTGCCCCGATACCCCACCGCCTTTTGAAAAAGGCGGGCGAAAACTTTGTAATGCATTTTTTGCAAAGCAACTTTTTTGACAAGCTGACAGACCAAGGTGCCGAATCAGCACGGGAAAATTTGACTCTCCTCATGCCGAATGACAGCACATAACCGGTTGTCACACTAATATGCATAGCGGACTTTTTATACGATTTGTTGAACATGTATTATAATACATCCTATGTAAAAATCCCCCGTCTGCCGGAAGGCGCCGGCAGACGGGGGATTTCCCTATACATGCGTTATTTGATCAGGCTCACGCCGTCCATTTCGGCGGGCTGCGGCAGGCCGAGCAGCTTCAGCATCGTCGGCGCGATATCCGCCAGCCGGCCGCCCTCACGCAGCTCGCAGGGCGTGCCCACGACGCAGAACGGCACCGGGTAGGTGGTGTGCGCGGTGAACGGCGAGCCGTCCGCCTCGTACATCTTGTCGGCGTTGCCGTGGTCGGCGGTGATCAGCGCGGTGCCGCCCATTTCGAGCACCGCCTCGACGGTACGGCCAACGCACTTGTCCACCGCCTCCACGGCGGCTTTGGCGGCGTCGAACACACCGGTGTGGCCCACCATGTCGCAGTTGGCATAGTTGAGCACGATCACGTCGTATTTGCCGGATCGGATCCGCTCCACCACCGCATCGCACACGAGGTACGCACTCATCTCCGGCTGCAGGTCATAGGTCGCGACCTTCGGGGAATTGATCAGCACGCGATCCTCGCCGGGGTATTCCTTTTCCACGCCGCCGTTGAAGAAGAAGGTGACGTGGGCGTATTTCTCGGTTTCCGCGATACGCAGCTGAGTCAGCCCTTTATCGGAGATATATTGCCCAAAGGTGTTGTCGAGCGACTGCGGACGGAAAGCGACCTGGACGTTCGGCATGGTCGCGTCGTACTGGGTCATGCAGACATAGGTCAGCGGGAAAAAGCCGTTTTTGCGGGAGAAACCGGTGAAATCCGGATCGACGAAGGTGCGGGTAATTTCGCGGGCGCGGTCGGGGCGGAAGTTGAAGAACACCACCGCGTCATCCGCCTTGATCTTCCCGTCGCCGCACACCACCGGCACGATGAATTCGTCGGTGACGTCCCCGTCATAGGACGCCTGCACCGCGGCAGCCGGGTCGGCATTCTGCACGCCCTCGCCGTATACCATCGCGGCGTACGCCTTCTCCACCCGCTCCCAGCGGTTGTCGCGGTCCATCGCGTAGTAGCGGCCGATCACGGTCGCGATTTTCCCCACACCGATTTCCTGCATTTTGGCTTCCAGTTCCTCGACAAAGCCCTTGCCGGAGGTCGGCGGCACGTCGCGGCCGTCCATCAGGCAGTGGACGAACACCTCGCTCACTCCGCTGCGTCTGGCCATCTCCAGCAAGCCGTACAGATGCCCGTTGTGGCTGTGCACGCCGCCGTCGGACAGCAGACCGATCAGGTGCAGCGCAGCGCCCGGCTTTTTCGCCGCTTCCATCGCGGAAAGCAGGGCGGGATTCTGGAAGAAATCGCCGTCGGCGATCGATTTGGTGATGCGGGTAAGCTCCTGATACACGATACGGCCGGCACCGATGTTGGTGTGACCAACCTCACTGTTGCCCATCTGCCCGTCCGGCAGGCCGACATCCATGCCGGAGGCGCCGATGGCGGTGCAGGGATTTTCGGTGAAGATCTTATGCAGATGCGGTGCGTCCGCCGCCTTCACGGCGTTGCCGTAGGTGTCGGGGTTGAGGCCGTAGCCGTCCATAATGATGAGTGCAAGCGGTTTTTTCATATATCCTTTTCCTTTCTGCTTATCTTAGGATGGCCGTCACAGCCGCTGAATATCAATCGGCCGAAAAAACAAGGGCGGGCGGATTACCGCCCGCCCCCGACTGCATGCTTTCAGCGCTTATTTCGCTGCCGCAACGATGGTGGCAAAATCCTGCGGCTTGAGCGAAGCACCGCCGATGAGCCCGCCGTCGACATCCGGCTGCGCGAGCAGCTCAGCCGCGTTCGCAGCGTTCATCGAACCGCCGTACTGGATGGTGACCGCTTTCGCAGCCGCCTCGTCATACAGTCCCGCGAGGGTGGCACGGATGAGGGCGCACACCTCGTTCGCCTGCTCGGCGGTGGCGGTGCGGCCGGTGCCGATCGCCCACACCGGTTCATACGCGATGATGATCCGGGACAGTTCCTCGGCCGAAACGCCGCCGAGCGCAATCTTGGTCTGCATGGCGACGACCTCGCCGGTCACGCCCTGCTCGCGCTGCTCGAGGTATTCACCCACGCACAGGATCACCCGCAGCCCCGCGTCCAGCGCCGCGCGCACCCGCTTGGCAACGGTCACGTCGGTGTCGCCGAAATAGGTACGGCGCTCGCTGTGGCCGAGGATGACAGTGCCGACCTGCATCGCCTTGAGCATCTCGGCAGAAATCTCGCCGGTGAACGCGCCGGACTTTTCCCAGTGGCAGTTCTGCGCAGCCACGCCGATGGCGCTGCCCTTAACCGCTTCCAGCGCGGCGGGCAGATCCACAAACGGCACGCCCACGATAACTTCGCACTGCGCGTCCTTGACCAGCGGCTTGATCGCTTCGATGAGCGCCGCGGCCTCGTCCGGTGTCTTGTTCATTTTCCAGTTGCCTGCGATAACATATTTACCCATATTCAACCATCCTTTTATCCGTTTTTATCCGCGGCGGCACGGGTTCCCCCGTTACAGCCGCAAAGCCGGCCGCGAGGGCCGGCTTAAGCGAGTTTCTTACTTGTCGTTGAGGCAGGCGATGCCCGGCAGCTCCAGTCCCTCGAGGAACTCCAGCGACGCGCCGCCGCCGGTGGAGATGTGGGTCATCTTGTCGGCAAAACCGAGCAGCTCGACCGCCGCCGCAGAGTCGCCGCCGCCGATGATGGACACTGCGTCGCCCTCCGCAATCGCCTTGGCCACCGCAATGGTGCCGCCCGCAAACGGCTTCATCTCGCTGACGCCCATCGGGCCGTTCCAAACCACCGTGCCGGCGCCCTTAAGCGCATCCGCAAACAGCTTCTGGGTCTTCGGGCCGATATCCAGGCCCATCCAGCCGTCTTCGATCTCGCCTTCAAACACCCGGACATTCGCGTTTGCATCAAACGCATCACCCGCGATGGTATCCACCGGCAGCAGGAAACGGATGCCCTTTGCCTTGGCCTTCGCGAGGATCTCCTTGGCGAGATCCACCTTGTCCGGCTCAAACTTGGAATCGCCGACGTGGCGGCCCTCCGCCACGTGGAAGGTGTACGCCATCGCGCCGCCGATGATCAGGGTGTCCACCTTATCGATGAGATTGGTGATGACGCCGATCTTATCCGATACCTTCGCGCCGCCGAGAATTGCGACGAACGGGCGCTTCGGGTTGGCGAGGGCATCGCCCATGATGGTGATTTCCTTCTGGATCAGGTAACCGCACACCGCCGGCAGGTAGTCGGCCACGCCCGCGGTGGACGCGTGCGCGCGGTGGGCGGTGCCAAACGCGTCGTTGACATAGATGTCCGCGAGCGAGGCGAGCGCCTTGGCAAAATCCGGATCGTTCTTGGTTTCTTCTTTATAGAAGCGCACATTTTCGATGACCATAATCTCGCCCGGCTTGAGGGCGTCAGCCATCGCATGGGCTTCGTCGCCGATGATGTCGGTGGTGAACTTCACTTCGCGGTCCATCAGCTCGCCCAGGCGCTTCGCGACCGGCGCGAGAGTGCACTTTTTCTTGGATTCCTCATCCTTCGGACGGCCCAGGTGGGAGCAGAGGATCACCCGCGCACCGTGGTCCGCGAGGTATTTGATCGTGGGGATGGACTCGCGGATACGCTTGTCATCGGTGATGACGCCGTCGGCCAGCGGGACGTTGAAATCGCAGCGCACGAGAACTTTCTTCCCGTTTACGTCGATGTCCTCGATGGTCTTTTTGTTCCGATAATTCATGGTAGCCTTTCATCCTTTCGCTGTCATGTTATCTTCATGCGGTCCGTCGTCCCGGCTGGCGCCGGCCGCTTTCCCGCTTTCCTTCCGGCGGCGTTCTGCCGTCCGGATCCGGTCTGCCGGTAAAGGCTTTTTGCCAAAACCCTCACTTGTTAATAGTATAACAATTTTTCCCGGTTGGCAAGAGGGTAGCCGCCGGTGTTCAGAGATTTTTTACGTTTTTGCCGGCAGAAATTTGGGCAAAAGCCCCGAATGGCAGCGGCGTCCTATCGCAGCGCGATATTTATGGGACATTCTGTCTATACCCTATCTGCCGAGTCGGTCCGGCCCACGCTGGAAAGCATCCCGTGGAGTGCTTACGCCTCCGGGTCGGGCACATATTCGACGATATCGCCGATCTGACAGCCCAGCGCCTTGCAGAGACGCTGTAAAACATCCATCGAAACCGACTCGTTTTTACTCAGCTTTGCTAACGTTGACGGCCCTATTCCACACAGCTTCTTCAAATCCGTTTTTTTCAGCTCTTTTTCAATCAGCAAAATCCAAAGCTTCTTATAACTGAGCGCCATATATTTCCTCCAACATTTTTTAGACTAATTATAACATAACAGTACTTTATTTTCTATATTTTAAACAAAAAATACACAAAAACAAATTTTAAGTCTTGACAATTGTATTGTATATGGTACAATTAATTTGCAATTCAATATTTTATATTCGCATTTACGAACTTTATTGTAAGACCGGCCGATGCCGAAAATGCGCGCCCACCGCTCGTGTCAACGGAAAAACGTGTCCCTCGCCCTCAGCCGCATGAGGAGAAACAGATTTCCCCCCAACCAGTCCGGCGCCGGGGAGCCAAAGCGCAACAGGAACCGCCAGCTGGCGGTTCCTGTGGGAGTTTCGCGCATCGCGCGAAACGTCCCCTCCCGTAACAGCGCACCTTTGATCTTTTCGGGCTTTGGCCAAAAGGGGGGTGCGGCGCGGCACAGGTGTGTTATCACGCGGAAAGTTTTTGCGCCGCATACTCGCACACAAGTATGTCTGCCGATAACGGGCAGCACCCCTTTGCCCGATGCCGGGCAGCCACGTCCTTTTGTCAGCAAACAAAAGGACGCAAAAATTGCTTTTCCCACCTATGTTCTCGCGGCAAGCGAAATCGCAAGCGATTTCCACGCCGCGGCTCCGGTTGAGCAGCAAATCCTCGGCCGGCCTCCGGCTTTTGCGTCCTGTCCAAGTGCGATATTTATGGGACATTCTGTCTATGCCCTATCTGCCGAATCGAGCCGGCCCACGCTGGAAGTATCCGCCCGCCGCTGGTGTCAGCGGAAAACTCATCTCCCGCCCGCCGCCGCATGAGGAAAAACAGATTTCCCCCCCAACCAGTTCGGCGCCGTTGCGGGACGCCGTAGGGCGTAACCGCCGGGCGCCGGGGGAAAAGGGCGTTTTGCGTCCTTTGACGCCCCGGTCAAAGGACGTGGCCGCGGGCACCCGTGCGAATGGATACCGATTCTAGCTGTGCGGCCAAACCGCACCGCAAGCTGCGGACACAAGTATATCTGTCGATAACCGGCAGACACGTCCTCATAGAGCGCTTACTCCTCTAAGTCGGGCACGTATTCGACGATATCGCCGATCTGACAGCCCAGCGCCTTGCAGATTCGTTCCAGCACAGTCAACGCCACCGGCTCATTTTTTCCCAGCTTCGCCAACGTGCCATTACTGATCCCGGCCACATCGCGCAACTCTAGCTTTTTCATATTTTTATCGATAAGAAGCTTCCACAAACCATTATAGGATACAGACATTAATCTCACCCACCCTAAACGTTCTGATAAATTAGAATTCTTTGTTGACAAATGCTGTAAATGATGTTATTATTCTAATATAATAGAATTTAATTCTATTATAATGAACTATCCGCAAGAAACATTATAATCTCTGTTATTGTAGCATATCTCTGCCCGTCTTTCCAGAATTTTCGTTTATTTTTGCGGGAGTTCGCATTCTATAAAATAAGGAGGAAACGCCATGCTTTCCGGCCAACATCCGCATCCCTGTCCCCGGACAGGCCAAAAGGAGACGGCAGAAAAACGCCGCCTGCCGCCGATGACAGGAAGAAAAAACATAAGCGGCCACCGCATCCGGGCGGCGCGCGCCCTGCACGTTCCCAAACTGACGCAGGATGATCTGATCGCCCTCATGCACACAAAGGAAAACATCGTTCTGTCCAAAAACATCCTGTCCCGGATGGAAACCGGCGACCGCTATATCACCGATCTGGAGCTGATGGCGTTTTCCCGGGTTCTGGGGATTCCCATCGCGTGGTTTCTGGGAGAAACGGACGATCCTCGCGGTCTTCCCGCCGGGCGCCGGGATTGACAATCCGCGGCGTATCCGGTACCATAAGCAGGACGGGCGCGGCATGCGCCATCCGCCCCGCAGCATTCCAGACAGAAGGACGATGAAGCATGCAGACCTCCCTGACAAAAGGGCCGGTAACCCGCAGCCTGCTGCGGTTCGCGGCGCCGATGATCGCAGGCAACCTGCTCCAGCAGGTGTACAACGTCGCGGACACGCTGATCGTGGGGCGGTTCCTCGGACCGGATGCGCTGGCGACGGTCGGGGCGTCGTATGCGGTGATGGTGTTCCTGACCTCGGTGGTGCTGGGGCTGTGCATGGGCAGCGGGATGCTGTTTTCGATGCAGTACGGCGCGGGCGACACCGCCGCGATGAAGCACAGCATGGTGCTGTCCTTCGGGTTCATCGGCGCGGCGGCGCTGCTTATTGAGGGGCTGGCACTCGCGCTGATCGACCCGTTTCTGCGGCTGCTGCAGATCCCGGAGGATGTTTTCGCGCTCACCCGCTCCTACCTGTTCATCATCTTTATCGGCACCTTTTTCGTATTCGTGTATAACTATTTCGCGGCGGTGTTGCGGGCGGCAGGCAACTCGGCGGTGCCGCTTGTCTTCCTGGCGGTGTCGGCGGTGCTCAATATCGGCCTCGACCTGCTGTTTGTGGTGGTGATCCCGCTGGGAGTGAGCGGCGCGGCGCTGGCGACCATCCTCGCGCAGGCGGTGTCCGGCATCGGGATCGCAGTGTATGTGTTCGTCAAAATCCCGGCGCTGCGGCCGCGGCGGTCGGATTTCCGCTTTGAGAAGGCGGTGCTGGGCCGGATTGTGCAGTATTCGCTGCTCACCTGCGTGCAGCAGTCGGTGATGAACCTCGGTATCCTGCTGGTGCAGGGGCTGGTCAACAGTTTTGGCGTCACCGTGATGGCGGCGTTTGCGGCTGCGGTGAAGATCGATTCCTTCGCCTATATGCCGGTACAGGATTTCGGCAATGCGTTTTCGTTTTTCATCGCCCAGAACAAGGGCGCGGGCGAGCACGCACGTATCCGGCAGGGGCTGCGCTCGGCGGTGGTGACCGCGATGGTGTTCTGCGCAGCAATCTCGGCTGTAGTGGTAGGGTTTGCCCGGCCGCTGATGGGGCTGTTCGTGCAGCCGGAGGAGACCGAGATCCTGCGCATCGGGGTGGAATATCTGCGCATCGAAGGGTCGTGCTACTTCGGCATCGGCGTTTTGTTCCTGCTGTACGGGCTGTACCGCGGGATCGGCCGGCCGGGGTTTTCGGTGGTGCTCACGGTAATCTCGCTGGGCACCCGGGTGGCGCTGGCATACCTGCTGGCGCCCATAGAGACGATCGGGCTGCCCGGTATCTGGTGGGCGGTGCCGATCGGATGGTTCCTTGCCGACGCGACGGGGTTGATTTACTATGCCTTTTTGCAGAGGAAAACAAAGAGAGGAGACTGACCATGAATCTGCCGCAGATGCAGCTGCTGGATTTTTATCCCGTGGAGGCAAGGCATATCCGTCAGCTGGAAAAAGGGTCGAAAGCGTATAAACAGGCGGTGGGCGCGCTGAAAACGAAGCTTACGCCAACGCTCATGAACATACTGCGCCACGGCAAAGATGAAGCCGCTAAACCGTTTCGCCGGAAATGGAAATCCGGTTACCTCTTAGCCATACTTTTGCTGGCGGCACTCATGCTGCTGTGCGTGTGGGTAAGCCGCCGGCAAGACCGGCCGGATCTGGCATTCTGGCTGTTCGCCCTCGTTTTTGTGCTCGGCGTATGCCTGCTGTACTATCTGCTGACTATGCGCACGGTTACCGCCTACCTGTGCTTTCTGCTGGATCATTACCAGCCCCGGCAGCCGGACTGGCCGGAGGAAACGCTGTCGGCCGTGACCGCAATCGCGCTGTACCACTGCCGCAACCCACAGCCGTTCGCGCCGGGCGATCTGTGCGGCTGTATCCGGTGCCGTGCCGTCTTCCCGGCAGAAAAAGCCGTCAAGACGCCGGAAGGCGATACTGAATGTCCCGGCTGCGGGGGATGCACAGTGATCGGCGGCGAGGCTGGAAACCCGCCGGCCGCTGAGCTGCTGTGCGCCATGCAGGCGTACTTTTTCCCCGAATCCCCCCGGGATTGAACCGTTCAGCTCCCCTCGTTTATGTGACTGAGCGGGAAACCGAACTCTCGTTTGGGAAAATCCGTTTTCCTCTTTGGTGCACGACAGGAGCGTCGCCATCCGCATGCAAATGCATCTCCCGCTTCTCAGCCGCATGAGGAGAAAACGGTATTCTCCCTCAATCGATTCGGTATCGTCGAAAAACGCTGACAGCATTTTTCGCTTGGTGCCGGGACAAAAGCGCTTTTGCCTACTTTTGGCGCTTTGGCCAAAAGTAGGTGGCCGCGGACATCCGCGTGAATGGGTACTGTTTTAGGACTCGCGGCCAAACTTCGCTTGAAGTTATGCTGGTTTGACCGCCAAGCCATTGACAGTGTATTAAAGGCCGTGACGCCCTCCCCGAAAACCGGGAGGTGTCACGGCCTTTTTATATCGCCCGCAGCAGCAGGATATGATCGCCCTGTTTGGGCGGGGTAAAGACACATTTGCCACGGTACTCGCCCTTCGGCTCAAGCAGGGTACCGGCGGCGGTATCGTACCATTGCAGCCGCACGGCGTCAAACCGCTTGCCGATATCCACAAACACACGGCGCCCACGGGTGGGATACACCAGCGCGTAGTCGCTGCCGGCGGCGGACAGGCAGTTGGCGGACAAGCCGCCCGGCTCAAGCGAGAGCAGATCAATAAAGGAAATAAGCTTGTTGACCTGCTTCATCTGCAAAGCCATCGGGCGGTGCAGCGCCTCTTTCCAGCGGTAAGGATACTCTGCATCCCGCTTATCCCGGAAGCACCACACGCTCTGATGTCCATAGGTGTGGCCGAGCGCGCCGCTGACGAGGTTGGCATACACCCGCCGTCGGATATCCGACGGGCCCCAGCGGTAGCCCCAATCAAGGCAGAAGTCCACCGGGAAATCCTCATAAAAGCACTCAGCGTCCAGGCAGGGCTTATCCTCGGCGGCGAGGGTGCGCGCGACCATCCGGTGGCTCTGCCAGCCACCGAAGCCATGACCGGACTGCAGGGAATGGAAATCGAGGTAATCGCACCCCTTGAGCCAGTCGGCCGACGACGCCTCGCCGCAGGGATGATAGGTCATCAGGTGACGCCGCCCCTCACCGCTGCGGATGCCGGCCGCCATCGCGTCGATGACCGCGCGGTGGCGTTCGTTTTCAATCGGCCGATCGCCGCCGAGCATCCAGATGAGATTGTCGAAGCGGCCGGCGAGGCCAGCGAGATACGCCCCGTAGGCAAAGGCGTTTTCCGGGGTGAATACCTCCGGACCGACGCCCCATTTCTGATTGAACTTGTCCCCCCAGGTGGGCAGCAGCGCGACTACCATCCGCCGGCGGGCGGCCTCGCCCAGCAGGAAGGTCACCAGCGAAAAATACCGCTCATCCGGCTTCATCGGGTCGCCATCGGCAAACGGCAGCGCGCCCTCTCGGTTAGGAGTGTAAAGGCCATCGAGTTCGGAAATGGCGGACACCTGCACGGCGTTAAACCCCTGCGCGGCGCGGATGTTCAGGTATTCGACGATTTCCCGGCGGTCCAGCCGCTGCAGCAGGGTCCAGGCGGTGTCGGCGAGATACGGGAACAGCTTCCCCCGCTCATCGATGATATACCGCCGGTTGGCACTGATCTTCAGCATAACAGCTCCCTTACCTTCGCGCACAGCTCCCGTGCGACGCGGGCATGGGTGACAGACGACCAGTGGCCGTTCGCGCCCACCCCTTCGTGCGGATATTTGGAATGGATTTCCTGCGCGTGCAGCCGGCGGCCGGGATGGTCGGCGGCGTAACGTGCAAGAGTGCCGGCAATCTCGTCGTGCAGCGCCATATCCTGCTCGTACAAGTACAGCACCGGTACGTCCCCACGCAGGGCAAACACCTCGTCGAGGAAGGCGTACAGCCGGTCGGTGAAGAGCGCCCGCAACGCGGCGAGTGCTTCCGGCGTGCGCTCTTCTTCAGGCAGATAGGCGCCCGCACAGGTGGGCTGATCGTTGGCGCCGAGCTTGATGACCACCAGATCAACCGGGTCAGCCGCCATATCCCAGCGCTCCGGCTCCCGGCCGTAGTGCCCGTCGAGCAGCTTATCGGTGCAGGGATATAGCTCAGGAATCAAGTTGACGGTGTTTCCGCCGTAGTCGTGCGCGATGCCGTTGCCGGAGGCGGCCACGCAGGAAAACTCCGCGTCCAGCGCGCCGGCCAACAGCGCCATATAGGTCAGCGAGGCGTTTTCCTCACGGGTAACGAAATCGGGGCTTTCGTTCGAGCAGATATTGCCGTAGCCGCAGGTGATGGAATCCCCGATAAACTCGATGCGGCGGGGCTTTGCGGCGGTCGGCTGCGGCGCGGCGGAACCAGTCACCCGGATCTCCTCCACCGCCGCGCGGCCATAGCCAGCCTCGGTCTGCTTGACCACCCGGATCTCATGCTCGCCATCGGCCAGCCCCACCGCAAGGGGATACCAGCCGTCTTCCTCATCCAAAGAAAAGCGCGCCGACTGCAGCGGCTCTCCGTCCACAAACACACCTATATACGCCCGATCCGGCGGCGCAGCGATACCATCGCCCCGTCGGTCGGTGCGCAGGCGCGCGTAGGCGGCGGTGCCGGTGAAGCGGAACGCGAAGCCGGAGCCGCTCCAGTTGAAAAACACCGCCCCCGGCAGCACATGTGCGGCGGTGCGCCCAAAAAAGCGCAGGTGCGCGGCGTTCGCCGGCACTGTAATTTCATGATTGTTCATACTGTATATTCCTTTCCCGATATGGCCCCTCCGGCGCAGGACAACGGCCGTAAGCCGCTGCTTACCCGCCGTGCCGGTGCAATATCCGACACTTACCCGCACGCGGCACATACATCTGCGGAAAAAGCGTCCCGCAAGCCTCCGGCCCGCGGGACGCTTTCCCCGGATGGGCAAAGGGTTTTGCCCGCTTAAGGTTATTCTTCCTTCTTCCGCTTGACAGCGGCCACCACCGTCAGCACGACGCCTCCGGCAGCGAGCACGCCGAGCACAATGGCCACCGCCCACAGGACGGTCGGCAGCACCGCAGCTGCGGCCGCCGGTTCATCGCCGCCCGGTTCGCTGCCGTCACCGGCCGCGCCGGACGAGGCCTTGACCGTCGCATATGCGCGCAGAGTCTCGGTTTCTACCGTATAGGCATCGCCGAGGCGGCTGCTGGAAATGAGCTCCGCACTGCTGTCGTCCACGCAGGCAATCTTCCATTCGGTGGACGAATCCTCCGCCGGGAAGCTCAGCCGGACGATCCGCCCGTCGAGGGGAATTTCCTTGCCGCTGGCATCCACCAGCTTCACGGTATACAGCTTGGAAGCGGTAAAACGTCCGCCGAGCTTCTGCGCGACGGGATCGAGGTCGGCCTTGTCTTCTGACAGGGTGACCACCAGTTTCGCGCCCAGCGCGGTGAGGTCGTCCCGACCGTTTTTCTGGAACAGACGCAGGATCACGCTATTATCACCGCTGATGTCGAGATACTGCGGCAGGCGCTCCTCTTCCGGCTCCTCGTCTTGGGTGGCGCTCAGGGTACCGTATACCTGCAGTTCCTCGAGGCGGCAGGCCCCGTAGGCGGAGTCGTCGATGGTGAACACAAACGCCACATAGCGCGCCATCTTCCAGGAGGGCAGCGCGTCGGCCTCATAGAATGAGGTTTCGTCCGCAGCACCCGGCACAGCGTAATCCGCCTTGACCACAACGCCGTTGCTCTCGGCAAACAGGCTGTCGAAGGTACGGGAGGCGTAGATGGTAGCCGAACGGATGCCCTTGTGCACGCCGAACTCGGTATCCATCATATCGGCGAAAGTGTAGACGGCCGCGCCGGTGAGGTCATAGTTGGCGTACAGATCGTAAATGAAAACGAATTTCGAATTTTCGGTGTCCTTGCCGCCCCAGAACTCCACGTTGTCCCGCTTACCGTCGGTGAGGGCGCCGACTTCGGCGCTCGCACCCGCGTAAACCGGATCGGTGAGGTCATCGGTGGCCACGCCGTAATACTCGGCGTCCAGCCCCTCGATGATGCTCGAGGGAATTTGCGGCTCGGTCTGATCGGCGGATTTTGTGCCGTAGGCTGCGAATTCACGCAGCCTCCAGCCGCCATCCTGGGAATCGGTCAGGAAAATGGCGACGTAGCGCACCCGCTCCAGACTGACGTCCGCCGCAAACATGCTGCTGAGATCCTTCTGGTCGCTGTACTCGAACACCAGGCTGCCCGTCTTGTACAGATCGGCCAGGTTATCCGACGCATACACCCGGTAGCCGTAGACGCGGTAGTTCTCGCTGTTATAGATGCCGGCCCAGCCACGGATATGGCTCAAATCGTAGTACCCGCCCAGATCGTACAGGATACCGGGCTTGTCGTTCTCCCCAAAGCCGTAGGCGTCGTAATGCAGCGTAAGGTCGCCGTCGATGAGCACCGACAGGCCGGCCGGGGTGCTGCCGTTCATAAAGGGATATGCCTGCTCCTTGGCAGCCAGGAAATCGCCGCCCGGCGCAAGGATGGTGGACGCCTGTGCGCCCGCAAACAGATTGTCGCCCGAGGGTGCTTCCGGCCATTCCTTGTAGTAGGTGTCGGGCTTGTCGGGCACTTCCGGCTCGGACGGCCCGGTCTGGTCGGCGGATTTTGTGCCATAGGCTGCGAACTCACGCAGCCGCCAGCCGCCGTCACGGGAATCGGTCAGGAAAATCGCGATATAGCGGATCTTACCAAGCGCCTCATCCGGCTCATAAGCGAACATGCTGCTGACGTCTTTGTCGTTGCTGTAGGAGAATACCAGGCTCTCCTCCTTGAACAGATCCTCACGCAGCTCGGAGGCATACACCCGGTAGCCATTAATGCAGTAGGCGGAGGCGTTGTAAATGCCCGCCCAACCGCGGATATGGCTGACGTCGTAATAGGCTCCCAGATCATACAGTACGCCGGGCAGATCGCTGTTATCACCAAATCCGTAGGCGTCGTAATGCTTGGTGACATCGCCGTCGGCGAGTGCCGACAGGTCGGCTTTATTGCTGCCGTCCATGAAGCTGTAATTGTAGTACTTGCCCTGTGAGAAGTCACCGCCCGGCGCCACAATCGGGGTGGCGTCCGCGCCGACAAACAGGTTGTCGCCGGCGGGCGCTTCCGGCCACTCGGCCACGAAGTCCTCGTCGCCGGGGTCCGGCTCTTCGGGCTGGTAGTCCGCCGCATCCATGACCGCCTTGCGCAGCACATCCATGTCGATATCGGCAAAGGCGGGATGGCCGTCACCAAACGTGTTCTCGCGGATGTCGCAGCCGAAAATCGCCGTGACATAACTCGCGCCGGCCACAAACTGGCCGTAGGCGTTGGCGTGCTGATTGTCGGACTCGTTGAGGATTGTGCGGGAGTCGAGCGCCTCACGGGCGAACTCGAACGCGCGGCCGGTATGGATGATCGGCAGATTGCCGTTCTCCTTCGCGGCGCGGTGGTAGGCAGCCTCAATATCATCAAACCGTTCCGCCGGCCAGTTGGCCCAGCTCCACGTCTCGTGGATCATCAGCTCAGCATCCGGACAGAACCGCTGTACATAATTGATCAGATTGCCGAGGTTGCCGTAGGTTGCATAGTCGTGGGAGGCAGTACTGCCCTGCTGGAGCACGATAATGTCCCAGTCCATGTATTCGAGCGCTTCCTGAATGGTCGCGCCGCCGGCGCCCTCATTTTTGATGTTGTGCCGGCCGGCAGAATCGGTGTAGGTGAACTTGTACACACCGTTGTTCGTCTGCGCGTTCTGCCAGTGCTGATCGATGGTGCCACTCGAGAGCTTCAAATACGCAAAGGTCAGGTCATAGCCTTGTGCCCGTGCGATCTCGGTGGCATAGATGGAGGCATTCTCCGAGAAGCTGTTGCCGATGGTGAGCACCTTTTTAGCGCCGGTATCCGGCTGCTCCTTCTTCTCGCCGCCCCACAGCTGGAACTCGGTCGGGCGGGCATTGCCGGACGTCACCGTGCTCAGCACCGCGATATAGCGGATGTTCCTGCCGATTTCCACATCGGTCGCGGTGTTTGCCGGCACCGACACGCCATCCGCGACCAGGCTGTCCGCCGTATACAGGGCGCCGAGCGTCGCAGACGCGTACACCCGGTAGGTATCTGCCGGATCGGATGCCGCATAAATGGTCAGGTGGTCAGCGTAGTATTCGCCGTCTAGGCTGAACTCCACGCCGTAATACCACTCGTTTGAGGTTGGCAGGTCGTATTTGTCGGTAAGGTTGCCGTCAATCAACCCGCCGATGACCGTCTGATCAATGGTGGCTTTATCCTTAACATTGCCGCTCGCGATGTTCATCGTAATTCCGCGGGAGGCCTCGATCACATTGCTCCCGTCCGCCTTGTGGAACAGGTTTTCGGTATCCGACGGCTCGGTTGTCTCTACGCTGCCGTAGAGCTCGAACTCCTTCGGGCGGGTGTTGCCGCTGGTGGCTAAGCCAATAATCGCGATGTACTTCGCCGTTTTGCCGATTTCCACTTCCGCCGGCGTATCGAAGGTGACCTGAACGCCGTCTGCGACAACGCTTTCGGCCTTATACAGATCTTCAAGGGCTTCGGACGCATATACCCGGTAGCTGTCCGGCAGGCCGTCAAGCGCCGCGTATATGGTCAAATGATCAAGGGGATAGCTTGCGTCGAGGGTGTATTCCGCCCCATAATACCATTCCGTTGAAGTCGGCCAGTCGTTGTGCTGCGTCGTATTCCCGTCGGTCAGCGCACCGATAGCATTGGTGATGGAATCCTTGTTCTGCACATAGCCCGAAGCGGCATTCATCGCAATCCCGCGGGAGTTTGCGATCGCATTGCTTCCATCCGGACGGCGGAACAGGTTTTCGGTCTGTACCGGCTCATCCTTTATCTCGTTATAGAGCTCGAACTCCTTCGGACGGGTGTTGCCGCTGGTGGCCAGACCGATAATCGCGACATACTTCGCCGTTTTGCCGATTTTTACATCTACCGGTCTGTCGAAGACCGCCTGAATACCGTCTGCGACAACGCTTTCGGCCTTATACAAATCCTCCGCGTTTTCCGACGCATATACCCGGTAGCTGTCCGGCAGTCCATCGAGCGCTGAATAGATGGTCAGATGATCGAGGGGATAGCTCGCGTCAAGGGTGTATTCCGCCCCGTAATACCATTCGGTAGCGGTCGGCCAGTCGTTGTGCTGCGCCGTATTCCCGTCGGTCAGCGCGCCGATGGCGTTGGTAATGGAATCCTTGTTCTGCACATAGCCCGAAGCGGCATTCATCGCAATCCCGCGGGAGTTTGCGATCGCGTTGCTTCCATCCGGACGGCGGAACAGGTTTTCAGTCTGCACCGGCTCGTCGCCCTCCACCTCGCACCACAGCTGAAACTCCTTCGGGCGATGGTAGTCATCCTGGCCGTTGAACAGTACGGCCACATATTTAACCGAACGGCCGATTTTTACATCGCGCGCCCCGCCGGTACAGCCGCTCACGCTGTCGCTGACCAGGCTGTCGGAGCTGTACAGGGTATCCAGCGAATCGGACGCATACACGCAGTAGGTATCCGGGTATGCTGCCAGACCGGCATAAATGGTCAGCCGGTCGGCCTTAAACACGCCGCTGAGCGCGAACTCCACACCGTGCCACTGCGGCGGGTTCCAGGTGGGGCCGCTGTTGACGTCCTCACCGTTTACGGTATCACCGTCGATCCAGCTGCTGATTTTTGCCGCTGTAACCTGGCTGGAGCTGTAATCCACCGTGCCGTTGCCCGGGAAATATCTCACCCCGCGTGAGGATTCGATCGCATTGCTCCCGTCCTCGCGGTGGAACAGGTTCTCCAACTTCACCGACTCAGCGCCGCCCTCGCCCCACAGTTGGAACTCCTTCGGGCGGTGGTAATCGACCTCGCCATTGAACAGCACGGCCACATATTTGACCGGCCGGCCGATCTCCACGTCGCGCGCATCACCCGTGCAGCTGCTCACGTTGTCGTCGACCAGACTGTCAGGGCTGTACAGGGTATCCGGCGAATCGGACGCATATACGCAGTACGTGTCCGGATACGCTGCCAGACCGGCATAAATGGTCAGCCGATCGGCCTGGAGCACGCTGTCGAGCGTGAACTCCACGCCGTGCCACTGCGGCGGGTTCCAGGTGGGGCCGCTGTTGACGTCCTCACCGTTTACGGTATTGCCGTCGAGCCAGCTGCTGATTTTTGCCGCCGTAACCTGGCTGGAGCTATAATCCACCGTACCGTTGCCCGGGAAATATCTCACCCCGCGCGAGGAAGCCAGATGGGTCTGCAGCAGATCCACCTGTCCGCCGGCGCCGGATACCATAAACAGCATCAGCGGTATGCTCTGGAGCACAAAGGCCAGCACCAGAATGCAGGCAATTACCTTTTTGCTGATTTTCTGTGCCATATCCGTTCTCCTTCCGTTGAACGCTTATCCGTTGATCACCTTGTCGATCTGGGCCTTGAAAAGGGTTTTGTTTTCATCGATGAGCTGAGAGATATCGGCTCCGGTGGCGATTTTGGCCATCATGGTCACGTAATCCTCACCGAGGGTGCCGTATGCATAGTTGGCGTAGTTGATGTTGGCATAGTACGGGGTGATGCGTGCGAGCTGCTCCTCATTCAGGCTCGACTCCCAGACGTTGTCGCCCTTGCTGGTAGACATATGCAGTGCGAAGGCAGCCACCGCATCGGGATTAACGCAGCCGTTGACAATACCGATAGCCTTGAGCCAGTCGGTTGGATACGCGCCGCCGGCGTTGCCCGCTGCGAGCGGAATGGGCGCGATATCCCAGTTGTTCTTAACCACATCAGAGACATTCGGATCATTCATCATCTTCGGAATCTCATACAGACCATCGATCGCCATCGCTGCGTTGCCCTTGCGGAAGCTGACATCGGCCGCGCCCGGTTTGACAACCGCGCCCGCGCCGTAGGTGAGCTTCTGGATGAAGTTGAGGCCTTCGAGCACCTTGGCATCACCGAGGTTCTGGGACGGCACGCCGTTGCTGTCGTAGGTGACGATCTGGGTTCCGTAGGCAGACACAAACTCGGCATAGCTGCGGGTATTCTCGCCGCCGGCGGAGAAGCCGTACATGTTGCGGCCGGTGTTGGTCAGCTTGGAAGCCAGTTCATAGAAGGTGTCGAGGTTCCAGTTGCCCTGCGCAACGTAATCGTTGGGGGTCATCAGGCCGGATTCCACAATCAGGTCGGAGCGGTACAGCAGCACCATCATGTCCACATCCCAATAAGAGGACAAGCCGTAGTAGTTGCCGTTCCAGCGGTAATAGTTCATCTTACCGATATCGAAGCCACCGTTGGCGATGGTCTCGGCAGAGGTTGAATCGAACAGATTGTCCTCCGTCATATAGCTGTTAACCGGCTGATACATGCCGGCGATGATCTGGGTGGGGAAGAACGAACCGTAGATATAGCCGATATCGTACGGATCGTTGGCCGCGATGGAATTGGCCAGCGCTGTATTGTAGTTTTCAAAATCGACCACAGTGTCCTCGATGGTGCAGCCGGTGCGCTCCTCGAAGGCGTCGACGAGAGCTTTTTCAGCATCGCCGGGCTCATACCACAGCAGGCGTTTGAGGGTAACGCCCTCGAAGGTCTTGTTCCACAGCGAGTCGGCGGGATGGGACACGTCGGTGCCGGTGCTGGTACCGGGCGCCTTGCTCCCGTCGTCGTCCCCGCTCTCCGCCGGCGTGCACGCTGCAAAGCTCAGGGTCATGGCGCCCGCGAGCGCCAGAGTCAGCCATTTTTTCATTTTCATGCGGATCACTGCTCCTTTTCTTTTGATGGGTTTTGTGTCAGCCTACGATGCCGGTTCTTTCAATGCTTTCAGTAAAGAAACGCTGAGTGAATATGTAAATAACCAGAGGCGGCAGGATGGTCAGCAGACAGCCGGCCTGAAGGTAGGTGCGGATTTCGTCCGGCGTGTTGGTGACCACGTTGAAGAGCTTGGCGTCCTGCAGAAGCGACTGCATCTGGTTGAGCATCACCGAAATGGGCTGGTTGCTGCTGAAGTACATCGTGGCCTGATAATAGTCGTTCCAGTGCCACACGAAGGAGAACAGCAGCACGGTAATAATCGCGGAGCGGGCAAGCGGCAGCATCACCCGCAGGAAGGTTTTGAACGGACGGCAGCCGTCAATCATGGCCGCCTCCTCGAGATCTTTGGGCAGTCCGGCGAAGAACTGCCGGAAGATGTAAATGAACAGGCCGGCGCGCAGCCCACTGCCGAAGAAAGCCGGCAGGATGAAGGTCCACGGCGTGTTGATCAGGCTGACCGAATCGGGTACGGCCGGGATGATCGCGTGCAGCAGGCTGAGAATACCGAAGAAATCAAAGTTGCGGTAGTTGACGAAGGAAGAAATGATAATCGTCTGCGGCGGCACGATGATGGTCAGCAGTACCAGCGCGAAGGCGATGTTTCTCTCCTTGAATTTGAAACGGGCGAAGCCGTAGCCCACCAGTGAGCAGGACACCAGCGAACCGAGGGTTCCGCCGATCGCGATGATCGCGGTCACGCTGATGGCGCGGGGATAATCGAGGATGTCGATGGCAGTCTTAATGCTTTCGAGCGAGATGCCCCGCGGGATCCAGACCGCGCTCGGGTCGTTGACCGTTTCGGGCGAGCGCACCGCGATGCTGACCATATACAGCACCGGGAACAGGAAAATATAGCTGATGCCGATGAGCAGGAACACCCGGAAAACCTTCCACAGGATGGAAGTGGCGTTCTTTTTGACGAAAGCGGAAGAGTGCCCCGCGAGCTGTCTGAGTTCCAAAGCGCTCCCCCCTTATCTGCTCTTACTGCGGCCGGAGCGTGCACTGATGAACAGCACTACGCCGAGGATGACGCCGATGATCAGGAAATACACCCAGCTCATCGCCGCGGCACGGGAATACTGCTGGTCGCGGAAGACGGTGGTGATCTGATCCATCACGACGTTGGCCGAATCGGTGAAGGTATCAATGATGGTATAGACAATGTTGACGAGGATCATCGGCGCGATCATGGGTATGGTAATCATCCAGAAATTCTCCCACGCGGAAGCCCCCTCGATGGCGGAGGCCTCGTAGAGCGCCGGCGAGATGGACTGCAGCGCGGCAAGGAAGATGATCATCTGGATACCGGTGCGCCACATCAGGTCGTAGAGGTTCGAGGAAATGTAGGAGAAGTAACTGACGATGTCCTCGCTCAGTCCCATCTGGATGAGCAATTCAGTCAGCCCGTAGGAAGAAGCCGAAACCGCAGCGTCCATCCCCTGCGAGGAGGAAATCAGGCCGGAGGCGAAGGTGTCAGAATTGATGATCTCCATCACCACGCCGGAGGCGATAATCACCGGAAGAAAGAAGATCGCGCGCACCACCGTGCGGCCATGGAACTTGGCGTTGAGCACAATGGCAAAAAACAGCGATGCGATGATGACCACCGGCACGGTGTACAGAAGCGATGTCAGCGACGCGACGAGATTTTTGGTAAAATCGGGGTCGGTCTGAAAAATATAACGCAGGTTTTTCAGTCCGGAAAACACCACATCAAAACCGCCGCGCTTGATGGTCACGTCGGAGAACGCGAAGGTCAGCGATTCGACGGCGGGCTTGAGGAAGAACAGGGCGAAGCCGATGTAAAACGGGAGGACGAACAGCCGACCGGTCATCGCCCGGCGCCCGCTGATGGTCATATGAGGCTTTTTCATACGGCGTTATCCTCCTATCACACGATAATCGCGGGCGGGCACTTCCACCCCGTTGGCCGTTATCGGCTGCTCCGAGCGGTTGACCAGCACCGCTGTACCGTTTTCAAATACGGTTTTGGAGAAGCCGTCGGTCTCCTCGTAGGAGACAATGGCCTGATCATACAACGAAGCGTAGACCTCATTGTAAGCCGCAAAGCTGTCCTTGGCCTGCTGCGCCCAGTTGGCATAGCTGCTGCCGTACAGCCAGTTGAAGCTGGTTTCCATCAGCTGGGAATCGTCGATCGCGATGCCGCTGAACGCAGGCGCCGCACCGAACGCGATACAGTCGAGCAGGTCGTCGCCGCTCTCGGCGCCATAGCTCAGATAGCCGTGCAACACCATCTGCACAAACGGTACGCTGCGGGAAAACAGCACGTTGCCGTCGCTGCTGGTGGGCAATGCGTAGATTTTGTCGGCGTACGGGTAAGTGTAGGCGTTGCCGCTGTTGACCACCGCCGGCCGCTCGCCAAGGGCGGCGAACATGGCACGGTAATTTTCCACCGTTTCGGCGCGGCTGATGGGGTTTTTGCCGAAATCGGAATACAGCATCTCACCCGGTCCGTACAGCGACACCCCGTTGCCGTAGGAATCGCTTTTCACAAACTTCTCCACCGCGGCGAGCGCCTTGGCGGAATTGAGCAGGTACCACGGATTTTCGGTGTTGACCGGGACGTACACCGAACGCATGTATTTGTACTGCGGGGTGCGTACGTTGAAGATGGTTTTGACCACATCGGAGAGGGCGGAGAAACCGCCGCCGGACTTGCGGATAGTGATGGGGTCGAGATCAAAATATGCGGTGTTGGCGGAACCGTCAAGGAAGGTGTCGAGCGCCTTGTAACCGGACTTGCCACCGAGCACCCCGACCGGCGCGAATTTAGAGGCCACCTTTTTGTTTTCCACCCCGCCGTTATTCCAGCCGACGTACTGTAAGGAAACCGCAGCGCCAGAGGCATTCAGGTCGCTGAGAATGTCCTGTGCGTCCGAAAAGCTGGTCAGTGCGAAGGTCTTGGTGTACGGGATGCCGAGGAACGAGGCCTTGCGGGTGGCGGCGCCGTACAGGGTGACAAACAGCTCGGGAGCGCCCGCTTTTTTCTCCAGCCCGCCGCCGATGAGGTACTCGCGGTAGATGCGGGCCATCTCGTCATAGCCGGCCTCCCCGCGCATAACGGTGAAATCCACCTGGAAATCGCCGAATGATTCGCGCTGCTCGATGCCGTGGATCACCCTCTGATTGAAATAATCCGATTCAAAGAGGGTGGTATCGTCCACAATCGCGGTAACGTATTCGGCGTACACCCGGCTGAAGGAGGTGTCGGCGGAATTGGATTCAGCGTTAATGTTCGCCGTCCCGTCGCCTTTGGTGATGATCGCCGTGATGCCGTCATCGCCGGCTTTCAGTCCGTAGACCGGTACCAGGATGTCCCGGGTCGGCCCGGTGGACTCCTCCACCTCAAGGGCAGCGTCGTCGCCGTATACCATCTCGGAATAGTTGGTCAGCCCGCCGCGGCCGGCATTTAAGTCGATGAGCGCACCGGAACCGGAAGGCACAAACAGGTAGCCGTCGTCGTACCGGTCGTCCGCCGCCATGAAGCCGGGCAGCAGCTGGATGGAGGTGATCCAGTATTTTTCGCCCATGCGGATCTCGTCACCGATAATCCGTGCAGAGATGCCCCCCTCGGTGAGCAGAACCTCCACCGGAACGGTCGCCTCGATATCCGCGAAGGTGTAATACGCGCGGTAGCCGTTTTCCACCGTTTCGACCGTAACGCCGCCCTTAACCACGCTGTAGGCGTAGCTGTTCTGGTTGGTGGGCACAGCGGTGCTCGCGATGGTGCTTACCTGCACGAACTCGACCGCCAGCATCGAAACGAGGTCGGTTTTGATCCGCCCGACATTGAGGTCGTAAGCCGGGCTGTCCTGATTGAGAACGTCCCACTGGCCGCTGGTCCACAGCCGGCCGGCAGCGGTATCCTCAAGGGCAAAATCGCCGGTTTTGGGGTCGGCGTAAAGCACGAAGGCGCCGTTTTCAGCGACCGCCTGATAACCCGTCTGCACGCCGCCGGAGGGCGGCAGTGTCTCATGCGCGAGCGGCACGAACACGCCGGGCGTATGTGCGGGTGGTTCCTCGTCCGCCGCGCCGACCGAAAAGGCGGTCAGGGCGAACACGCAAAGCGCCGCAAACAGCGCCGCTATCCGTTTGTGCATAAAACCCGCCTCCTTTCGCTACATCATGGTGATCCATTCGGACCAGATGGACTGGATAAAGCTGACCACCTGCTGCATCAGGCCGACAAACAGGATCGCCAGGAAGATCATTACGGCGATGCCGGCCACGGTGAGCAGGAAGGAAAGCACGGTTTTGGAAAAACTGAACTGGTGGATGCTCATAAACCCGGTGAACAGCAACACTCCGGACCACGTCATGCCCAACACCCGGATGAACAGCAAGAAAGCTTCCTCCTCCAGGGTCATGCCGTTGGAAAGCAGCACGCATACGAGCAGCGAGACGATAAATGGCAGCAGGGAATACACCGTAACGCCAAAGATATCGATCAGACGCCCCTTTCCCTCGATGAGGGTGCATACTGCCCAGTTGGCGATCACCCACACGATCGCCACACCGTACGCCTGCAGCAGGGTAATAAAGACATTGTAATCGGAGGCGCGGTTTTCATTAAAGGAGAAGCCGGTGAGGAACCAGGAGGCGGTCAGGCTGAGGAACAGAATGGTGAGCATGCCGAATGCCAGCGGCACCGACCAGGCTTTCCTGCGCTTGAGCGAGTCGAAGCCGTCGATGGGATGGAACAGGGTGAACAGCGGCGCCGCGTATTTGCGCTCGAGCGCAGAAGTCTCATAGGCGTTCGCACGGGCGAACCGGCGCTTGAGCAGCCGGGTCAGCAGCACAATGCCCACGATCGCCGCGGCCGCCGCAAGCAGCAGCCAGATAAAATTCGTCTTGATGAAATCCTTGCGCACCTCACTGAAGGCGTCGGAATAGCCTTTGTTGGCGTAGGCAAGCCGGAAATACGGCAGCGCCTCGGCGTGCTGGCCAGCCTCATCGAGCGCCAAACCGATACCATAATAGGCGATGGTACTGTTGGAGTTGATGGCGAGCACCTGCTCCCAGTACTGCCGGGCGTCGAGGTAATTGCCGGCGTCGTGCAGGTTCTGGGCCGTGCGCATCACGGTCATATAATCGGTAGGCGTGAAAACGGTGATGCTGCCCTGAATATCGTCGAGGACGTACACCTTTCCGCCGTGGGTTTCCACTGCACGGGTGCTCGTGAAGGTGCCGAGCTTATCGCCCAGCCCGCCGAACACGGTCATCAGCGAGCCTTCGCGGGTGTAGACGAACACCCGGCCGCGCGCGCTGTCGAGCAGATAAAGGTAATCCTCGTCATCCACGTCGATGTCCACGAAGGTGGTAGAAATCGAGCCGCGGATCTTGCGGTCCCATTCGAGGTCGCCGTAATCGGCACCGGATTCGATGTTGGAGCCCTTGAAGTTGAGCAGACGCACGCCGGAGACCTTTTCCGCCGACTGGGTGACGGTGTACACGAAGCCTTTGTCGGCGAGGTCGAAGTTGGTGAAGGAGGGCGGCGAGGCGTTGGCGGAATTGCGGATCTGCTCCTCAGTCATGAATTGCCGCCAGATGTAGTTGAGGATTACCTCAGCGGTCTGCTCGACCTCGTTGGAGGCGAAGAACCCGCCGAATGAACCATCAGGCAGGTAGGTAACCGCACCGTCGTTGATGCCATCCACCAGCGCATAGGTCACGCCGTTGTCGTCGCGCAGCACCTTTTTGACCTTGTAGGCAAGCCCTTCGTCGATCATCGAGGTTTCCGGCTTGCCGAGTAGCTGCACCACCGTGCCGTCGTTTTTGCATTCGATAATACGCTGATTATCGGTGTCGGCGATCAGGATGGTGCCGTCGTGGCCGACAAACAGACCGAGCGCTCCGGTGTAGGTGAGTTCCTCGCCGTTGTAGGTCAGCGCACCGATCTCCCGCACGGGGTTGAGCTCAGCGTCGGTGACGACGATGCGGGAGTTGCCGGCGTCCAGGATGTACAGCTCACCGTTATAGAAGCACATATCGGTGGGGCTGCTGAACGCTCCAGCACCGATTTCGGTGCCGAGCACCAGCCGATCGGGTGTATACCCGATCGGCGCGGGCACCGATTCCTCTTCCTGATTGTATTCATAGCCAAGATAGGGCACAAAGGTTTTCGCGGACGCTGACAGGACCGTAAGGGGCAACGCCAGCAGAACGCCGGCCAGTGCGCACAGAAATTTTTTCATCCGATTCATCGCTCCTTACGTTTGCGTTTGGCTTCAGGCCTTTTTCTTTTTGAACAGGAGGATCGAGGCGACCGCCGTGCCGATAACCACCGCGCCGAATACCGCGATCAAGACAATCTGTACCGTCACCGAAGCGGATTTGCCTCCAGCGGTCTGGGAAGAGGCGTCGGAACCACCCGGCGCATCGCCATCGGCGCCGCCGATAACCACCTTCATCCCTTCGGTGGAACCGGTGTACTTTGTGCCGTAGGCCATCACCTCAGCGAGGTAATGGGTTTTGTTGTCGATCAGGCTGCCCTTGGTGATCGTGATCTTGATGTAGCAGGCGGGCACCTGCTCGAAATCGTATTCGGTCAGACCCATCGTGTTGCCGGTGACATCCACCACACGGGTGAACACCTCGCCGTCGGTGCTCACCGAAACGGTGTAGTCCGAGGCATTGAACACGCTCATCATCGCGGCCTCAGCAGCGTGTGCGAGAGTGATGCCGTTGAGGGCGTAGAGATCGTCAAGGGTGATGAGGATTTCGCTGGGCTCCTCAGTGACGTTCTTCCAGAAGGTCCCGTTGCGCCCGTCGAGCAGGTTTTCAGCCGGCTGGCCGTCGGCCGCCCCGGAAACGGTGACCGTCGCATGACCGGTCAGCAGGTTTTCAGCCACCCCGCGCGAAATCTCCACCGCCGCAGGAGTAAAGCCGCTGACCGCTTCGCTCACATTGGTTGCACGCGGCACAAAGGTGTAGCTTTTGCCGGAAAAATCGCTGTTTTCATACAGCGTGACGGTGTACTGATAATAATCCTCCTTGCGGGAGACCGAAGCGAGCTGGCCGAGCGAAAAACCGCGGTCCGCAAGGGCGTCTGCGGTGTATTTGCCGGGTTCAAGGGTGAGGCTTTCCCCCTGGTAGTCCACCCCGGTGTACAGGGTGACCGCCTTTTCGGCGCGGCTCTGTTCAAAATAATCCATCATGTACTCGCCGTACGCGGACAGCTTGTTGGACGGTTCCTGATTGAGATACGGCCAGGCACCCCACGCCCACGGGGTGATGTGCATCTCGTATTTGTCTATGTAGGCGACCAGCGTATCGAGATAGGACCGGTCGTTGTCGCTGAGCTTACGCAGGAAGCCGTCGGCCTTTTCGGTGGGACCGCATTCGCCCACGAGCACCGGGTATTCCAGCACGGCGTCCTTGAGATAGGTGTCCCAGTCGGTCGGCTTGGTGGGATAGGGATGGGTGGAATACATCAGGCCGTTGCCATCGGGATCGTCCATGAAGTACTTGTCGACGTATTCCTCCACAAAGGCTTCCTGATTGTCGGGTGCCTCACTTTCGGCAACGCTTGCCGCAAACTCGCGGAAGTTTTCCTCGGTGCAGTAGGACAGATCAAAGCTCCAGTTGATGCCGGGGAGGATACAGACATTTTTCGCGCCGGTGCTGCGCACCGCGTCAAGCAATGCGGGCACGCCGCAGGAGTCGATGGTCACATTGTCCACCTGACCCCAGTCGTTTTCGCCCTGATAGGTCAGGGTGCCGCCCTCAAAATACTGCCGCCAGGTGCACATGGCCGGCTCGTTGAACAGCTCGAAGATCACGTTCGGGTGATCCTTGTAGGCAGCCGCAGCGCTCTTCCAGAATTCCAGATCATCGTCGTCCGGCAGATAGAAGGAGTGGTTGTCAAGAATTACGTATTTGCCGGCGGCAGTGACCTTTTCGATCACCTCATCGACAATCGCCTTATAGCTGTCACCGGTGCTGCCCAGCCAGTACCGCGGCACCACCGCGAGACGGATGGCATTGGCCTGCCACTCGCCGAGAGCGATCTCGAGGCTTTCCCGCACCTGCGCAACGTTATTGTCGCTCCAGGACAGATACGGGATATTCATGCCGACCAGACGGACTGCCTCGCCGTCCGCCCTCACCAGCAGGTTGCCCTCGGTATGCAGCATGGCGTCCGGGTCCGCGGCATCCGCCGGCGCGGCGGATGCGCCCACGGCCAGCAGCGAAGCGGCCAGCACCGCCGCCGACAGGAGGCTGAGGAGTCTTTTGAGACCTTTTATCACACGAATCAATCCTTTCTTGATTGCCGCCGGACGGGGCGGCTCTGAAGCCGCGGCCGAAAAAGAGCGGCCGCGGCGCAGGGCGGGCCAAAAACTTATTTCAGGCCGGAATGGGCCATCGTTTCACTGATGGAGCTTTGGGAAATGATGAAGATGATGATCGGCGGGATCAGCAGGATGACCGCAACCGCCGCGGTCGCGCCCGCACGGGCGAGGCCGCCGGAGGAGATGGTGCTCAGCACCGAAGGAAGGGTCTTGAGGCTCTCGTCATAAACGAAAGACACGCCGGTGACATTCCAGAAGGACTGGAATGTGAAGATCACCAGGGTCAGCCAGGCGGGCTTGACCGCAGGCATGACCACCGAATAGAACATCCGGTATTCGGTGGCGCCGTCGATGCGGCCGGCCTCAAGAACCGATTCGGGGATAGCGGATTCCATAAACTGCATCATCAGGAAGACGCCGAAGGTGTTTGCCAGCGGCGGCAGCAGCAGCGCCCAGTAGGTATTGATCATCCCCATGCCGGAGATGATGATGTACTGGGAGATGCCGGTGACCTCCGAGCGGAACAGCAGCGCCCAGACAATAAGGGCGGCGATGAGCGCCTTGCCGGGGAATTTATGCTTGGAGAGAGGAAAGGCAGCCATCGAAGCGAGGATCACGTACACGAAGGTACCGGCCCCGGCGATAAACAGGCTGTTGAATACGTAGCGGGACAGCGGCACCCAGAGGGACTGGCACAGCTGGTATACCTGCACGTAGTTGTCAAAGGTGGGGTGCTTGACGAAAAAACGCGGCGGATAGGCGAAGATTTCGTCGAGCGGCTTGACGGACTGAATAAGCGAGTAGACAATCGGCAGCGCCATGAAGGCGCCGATAATCAGCAGGAACAGGGCGATGGCGATGGTCCCGCCCACCGAGCGGGAAAGCCGGACGCCGCTTCTGCCTCTTTTCATCTTGTGCAGACGCATGGCCTTCTGCATCACGCGTCACCTCCTCCCTGTCAGGTCAGTTTGCGCAGGGCCTTTTTGATCAGGACCCAGGATATAAGCATAATCGCGAACAGCACGACGGCGATGGCCGACGCGTAGCCCATCTCGAAGCGGATGGTACCGTAATCGAGAATGTGCAGCAGGATGGTGTGGGTGGAATAGTTGGAGCTGGGGAAGCCGGTGATGGCGGCGTTCTGGTAACCGATGGCGAACGCCGTGGAGATGGACATCACCGCGCCGAACAGCAGCTGCGGGACCATCTGCGGCAGGGTAACATACCACAGTTCCTGAAAACGGTTGCGCACGCCATCGATGGCGGCGGCCTCAAAATAGCTGCGGTCGAGCGACTGCAGCCCAGCCACAAAGGACAGGAAGCCGGCGCCGAGGCTCAGCCAGATGATGACCACCAGCACCACATAAAAGCTGTAGGTGGAATCGGTCAGCCACTGAATGGGGTCGTTGATCAGGCCGATTTTGATCAGGGCGGAATTGACCAGCCCCTTGGAGTCACCGGAGAAGATGTAAGTCCATATGTAATACACGTTGCCGGCGAGGGTGGGGGCGTACATGATCAAGGTGAGAAACCAACGCACCCCGCGGCCGAGCTCGTTGATCAGCCAGGCGACCACGAAGCTGAGCACATAGCCGAGCGGACCGGTGATGACGGTGAACACCAGGGTATTCTTGAGCGCGGTGACGAACACGTCATCCTCAAGGAACATGCGGATGTAATTGTCCACCCCAACGAACTGCGGCATCTGGAGCATGTTGAAGGAGGTGAAGCTGAGCACCACCGAGGAAAGCACCGGGATGACGGTGAACACCAGGAACAGCAGCAGGAAGGGGGCGAGCAGGATATAGCTGGCGCGGCAATTCCATATCCGACGCCGCAGCGGTACCCCGCCGTTTTCGCGATTTTTAAGCTTTGCTGCCAAAACGATCCTCCTCCTTTCAGCCGTCCAGGTGGAATTCCTGGCGTTTGCGTTCAATTTCCGCGTTCATGTCCTTATTATAGGTGTTGAGCGCGCGCACCGGGTTGTATTCCTGATCCACCACGGCGCGGAAGGCGTTGGTCAGGCAGCGGGAGATGAAGTAGTTGCCGGGGATCTGCATGATATCGGTAACTTCTTCCCACTGCGCGGACAGTGCCGCCTTCTCCTCGTCGCCCCAACCGAGATTGTTGAATGCGGTGATGTTGGCGGCGTCATAGCGGGCGAGCACGCCCAGAGAGGCCTCCAGCTCGGTACCGTAGGCGGTCTGCACATCGTCGCCCGCCCACCATTTCAGGAATTCCCATGCGGCTTTCCTGTCACCGCCCTGCAGCATGACCGCGCCGGTGCCGGCAGCGGTTTCGGTGCGCAGAATGCTGCCGTCCTCCTGTCGGGTGCCGGGCACGAGGGTCATCGCCCAAAGCCCGCGGATTTCCGGCGCAGCAGCGTACAGCTGGTTGTACATCGTGTAGGTCATGATACCCATCGGCATATCGCCGGTGCGGAAGCGGGAATAGAAATCAAAGGTGCGGTCGAGGCCGTACTCGGTGTACAGCTGGGTCCATTCCTCAAATGCGTCGTAGGCGGCCTGCGTATCGAATGCAGTCTGCGTGAGATCCTCGGTGTAATAGGTGCCGCCCCGCTGCAGCAGCATCTTGTCGAAAAAGCCGATACCGGAGGACACGCCCGCATTGGCGGTGCTGGTTTCGAGCACGCCGACGCCGAGATTGTTTTTCTGCAGCACCTCGACCGCGGCGTAAAACTCCTCCCAGGTTTCGGGCGGGGTCAGCCCCAGCTCGGCGAACACGTCGGTGCGATAAAACAGCATGTCGAAATTCTGGGTCTCGGGCACGGCATAGACGCCGCCCTCATAGATATAGGGAATCCACGCGGATTCGTGGAAATTGCCGTAGATATCGGCAAACCCGTCGAGCGAGGACAGCTCCGCGAGCGCGCCGCGCATCGCAAGGTTGACCGGGGTATCTTTCGGAGTAAACAGCGCGACGTCCGGCCCCTTGCCGGCGAGGGTGGCCTGCACGAGGGTGGAGGCCGAAGTGTTTGCAGCGGTGGAGACGATGCTCAGCCGCACGTCGATACCGGTATTCGGGGTAAAATCGTTATCGATCAGGCTCTTAAGGATCTGCGACTGATCACGGCCGCTGGAGATCCATACATCGATCGTGGAATGGATCTCGGTCTGCCCGTCGGCGCTGCCGCCGATCGAGTTGTAATCCTCCACAAAGGAAGCGAAGAAGCCCTGCACGCCGTATTTAAGCTCTTCCCAGAAGCCGGCGCCGACCGAGGGCAGCTCCTCCTGGGAGGAGACGACAATATAGTCGAGCTCGAGAGGCTGGGAACTGAAAGTGAGAATCAACGAGCCGAGCGACTCGAGGTTGGTCTTGAACTGGGAGATGCGGGTCGGAATGTCCAGCGGCTTATCCAGAAAATCGCTGAGCATCACGCTCATCTCGCGGATGGTGGATGCCTGTGACCCGCCGGTGCCGGTGATTTCGATGATGCGGTCGTACAGGCTGTCGAGCAGTGCCTTTGCCGCGGTCAGCTCCTCCTCGAGACCGGGGATGTCATCCATGAGGTAGAAGGTGCGGTAGCGGTCGGGGGTGGTACCGGTGATCATAATGATCGAGCGGTAGATGCCGTTGAGCGACAGCACCGCGTCGTTAAGATCCTTAAGCACCTCGCCCATCGGGCCGGCGCACACCTCGAGAGTCAGTTCGTGGCGTCCCTCAGTCAGATAAAAACGATAGGGTGTTTCCCCGTCGCCGAGGGTCTGCATGTACCAGCCCAGCCGGTACGGGAACGCGATGTTCTTGACCTCGGCAAACGGCATCTCGCCGTCAATATACAGCGTACGGTAGGAATTGATGCCCTGCTGAACGTTCTGGCGCGCCTTAAAGGACAGGGTGTACCACCCGTCGGCGGGCACTTCGATTTCCCAGCTGATCCACTGCCCTTGCAGCGCCCAGTTGGACTGGCCGATGGTGTTGTAGCGGATCTTGGAATAGTGGCTTGGGCTGGTGGCCGCGCTGGAGCGGTCATAGGTGGGGTACAGCATGGAGCTGGACTTGCGGTAGGAATCCTCCGCTTCGACCACCCGAATGTAGGCCGGCGCGTCCTCGGCGCCGTCACTGTATTCGGCATAGCTTTCCGGCATCTGCACCGGCGCGAGGGTCACTGCGCCGATGAGCATGGACTCCTGGAAATAGGTGAAGGTGACCGTGTGCTCGCCGGCGGTGAAATAGAACCCGTACGGATCGTCAAAATAGCCGTCGGTGTTCATCAGCCGGCGGGAATTCCAGCCAAATACCTCCTGCTGGCTCGGGCGCAGATCGTTGCCCTGCGTGTCCTGCTCGATCTCTCCCGCATCCTCGAAGGTACGGGACAGGCTGACGGTCTCCGCCTCCGCGAAGGGGGCCTTGCCGTCGATGAGCAGGCCGAAAACGATATCCTTCCCCTTGCCCGTCAGGCCGTAGTAATCAAGCGCGAGGTTGTAAACCCCCGCCTCCGGCACCATGAAGGTCAGGGAAACGCTCCGCGTATCTCCGTCGAGCACCGCACCGGTGCGCCCATCCTCGTCCTGAAGGGTGGGCGCATCAAAATCCGCCGCCTGAACGGTCTTTTCCGCCTGCGGCCGGGCATCGCCGGCGTGGGCGGAAAGATAAGCCTTGTAGCCTCCGCCCGCCGATGCGGTTCCCTCCGCAGAAGCAGCGTCCGCAGAGGGCGCCTCCTGCGGCGTCCCGGTCTCGGCATAGGCCGGAACCGCGGCTGCTGTGAAAACGGCCAGAGCCAGGAATCCGGCTGCAAGCCTGTGGGTCAGCCGTCGTCTTCTCATACCGGTTATCTCCCTTGAAAGTCGATGTGGCAAGGTCAAAGCGGAAAACCTGTTGCCGCAGAACCCGGCATCACAGCCGGATTCATTTATGGGTATTCATACACAAAAGTATACATTTCGAGAACAATGAAATTTCCTGCACGGCGTCGTTTTTTTTCGGCACAGCGGCCAAACCGGCCGCTGTGCTTTTTGTTTTGCCTGGAGAAATTGACCAGACCGCCGTCACCGCGGCCGCCCTCTGAAAACGTATGCCTTATCAGCCGTTGCGCTTCTTCAGGAATTCCTTGAAGTACACGCCCCAGAAGGGGGTCGGCTCAAAATCCTCGAGGTTTTTGATCAGCGAGGGACCGGCCTCGTGGTGGAAGTCCCAGGCGGTAATATGGTAGCCGTGTTTTTCCACCCAGTCGAGCAGCCGCGGTACCCAGACCGCGCTCGGCTCGCGCTGCGGACCCTCATACACCTCGACGTTTTCGCCGTAGTGGCCGCATTCGCCGATGAGGATGGGATAGCGGTCGGCCACCACCGTGACCAGCTCATCCCAGTTGTCCAGCCGTTTCCACGGGTATTCGTGGGAATCGAGCATCAGGCCGTTTCCGCCGCAGTCGTCGATGACGTAGCCTTTTGCCACCCCGTCGAGCTCGTAACCCCAGTCGAGGCCGGCGACAATCGCGATGTTTTTCGCACCCACGGCGCGCACGGTGCGCACCATTTCCTGCAAACCGGGTACATGGTAGGTGATCCGCTCGAGCACCGGCTCGCCGGACTCGTCGCGCATGATCTGGTTGCCGATGTTCTGCGGGGCGTATTCTACCGTGACCTCGCCGCCGTCGCGCCAGCAGTCCCAGGAAACCTTAAACGGCTCGTTGAATATGCCGAACAGCACGTTGGGGTGGTTGCCGAACCGACGGGCGATGTCCTTCCAGAACACCAGTGAATTCATATCCGGCATATTGCCGCTGATGAACTCGCCCCAGGAGCCGCAGTTGCTGCGGTGCAGGTCGAGAATGACGTATTTCCGGCGTTTGGCAATTTCTTCAACTATCTGGTCGACGATCGCACGGTAGCGCTCGCCGGATTCGTCCTCGCCGCGCTGGTCGCCACCGAAGCCGAACCACTTGTCCTGCGACAGCGGCAGGCGGATGGTGTTGGCATTCCAGTCATCGAGCGCGACCTGTACAGTGCGCACCAGCTTTTCAGGGTTGCACAGCCATTCGAGCGACGCACAGTTGACGCCGGTGAGCATCACCTTTTCGCCGCGCCGGTTTTTCAGCAGGTTGCCTTCGACATGCAGCTCCATGTCGGCGTTTTCTTCCCGGTAAAGAGTAAACATAGCGGCACCTCGTTATTTCTGTAAATTTTTGTCGATCAGTTCGCAGCGCTGCTTGACGCAGTCGGACGAGCGCAGCGCGTCGGGCGGGGTATTGAACACATAGTCGATCAGCCGGTCGGTGGTAGTGGCGGCCACATGCAGGCGGGTATCGGAGGAAGCGTAGTAAATAAAGACCTCGCCCTTTTCATTGACTGCCGCGCCGTTGGTAAACAGCACGTTGGACACATCGCCCACACGTTCTTCGCCCAGCGGAGCAAGCAGATACCCGCCCGGCTCCGCGATGACCCTGAACGGGTCGTCGAGCGCGGTCGCGAACGCATACAGCACGTACCGCAGGCCGGCCGCGGTGTTGCGCACGCCGTGTGCGATGTGGATCCAGCCCGCGTCGGTTTTGATCGGCACCGCACCGGCGCCATTTTTCGCCTCGCAGATGGTGTGATAGCGCCGCCGGCTGAGCTGCCGTTCTTCCTTTATGTACGCGTGTGCAATGTCGCTGCACAGTCCCAGACAGATACCGCCGCCGGCGCCCGCCTCGATGAAATCATCCTGCGGCCGGGTATAGAAGGCGTACTGGCCATCGATGAACTCCGGATGCAGCACGCAATTGCGCTGGTGGGACGAAGACGCGGTACGCAGGTTGTCGAGCCGTTCCCAGTGGATCAGGTCCTTGGTGCGCACGATGCCAGCGTCCGCCCGCGCAGCGGAGAGATCCGCCGAAGTGGTATCCTTGCTCTCGCTGCAGAACACGCCGTACAGCCAGCCGTCCTCATGCTGGGTTATCCGCATGTCGCAGACGTTGGTTTCCCCCGGGCAGATATCGGGCAGCTGTACCGGATCATCCCAGAAGCGGAAACCGTCCACCCCGCTCTCGCTTTCCGCCACCGCAAAAAAGGACTTGCGGTCGTTTCCTTCTACCCGGGCGATGATGTAGTATTTCCCGTTCCGGTAAAACGCGCCGGCGTTGAACACCGCGTTGATGCCCAGCCGCTCCATGAAATACGGGTTGCGGTTTTTGTCGAAATCGTATTTCCAGAAGGGCGGCACATGTCCGCGGGTGAGCACCGGATGCACATAACGGTCGATAACCCCGTTGTAAAAGGTGCTTTTTTCATTCTTTTTCCGGATCAGCTGCTCGTATTCTTCCAGGACCCGTGCCTTGTTTTCCTCAAACATGCCCCTGCACTCCCATGCCTTTCATGATTCAGTTTTCCCCAAAAACTTGGGATAGCTCGCCACGATATTGTGATCTATTCTGACTACATTCTAACACGCAATCCCCGCCAGGACTTTTCTTTTTTTGACATCGGCATGATCAAAGTGCGAATATGTGTTAAAAAAACGAAATTATTAGGTGAATTTTCCAGATTTGGGCTTTCTGTC
>CAJKBW010000014.1 GCA_905198295.1 uncultured Oscillospiraceae bacterium | reverse complement strand
TATTCACTTTGCTCCACTCGATTGTGGAGCGGATTTATATTACTACCGATGGCAGTTCGCAGAAATGCCATGTATATATCAAAGGCTGCGCCACAGAGGATTATTCTGATGTCCTCGGCGCGGTCAGGTACATAAAACAAGAAGTTGCTTTACCGGTGGTGACGTGTATGCCACCGATGTGTGATTTAGATTACTATAGCATTCGCGCCAAAATACCGGCGAAAGATATTCTACGGAGAACACAAAGCAGAGATAGGGAAAATCCTGCGGGAATTATGCGACTGGAAAGGAATCCACATAGTAGAGGCAGAAGTGTGTCCGGAGCATATCCATATGCTCGTAGAAATCCCGCCAAAAGAAAGTGTAGCAGGATTTATGGGATTTCTTAAGGGAAAGAGCAGTATCTTGATTCATGAGCGACATGGGAATCTGAAATATAAATACGGGAATAGAAGCTTTTGGTGTCGTGGATATTACGTGGACACAGCAGGAAAGAACACGAAAAAGATTGCAGAGTATATTCAGAATCAGCTCAAGGAAGATGAACTGCACGACCAACTGACACTGAAAGAATACACAGACCCGTTTACGGGTAGCAAGTAGCAATCTCTTCGCAGGTGTCAGGCCGCAAAAGGCGCCTACAGGCGCTGCTAGTAACAGAGCCTTACAGGCGTCTTCTGCAAAGCCACCGGCTATGCCGGTGGATGTTTACTTTACAGGTTTTGGAAAAATTCGGCGGATCATCATGTACGGCGCCGAGATGTGCGGAATTGTGAAAAAATTACCAGCATTTTGACACAAAATCCTCACAGGAAATTTTGGCGCAGTGCTTGCAATTTACGCAAAGAGGCTTTATAATGATGATTAAGTGGTGAAAAGTAGCTCGAAGTGGTGAGTTGTGGTGAATTTCCACTCTTTCCACCGAGTTTTCCACCATTCTCTCCAGGGGATGAGAAATTCCCGCGCGGGTAAACCGCGTATCACCGCCGGATGGCGGGGAAAGGCAACAGGGCTTCGGTATGCTGTACGGCCGGTTCCAACACAATATCGACGCGAAGGGGCGCATCTTTGTGCCTGCCAAGCTTCGCAAAGAACTCGGCGACAGCTTTATTGCTGCGGCGGTTCTGGATCACTGCGTGAGCCTGTACTCACTCGAGGAGTGGGACAAGCTGCAGGAAAAGCTGGCGGATATGCCGATGACCAAAGCACGCAAGCTGCAGCGTTACCTGTCCGCAAACGCAGCGGATGTTCAGGTGGATGCACAGGGGCGTATCCTGCTGCCGAAGAATCTGCTGGCGTATGCGGGTCTGGAGAAGGAAGCGCTGGTGGTTGGCACCGGCAAGCGCGCCGAAATCTGGAATCCGGCCGAGTTTGAAGCGGATATCGATGTGATGACGGCGGAGGAAGTGGAATCCGGGCTTATGGAGCTGGGATTCTGATGTGCGGATGTAAGGAGCGTGGCCGGGCATGAGTGAATACCATCTGCCCGTGCTGCTGCGGGAGACCATTGATGCGCTGGCGGTACGGCCGGACGGGATTTATGTGGACGGCACGGCGGGCGGCGGCGGTCATTCCGCGGCGATCGCGTCCCGCTTGACCACTGGTCGGTTGATTGCGCTGGACCGCGACCCGGATGCCATCCGGGAGGCATCGGCTCGGCTGCAGGGGCTTCCGGCTGAGGTGGTGCAGGCTAATTTTGCGGATATGGAACAGGTGCTCGCGGCGCGCGGTATCGGGAGGGTGGACGGTATCCTGCTGGATATCGGGGTGTCCTCTCATCAGCTCGACGCGGCGGAGCGCGGGTTTTCTTATCATAAGGATGCACCGCTGGATATGCGGATGTCCCAGTCCGGAACATCGGCGGCCCAGCTGGTGAATACGCTTTCCGAGCCGGAGCTCGCGGAAATCTTTTTCCGCTTTGGAGAAGAAAAACATGCCCGGAGGATCGCAGCTGCAATTGCGCGGGAACGGGAGGCGGCACCGGTAGAAACCACCGCACAGCTTGCGGACATTGTCCGTGAGGCGGTGCCGGCGGCGGCCCGGCGGGACGGACATCCCGCCCGGCGGGTGTTCCAGGCACTGCGTATCGCCGTCAACGGTGAGTTGGACTGCCTTTCGGCGGGGCTGGATGCGGCGTTCCGCTGCCTGAAGGACGGCGGGCGGCTTGCGGTGATCACCTTCCATTCACTGGAGGACCGCATGGTCAAGCAGCGCTTTGCCGCATGGCGAAGGGGCTGCATCTGTCCGCCGGATTTTCCTGTGTGCACCTGCGGACGTACGCCGGCGGCTCAGTTGGCGCTCCGGCATCCGGCAGAAGCCGGGGAAGAGGAGTTGCGGCAGAATCCCCGCAGTCGGAGCGCAAAGCTGCGCTGTATCCAAAGGGTTCACGAATTATACGCCGATGCGGGACAGGCCCGCTGATGGATTTTAATGTTTAAGGAGGTACGACATGGCTGTACATTCGCATGGCTCGGAAGCCTATGATCTGTCTTTGTTTGAGCCGAAGAAGGCCAAAATCGTTTCCCTGCCGGAAAATAAAAAAGTACAGAAAATGCAGCGGCGCCGGGAAAAGGTACAGTCTGCCGTACGGGTGGCCAGCGCCCTTTTTGTCGCGATGGCAGCGCTGGGAATCGTAACCTTGATGATCACCAGCCGGGTGCAGCTGACCGAAATGAACGCGCAGCTGCAGCGTGATCAAGCCGAACTGCAGGCGCTCAAGAGCGAATACGCCAGCATGTCCAGTGAGCTTGCCCAGTCGACCTCCAATCAGAGTATTGAGGATTATGCGGAAAATGTCCTGGGCATGCAGAAAATGGAGCCGTACCAGATCCAGTATATTACGGTGGACGGCGCAACGCAGGCGGCGGCGCTGAATGAGGAGCCGGAAGGTTTTTGGGCTTCCCTGTGGCAGTCGATTACAGACTTTTTCACCGGTTTGTTTTAAACCGGGCATAGGAGAGCGGACGCGGCCATACATATCTCTTGTGGGAACCGCAGCGGCGGCCGGCAGGAGGCAAAAGATATGTCGAATCACGTTTGATCGTGACGGTTGATGCTGAGAGTTGGGATGAAAACGTCTTGACTCTCCTTTTGTTAAGATGAGCACGGGGATGCAGCCCGATTCTCCGTACTCCGGTGCACAGGTCTTATGCATCGTGATGCGGCGAGGGGCTTTCCCTGAAGGGCGTGCTGTATGCAGCCGCCTGGCGACAGGGCCTATCCGTAATCTGGCGGGCGGTGCGGCGCTCCGCCGCGGATGGGCCTTTTGCTTCCCGCGGCAGTGTGTGGAGAGGAACGGATGATTTCGCAGGACGGAAGGGCAGGCGGCAGCCTCCGGCTTCCCGTGTTCTGCAGGAAAGGTATGGTAAGTCATGGCAAAAAAAACCAAAACTGAAGTGACCACCAAATCCCCCACCCGCCAGATGTGGCGGCGTTCGGTCGTCGTACTGGTGATTCTGGTGGGCGTCTGCTTCTCGACCCTGATCGGCAAGCTGGCGGTGCTGCAGATTGTGGAAACCGACGAGTGGCAGAAGCGAGCGGTTTCCCAGCAGATGAGCGACAGTATCATCTCCGCTAAGCGCGGGGCAATTTACGATACGAATATGAAAAAGCTGGTGGAATCCAGCGACGTCTGGACGGTGATCATGTCGCCCAGCGATATACCGGATGAGGCGGCGCGCACCACCATTGCCGATGGCCTTTCCGAGCTGCTCGGTGTGGATCGGGAAAAGCTGTATGAGCGTACCGGGAAGACCTATTCGCAGTATGAAGTAATCAAGTCAAAAATCGAGCGTTCGGTGATGCTGGAGGTATCTGATTGGATTACCGAAAACGGTTTTTCCGGCATCATCCGGATTATTCAGGACTATAAGCGGTATTATCATTACGGTTCGCTTGCCGCGCCGGTGCTCGGATTTACCGGCACCGACGGGTATGGATTGTATGGTCTTGAGGCAAAATATGAAGACGTACTCGGCGGCAAGCCGGGCCGCATTGTTACGGCGAAAAACGGCTGGGGCGGCGAAATGCCCACAACCATGAAGTATGAAAATACTGTCGATGCGGAGGATGGCGACAGCCTGGTACTGACCATTGACGCCACCATCCAGTCCTATGCTGAAAAATACCTCGAGGTGGCGGTCAAGGAAAACGGCTGCACCAACCGCGGCGCAGCTATTGTGATGGATGTGGATACCGGCGCGATCCTGGCTATGGCTACCAAGGGGGATTTTGATCCCAATCAGCCGTTTGAAATTGCGGATCCAACTATCGCGGCCGCCATTGCCGAGTTGTCGGGCGATGAGCAGTCCGCAAAGCTCTTGGAGGAACGCCAGAAGCAGTGGGTCAACAAACCGATTGCCGATTACTATGAACCGGGCTCGGTTTTCAAGGTGTTTACCGCTTCCATGGCGATGGAAGAGGGGCTGGTTGACGAAAGCAGCACATTCGACTGCACCGGCGGTTTTATTCCGCAGGGCGGCAGCTTAATGAAATGTCACGTGTATCCTCGAAATCACGGCCATCAGACGCTGTACGAAGCGATTTCGCATTCCTGCAATCCCGCATTTATGACCATCGGCACCCGCGTTGGAGCGCACCTGTTTTTCAAGTATTACACCGCATTCGGCTTTACCGAAAAGACCGGGATCGACATGCTCAGCGAATCCCCGATCACTTCGGCGCTCTATCACCCGGAAAGCGGCGTCAATGGTCTCGGCCCGGTTGAAATTGCCGCGTGCTCCATCGGGCAGACCTTCAAGATTACCCCTATCCAGATGATCACGGCGCTGTCGGCGGTGGCCAACGGCGGCAAGCTGATGCAGCCGTATGTGGTGCGTCAGATCATTGATTCTGAGGGCAACGTCAAAGAAAACATCACGCCGACCGTTAAACGGCAGGTGATTTCGGAGGATACCTCCGACCGGATCTGCGCCCTGCTTTCCGATGCGGTCAATGAGGGCGGCGGTTCCAAGAATGCCTATGTGCCCGGCTACCGCGTGGCGGGCAAAACCGGTACATCGGATAAGACAGATAAGTACAACCAAACTGGTATTAGCGATGTTGTTGCCTCGTTCGGCGGCTTCGCGCCCTCGGACGATCCGAAAGTGGCGATACTGGTGCTGCTCGATGAGCCGCAGGTTTCGGTGCGTTTCGGCGGCACCATTTCCGCGCCGGTTGCGCAGAAAATTCTGGCGGATACCCTGCCATATCTCGGTGTGGAGCCGAAATACACCGAAAAGGAACAGGCCAACCTCAGCCGCACGACCCCGAAGGTGGTGGACAAAGAGGTTGCCGCTGCGGAAAATATGATCAACAACAGCGAGCTGAAGGCTGTCGTGGTCGGCACCGGCACCACCGTTATCAAGCAGGTGCCGGAGGCCGGCAAAGAGATTCCGAAGGGCGGCACGGTGGTGTTGTATACCGATGAGGCCAGTACGGCCAAGACCGTACCGGTGCCGAATTTCAAAGGGATGACCGTGTCACAGGCGAACGCGGCGGCGGCAAATGCCGGGCTGAATATCCAGCTGGCCGGCATCGGCCTGTCAACCGGCGAGGCGACAGCCACCACCCAGAGCGTGGAATACGGTGCACAGGTGCCGAAGGGTACCGTCATAACGGTGGATTTTGTCTACGAAGTGGTGGATGACCATATCGGCGGCGAATAGCGTTTTCCTGTCCCCGGCAAGAAAGGAATGAGACAAGAGTATGATGAAGCTGACACAGCTTATGGAAGGCTGCGGCATAACGCCGGCGGATGTCGAGGTGAAAGGGATCACCTGCGATTCCCGCCGTGTGGAACCCGGTTGGGTGTTTGTCTGCATCAGCGGTACGGCGGTGGACGGCCATCAGTTTGCCGAACAGGCAAAAAAGGCCGGTGCTGCGGCGATTGTCTGCGAAAGGGATCTCGGACTGGACGGCCAGCTGCTGGTGCCGTCCACCCGCGTAGCCTGGGCACACATGTGTGCAAACTGGTTTGGCAATCCCGCCCGGCGGCTGCATCTTGTGGGCATCACTGGCACCAATGGCAAGACAACTACCTCGTACCTGCTCAAATCCATTCTGGAGGCCGCTGGTCACAAGGTCGGGCTGATCGGGACGATTCAGAACATGATCGGGGAGCGCGTGCTGCCGGCCGGGCACACCACGCCCGATCCCTATGATCTGCAGAGCATGATGGCGCTGATGGCGGCGGAAGGCTGCACCTACGCGGTGATGGAGGTATCCTCCCATGCGCTCGATCAGGATCGTGTGGAGGGCTGCCGGTATGATGCAGCGGTGTTCACGAATCTGACACAGGATCATCTGGATTACCATAAGACGATGGAAAACTATCTGGCGGCGAAGAAGCGGCTGTTCCGGCAGTGTGACAACGCTGTGGTGAATATCGACGACCCGTGGACCAAAAAACTTTGCGAAGGGCTGACCTGCCCGATCACTGGGTTTTCGGTCGGCAACGATACGGCGGACTACACCGCACGCAACATCCGGCAGCGGCCGGACGGAGTGGATTTTGAACTGGTGGCAACCGGTCTGATACGGCGGGTGCGGCTGAATACGCCGGGTGCTTTTTCGGTTTATAATGCATTGGCCGCCGCATCGGCGGCGCTGTGTCTGGGGGTGCCGTTTGAAACGGTCACCGATGCGCTGTGCACGGCCGGAGGCGTAAAGGGACGGGCGGAAATCGTGCCGACCGGACGGGATTTTACCGTAGTGATCGACTATGCCCATACGCCGGACGGCTTAGAAAATATCTGCCGTACGCTGCGGGAATGCAAGCAGGGACGGCTCGTAACCGTGTTCGGCTGCGGCGGCGACCGTGATCGAGGCAAACGGCCGAAGATGGGCGCGATTGCGGCTGAATTGTCCGATTTTCTGGTGATTACTTCGGATAACCCGCGCACCGAAGAGCCGGGCGCGATCATTGCGGATATCCTGAAGGGCGTTCCGGAGGACGGCACCCCGCATGTGGTGGTGGAGAATCGGGTGGAGGCCATTCACTGGGCCATCGCCCACGCACAGCCGGGGGATATCGTACTGCTGGCGGGCAAAGGGCATGAGACCTATCAGGTGCTGCAAAGCGGTGTGATCCATTTGGACGAACGGGAAGTTGTAGTCGATGCGCTCAGGCAGACTGAGGCGTAAAAGGCGGCGCCGGCAGGCAGATAATCCCTGCATGCAGCGTGCCACGGCACAAGCAGTTAAACAGCGGGCACAGGAGACGCCGCAGTGAACGGCGCGTCAGGTGCGCGGGCAAGTTTTCCTTCAGAGAGGGCGGAACAGGAACATGAATACCATGACCACCATCACCGTTGTGTCGCTGACGGCATTTGCGTCGTTTCTGCTTACGGCGGTATTAGGACGCTGGCTGGTGCCGGCGCTCCACAGGCTTAAATTCGGCCAGACCATCCGGGATATCGGCCCTGCCTGGCATAAAAACAAGCAGGGAACCCCCACGATGGGCGGCATCATGTTCGCGCTGGGCATGGTTATCGCGCTGGTTGCGGCGATCCTTGTCTGTGAGCTGTTCCTGCCGGTCAAAATTTTTCGCGGGGGAGCCGAGGGAAATATTGTCAATACCCTGACGACTACCCGGCTGATTACCGGTATTCTGCTGGCACTGTTCTGCGGGATGATCGGTTTTCTCGACGATTACATCAAGGTGGTCAAGAAGCGCAATCTTGGGCTGACCGAGAAACAGAAGCTGTTTTTGCAGTTGGTGGTGGCGCTCGCATACGCCTTGTCGCTGTATATGGCCGGCGGTACAGGGGTATATATCCCGGGACTCGGTGAGGTGGATTTCGGGCTGTGGTTTATCCCTTTCTGTATGCTTGTGGTGGTCAGTGCCACTAATGCGGTCAACCTGACCGACGGCATTGACGGCCTGTGCGGAACCGTCAGCTTTGTGGTGACGCTGTTTTTCCTTGTCGCGGCGGGTATTACCGGCTATTTCGGCATGAGCCTCGCATCGGCGGCATTCGCCGGCGCGCTTGCGGGCTTCCTGGTGTGGAATCTGCATCCTGCCAAGGTGTTTATGGGCGATACCGGTTCGCTGATGATCGGCGGCATGCTCTGTGCGCTGGCTTTCGGCATCGGCCGGCCGCTTTTGCTGCTGCCGGCAGGCATTATTTACATTATCGAAACCCTCTCGGTGATCCTGCAGGTGACCTATTTCAAGCTGACCCACGGCAAGCGGCTGTTTAAAATGAGCCCGCTGCATCATCATTTTGAGATGTCCGGCTGGAGCGAGAACAAAATCGTCCTGGTCTTTTCCTTCATCACTCTGATCGGCTGTATCGGCGCACTGCTGCTTGTTTTTTACGCATAATTCAGCCGGTTTGCCGTATACTGTAAAAAGCAGGCAACCGCCCATTCCCACGGAAAGGAGGAAGCCGTATGGCCTCGTCACCGCTGGCCGCTCGTTCGGCCTCCGCAGCTTCAGACAAACCAAAAAGAAAATGGCATATTTTTTCCCTTGCCAACGGCTTCGATATGCCCTTCCTGATTATTCTTCTGGTAATTCTGGTGGTTGGACTGATCTGCCAGTATTCCGCGAGCTATCCGTACTCCTACTACTGGAATGACGGCGACAGCTACTTTTACATCCGCAAGCAGGTAATGTTTGCATTGCTGGGCGTGGCGGCAATGCTGATTATTTCCACAGTGGATTATCACATCCTGCATTATTTCGCGATACCGGCGATGGTGATCTCCTGGGTACTTCTGGTGGTCGTGCTGTTCTCCGGTTCGGATGTGCGCCGGTGGATCCGGCTGCCCGGACTGCAGTTCCAGCCGTCCGAAATCGCCAAGTTTGCGCTGATTCTCCTGTTTGCGCACCTGATATCACTCAACCATAAAAAGATGAAAACCTTCACGCGGGGATATCTGCCGTTTATCCTGATTTTAGGCGTTACCTGCGGGCTCGTGGTGATTGAGCCGCATCTGTCCGGCACTATGCTGCTGCTGGCGATCGGCCTGATCATGATGTATGTCGGCGGCACGCGTCTTGGTTATCTGCTGGGTACGATGGGGCTTGGCGTCGGCGCGGTGGTGTACATGGTCGTATTCCGCGGCTATGAACAGGACCGCATCAACGTCTGGCTGCATCCGTTTGAGGCTTACGCGACCAACCGGGATGAAGCATGGCAGACCATCCAGTCGCTCTATGCTATCGGTTCCGGCGGCCTGATGGGACAAGGGCTGGGCAACTCCCGCCAGAAACACCTGTTCCTCCCGGAGCCTCACAACGACTTTATTTTCGCGGTCGTCTGCGAGGAAATGGGTTTTATCGGCGCCGTGCTTGTGATCCTGCTGTTTGCGCTGCTGGTGTGGCGCGGCATCACAATCGGCATGAAATCCCCGGATAAATTCGGTTCGCTGCTGGCGATCGGGCTGACTGCCCAGGTTGGCGTACAGGTTATCCTGAATATCGCGGTGGTAAGCAATACCATTCCGAACACCGGCATCAGCCTGCCGTTTTTCAGCTACGGCGGCACCTCGCTGATTATGCTGCTCGCGCAGATGGGCGTGGTTCTGGCTATATCCCGGCACAGTCGGGCAGAGAAGGGGTAGCGGGGCCGGCACGGGATCTCCCGAGGGCGGGAAAATAGTCTGCAAAACCGATTGCGATGCCCCGCGGCATGGCCGCGGGGCTTTTCCATGAGGACCATACATATAAACTGAAGGGGGTACAGCCGGTGCGTGTATTGATGACAGGCGGCGGCACCGCAGGACATATCAATCCGGCTCTGGCAATCGCCGATAAAATCCGCCGGGAGCAGCCAGATGCGGAATTTCTGTTTGTCGGTGCGAAGGGGCGGATGGAAACACGGCTGGTTCCGGAGGCGGGGTATGCCATCCGTACAGTGGACGTGCGTGGATTCCAGCGCCGGATTTCGCTGAAAAATGTGGGACGCAACGTCTCGGCAGCGGTTCACGCGGTGACGGCCGGCTCGGCATGCACCAAAATCATCCGGGAGTTCCGGCCGGATATTGCCATCGGTACCGGCGGCTATGTCAGTGGGCCGATTCTGCGCAAGGCGGCCAAAATGGGCGTCCCGGTGCTGCTGCACGAGTCGAATGCGTTTCCCGGCATGACGGTGAAGATACTCGCGAAAACCGCAGCCGCCGTTATGCTGGCCGATGAGGCGGCAAAAAAACACCTGCCGGAGGGCTGCCGTGCGGTGGTTACCGGAAATCCTATCCGTCCGGATTTTCTGCAGTATGACCGCGAACGGGCCCGGCGGGAGTTGGGGATGGATTCCCGTCCACTGGTGCTTTCCTTCGGCGGTAGTCTTGGCGCGGAACGCATCAACCGGACGATGGCTGAGGTGCTGGAACGGAGCTTTCATGCGGGCGATGTTCAGCATATCCACGCGACCGGCCGCAGCGGGTGGGAGACGTACAGCAAACTGCTGCAGGAAAAAGGTGTGCCTCTTGACGGACAGGGGTTCAGTGTGCGAGAATATATAAAGGACATGCCGCGCTGTATGGCGGCCGCGGATCTGGTGGTCTGCCGCTGCGGGGCGATGACGCTGAGTGAACTGCCCGCAGCCGGCAAACCTTCGGTACTTATCCCGTCTCCAAATGTCGCGGAAAATCATCAGTATCATAATGCGATGGCACTCGCAAAACGCGGTGCGGCGGTCTGCATCGAGGAGAAAGATCTCACCGTTGACCGGCTGTGGGAGGCGATACGCACGATTGTGCTTTCTCCGGATAAGCGGCGTGAGATGGGCGAAAATGCCCGGAAGGCCGCGATCCTGGATGCGGATGACCGCATTTATGCGGTGGTTCTGGAGACGCTGAAAAATAAAAAATAAAAGAATGGTTCCCCGGTTATCTGCTGGCTCCCCTCCTTTTTCACCACCCGCCGCCTTGCGGCATAGGATGGTTTTGCAGGGATTGGGGGCGCAAGTGTCGGCCCCTGTCTGTATACGGCGGGGGATCACCCCGCGATGAAGGGGTGTGTGACATGGCGAAACTGATGATCGAGGGACTACATAAACTCGATGGCGAAATCGTGATCCACGGAGCCAAAAACGGTGCGCTGCCAATTCTGGCCGCCACGCTTTTGGCCGACGGAACGAGCGAAATCACCAACTGTCCCGCGCTGTCGGACGTCCGGGCCTCGGTGGCCATACTGCGCTGTCTGGGCTGCCGTGTGGAACAGGAAAAAAACTGTGTGAGGGTGGATCCCTCCGGCATGAACCACAGCAGTGTCCCGGACAGCCTGATGCGGGAGATGCGCTCTTCCATTGTCTTCCTCGGCGCCATCGCTGCGCGGGCCGGTGCGGCGCAGATGTCATTTCCCGGCGGATGCGAGCTCGGTCCACGGCCGATTGACCTCCACTTGTCGGCGCTGCGCAAGCTGGGACTGGTGATTGAGGAGGAAGGCGGCCGGCTGAACTGCAAGGTGCCCGGCCGTCTTAAAGGGACGACCATTACGTTAGCTATGCCGAGTGTGGGGGCAACCGAAAACATACTGCTGGCCGCAGCGACGGCCGAAGGCACCACCGTAATCGTCAATGCGGCCCGGGAGCCGGAGATCAGTGATCTGTGTGATTACCTGAACGCCTGTGGGGCGCGCATTGCGGGGGCGGGCGACGGTACAATCACCATCGAAGGGGTCGAGCGTCTGCATGGCTGCCGACACAGTGTGATCCCCGACCGCATTGAGCTGGCCACCTATATGGCCGCTGCCGCGGTGACCGGCGGCCGGCTGGTGCTGCGTGGGATTTGCCCGGTGCATGCAGCGGCGGTGCTGCCGGTGTTTGAGGAGGCCGGCTGCCGGCTGGATGTGCGCAGCCGGGAGCTGCGGATCGAGGCGCCTGAGCGGCTGCGTGCGCTGCAGACTGTCCGAACCATGCCATATCCAGGATTCCCTACTGATGCACAGGCGCCGATCATGGCGATGGCCTGTGTGGGTCAGGGCACAAGCGTGTTTGTGGAGACAATTTTTGAAAATCGGTTCCGCCATGTGGATGAGCTCACTCGGATGGGCGCACATATCAAGGTCGAAGGCCGCATGGCAGTGGTAGAGGGGATCCCCCGGTTGTCGGGCGCACAGGTGATGTGCACCGATCTGCGGGGCGGTGCCGCGCTGGTTGTCGCGGGGCTTGCCGCTTCCGGTGTGACGGAGGTTACTGATCTGCAGCATATTGACCGTGGTTACGAAAATATTGAGGCGTGTCTTGCGGGAGCCGGAGCCGTGATCCGCAGGGTAGAGTAATTCGGGACGGAGACAGGCAGATGAAGGAAAAGAAAAAATTAGGAAAAACCACAGTTAAAAAAAAGCGCCGAATCAGCCGCTTTCATATGGCGATTATCCTTTTTGCCGCGATTTTGGCTGTGAGCGCGGGGCTTACAGCCCTGCTGATTGTACAGGCACATCAGGGCCGCAATCCCGATGCCGCAGAGGTTTCGGAAAAGCCCTCGGCTTTTGGTGTGCAGGAAATTCTGGTGGAGGGCGATACGCGCTACGATGAGCAGGCGATCATACAGGCGAGCGGCATACGTGTCGGGCAAAGCGTGTTTTCCCTTAACCTGAAGCTGGCGGCCCAGAACGTGCTCAGCACATTTCCCTATTTGGAAACGGTGGATATCCAAAAGGTATCCTTTGGTACCGTCCGTATTGCGCTTAAAGAAGTGGAAGCTATCGGCGCAAGGTATGCGGATGGTTCCTGGATAGTGGTGGGCAGCAACGGAAAAGCACTAGAGACGCTTCCGGTTGAGGGAGACCGCCCACCGCGGTATCTGTATTTTAAGGGCGTGACACCGGAAACGGCGGCAATCGGCGGGACGGCGATGGATGAGGAGAGTTTACGGATTATCCGCACACTGCTGACGGCCTTTGCGGATTTCCGCCAGGAAGCCAAAGAGGCGGAAGAATTGCCGGCTGTCGACCTGACCGAAGAGATTGTGGAGATCGACATCTCCAACAAGGCAGATATACGGCTGAACTGGAAAAACCGAATTGTCATCCGGCTTGGCAATGAATCGAATCTGTATAAGGAGATCAACGTGCTGGCCACATCGCTGGCACTGCTGCAGAAGTCGCAGGGCTACGGTATTGCCGGCCAGATCGATCTCCGTTCCTATTCCGATTCGGATTCGGACAACAACAAGCTGTTTTACACGCCGCAGGATGTGTTGGACAGTGAAACATCCACTCCGACGGATCCGGATAGCAGCGGCTCATCCGGACCGGAAAGCGGTAATCCGTCCTCTCCGGAGAGCGGTGGCGCGCCGGAAAGCGAGCCGGCGGCATGATAACGCTACATATTGTGCATGGGCCTGCACTTTTGAAAAAAATTTATAAATATAGCGTGAATTGCGAGATAACCGGTTGAATTTGCTTTACAGTCGTGGTAAAATCAAAGAAAGCTCTTGTAGCTTGCTGAATCAGAACGCTTCGCGGCATTGTCCGCAGGAATAAAAAGGTGGAGGGAAGTCTCATGGGGTTCCAGTTTGAAGACGATTTCGAAAAGGAAGTACAGATAAAAGTCGTCGGTGTGGGCGGCGGCGGCGGAAACGCCATTAACCGTATGGTCCGGCACGGCGCGGAAGGTCTGGAATTTATCTCTATCAACACCGACCGTCAGGCGCTGCGCAATTCCCAGGCCAGCCAGAAAATTCAGATCGGCGAGAAGCTGACCCATGGGCTCGGCGCCGGATCCAATCCGGAAAAAGGACAGCGTGCAGCGGAGGAAAGCCGGGAGGAAATCGCGGCTGCTCTCAAAGGAACCGATATGGTGTTCATTACTGCCGGTATGGGCGGCGGCACTGGGACCGGTGCCGCGCCGGTTGTTGCGGAAATTGCGCGTGATCTCGGCATCCTGACGGTTGGTATTGTTACTAAGCCGTTTAATTTTGAGGGACGCCGCCGCATGTCGCAGGCGGAATCCGGCATTGCCAATCTGCGTGAGCAGGTGGATAGTCTGGTGGTAATCCCCAATGAACGCCTGAAAATGGTCAGTGAACAGAAAATGACCATGGCGCAGGCGTTTGAAATGGCGGATGATGTGCTGCGTCAGGGTGTGGAAAGTATTTCCCGGCTGATTGTGGTGCCGGGCGAGGTCAATTTGGACTTTGCTGATGTAACGGCCGTTATGAAAGACGCTGGTTACGCTCATATGGGCGTCGGCCGTGCCGAGGGCAAGGATAAGGCGGAGCTCGCAGCGCAGGCGGCAATTTCCAGCCCGCTGCTCGAAACCTCCATCAAGGGAGCACACGGCGTGATCATCAACATCACTTCTTCGCCGGATATCGGCCTCGACGAGATGGATCAGGCGGCCACCATGATTGCCAATGCGGCACATCCGGATGCGAACATCATCTGGGGTGCGGCGTTCGACGAATCCCTCAATGATGAAATGTGCGTGACGGTTGTGGCCACCAGCTTCACGCCGGATGATTCCTATGCATCTGCGCAGGCCGTATCGGCGCAGGAGAACACGGAATCCGATGTGGATGTGCCGAATTTCCTGCGTCAGCGTGAGGATTCCGACTACATCGATATCGTGTCCATCTTCAGCAAGAAGAAGGATTGACAAAGCCGACTGCAAAGCGGAGAGGCAGAGAGCCTCTCCGCTTTTTTGTCCGGTTTTCCGCCATAAGCAGCGAATTCTAGGCAAAATGGCCGATTTTGCGCGATATTTTATGACTGCAGGCTGTAAATTGCGGATTATCCGCTTAAATGACGCTTTTCTATTGCCAGACGCGTTTTTGGTGTGCTATAATAACAACGGCAGAAAAGGAAAATCTGCCGGTTAAATTCTTTTCAGGAGGTGGACAGGTTGAGTCCTGACCCTGGTCGAAGTAGACAATCATACAAAACAAAAACTTCCGGGGTGCGTCTCTGCCTGTGACGGATCGGTACCCCGGGAAAGGGGAGTTGCGCCATGATCCGTTATTACGCCACTGTAAACGGGCGTATCCGTCAGCTGGATGAACAGACGGAAGGCTGCTGGATTGATGTTATCAATCCCGACGAGAAGGAGATCAACAGCCTGATCCAGCAATTCGCTCTGGAGCCGGATTTCCTGCGAGCTGCGCTCGACGATGAAGAATCCTCACGCATTGAGTCGGAGGACGGCAATACGCTGATTATTCTGGATGCCCCGGTTGCGGAGCGGAGCGAGGGCGATGTGTCCTATTATACCGTTCCGATGGGAATTCTGGTTACGCCGTCGCATGTGATTACTGTATCTCTGCGGGAAAACGCCATTATCGCTGAATTTGCAGAAGGAGTAGTCAAGGGGGTTCAGACCAGCCTGCGCACGCAGTTTGTGCTGCATGTGATGCTCCGGGTGGCGACGCGCTATCTGCAGTTCCTCAAGCAGATTGACAAGCTGTCCAGTTCGCTGGAAAAGCAGCTGCGCAAATCCATGAAAAACAAGGAACTGATCCAGCTGCTGGATATTCAGAAATCGCTGGTATATTTTTCTACCTCGCTGAAAGCCGATGAAACAACACTCGAAAAGCTGATGCGCGGGCGGTACATCAAGCTGTATGAAGACGATCAGGATCTGCTGGAGGACGTGCTTATCGAAATTAAACAGGCTATTGAGATGTCAAGCATCTATCTGAACATCCTTTCCGGCACTATGGACGCCTTCGCGTCGGTGATTTCCAACAACCTCAATATCGTGATGAAGGTGCTCGCTTCGATCACCATTGTCATCTCGATTCCGAATATTATTGCCGGCTTCTACGGCATGAATGTCGCCGGACTGCCGCTGGCGCAATTCTGGTGGTTCCCGGTGGCGGTGGCCGGCGGTCTGATGGGTATTGTCGGGCTGATCCTGCATAAAAAAGGTATGATGTAAACAGCAAAAGCTGCCGCAGATCTTGGTCGGCAACAGAAAAACCCGGTCCTCTGTTCAGAGGACCGGGTTTTTATATGCGCAGTATCCCCGCCGAGCCGTAATGCCGCTGGTATAACCTGCTACTAACGAAAGCAGGTGGGTGCCCGCCCGAGGCGTTCCTGCTCCCTTCTTCCCGCACAGGCGGGGAGGTCTGCAATCCGGTCCCGGAGCCGAGCTCCCGATAGTAAACTGTAGTAGGGTTAAAAAGCGGCAGTCCGCGTACCCGGCAGGAAAAGAAATCACTGCAGCGGTTCTTCCGGGTTGCCTTCCATTTCTTCAATTTCAAACAGATCGGCAAGGCGTTCCTCAAAGATCCCGGCGATTTCTTCAAACAGCTCGTCGTCTTCGATCTGCACCAGCAGTTCCTCTCCGGTGGAATCGTCCACCGAAAGGATGATCAGCTCGCCGTCGTCGTTGAGTTCCTCGCTGGGGTCATCATACACCGGCAGCAGGGCGACAAACCGTCCGTCATCGGTTTCGATGGCGTCCATCAGCTCAAAGGTGTGCTCATTACCGTCGTCATCCAGGACGGTTACCAGATCAGGTCCGTATTCATCGGCCATGTTATCGTCTCCATTCTCTGCGGGATTTATCCGCCGGTGTTTTGTTTTGTGGTACAGGCGGCTCCCGTGTTCTGCTTCTATTGTATCGTGTCTGAAGGCGCTCGTCAAGATGAATTGCACAGATGGTAGAAATTATAAGTTTAAAAAACAATTCATAAATAATCTATTGACAATTCACAATTGAAGAGGTATACTAAAGATGCAAAAAGAAAAGAGAAGCAGAAACACCAGGAGGCTGGTGAACTGAGAGAGAAAGGGGTGAGTCCCATGCACAACGATATAGATGAGCAGTCTTATGCCCGCACGGGGCTTGCGCCGCGGCGGGCGGATCGGAAAGCTTGAAGAATGGCTTTCGGACAGGGAACCGACCAATGGCCTTAAAAACGAAAGGTTCTGCGCAATACCGATAAGCGTATGAGACACTTTCCCGACGCAAGGCGATTTGGCTTCCGTAGATACGTTTTTGTATCGTTGAGCCCGTTTCAGGAAAAACCGATCAGAAGTGCGTGTGTTTCTGTCTGCCGCAAAACGGAAAAAACAGACAGGAGCCGGGCGGCTTTACAGCTGTCCCGCAGGACAATAGCATAACCCGCGGATGGGCACCGGACAGAAGCCGGAAGTCATCCGGTGGGAAAATAGGAAAAGAAAAGGTGAGTCCCATGTGGCGTTGAGCTTCATGGAATGACCGTCGGCCGTAAAGCGGCCGAGAGACGGTCTGGGCAATGGATTCGCTGAGGTGAATCACTCCGATTGACGTTTCCGCTGATAGACAGAAGAAACGAACCCCTTTTGTAAGCCGAAAGGGCTCCCTGAAGGGGCCGGGAGGCTGCCGGAAAGAAAGGCCGGCTGCTGAACGGCGGGGATTTTGCCCGTGTTTTATACAAGGAGAAATAAGAAAAGGTGGGTCCGATGTACTAGTCGGATAGCGGATTAGATGGTGAAAGCATCTGATTCCCTTAAAAACAAAAACGGCGGCAGTCCTGTTAGCAGGACTGCCGTTTTGTTGTATAGAGTCCCCCGGCTGTTGCCGGGAAGAGAGATCCGAAAAAAGCTTTAGCGACCCATAGACAAAAGAAAAAACAGAGGGCGGCGAAAAAGGAAAGCGAGAAAGAGGCTGGGATCGGAAAAAACGCGATGCACAGCAGCGAGGCCATGCGGTGTTCCTCTTTTTAGAAAAACGGGGAGATATAATTGGTGATTGGAGTGGGAGAAGAGGAGCGCTGCGTGGCAAGTGCCGGACGCTTTATATACTTTCAGGTGTTGCCAATACCAGAGCCTTTGAGGCGTTTTGACAAAGTTGCCGGCTGTACTGGTGGATATTTACTGCCTAAAAAGAGACGGCAGTCGGTATCCAGAAGCGGAATCCCTTTGAGCAGTCGCTTGTCTTTCTTCAAATCAAAGCGCCCTGCCATCAGGCAGAGCGCTTTGATTTTACTCGTGAAGATTTTCTGTCTGTGCCGCCGGCGGTTCCTCTGCGGCAGCCAAAATCGGCGGATCAGCCGGTACAGATACTGCCTGTTTTCCGAAAGCCTGTGCATAGGCAAACAGGAGCGCAAACAGCCCGACAGCCAGATCGATGAAACCGGCCAGCTCACTGGAGTTGTAAGCCGCGGTATTACCCAGCAGATACATCCCGAACCGGGTCAGCGGGGCGCTGATCGCCATCATTGCGGTGCCGAGCGCATACCAGAACAGCAGCTTGGAAGGAGTTTCGCCCACCCCGGAGACATACCGGGCGAAGGAGAAGAGGAACAGCAGAATGAAAATGAGCATAACAAAATCATAGAAGCTTTCGGTGACATTAACCGCACTCGCATAGGTCATTTCGTATCGTGCCAGACGGAACCATATCCAGAGGGACGGCGCCAGCGCCATCAGGCGGAATACGCCGCTGCGGCTGCGGTTTTCCTGCAGCCACTGCAGTCCAAGCAGCACCAGAAATATACCGCCCAGCACACCGCCTGCCAGACTGACCGTGAGCACCGCATACTGGAGGCTGCCGGGCTTGGTCATCGCAGGGGCTGGCAGTATGCCTTTGAACTGCCACATAAAGAATTCGTACAGAGAGCCAAAGGCCATCACTGCGCCGCAGAGCACGCCTGCGCAGGCGGCAGCGGTCAGCGGCGGCCCGGCCATGACCACCGGCTGCTTTTCACTGCGCCAGATCAGCAACGCGGCAGCGATCAGGGTCAACAGCATGACAGCAATAACGATATAGCTCAGACGGAACCGCCCGGTATGCGCTTCCTGCATCATCGGCATCAGTACGATGCGCAGTGCCAGCACAACCGCCGTCATCACCGTTGTGAGTATAACCGCTTTTTTCTTACCGTCCCATTTAGCCTTCATAGCTGACGACACCTTCTTTTTATTCTCGCCGAAACGTTCAGCGTTCGTTAAGCGGGATGTAGGACTGCGCATGAGCAACAGCTTTGTACGCGGGCCGGATGATCCGCCCGCCGGTGAGGATTTCCTCAATGCGGTGCGCACACCAGCCGGGCATGCGCGCGACGGCAAACAGCGGGGTGAACAGGTCGGGGTGGATGCCCAGCGAACGATAGACCAGGCCGGAGTACATATCCACATTGGCGCACATAACCTTGGAGGCGCCCTTGACCTCGGCCATCACGCCGGGGGTGAGGCGTTCCACAGCTTCGAGCAGCCGGAATTCATCGCCATAGCCTTTTTCCTGGGCCAGCTTCACCGCGTATTTTTTCAGGATGACCGCGCGGGGATCCGAAAGGGTATATACTGCGTGCCCCATGCCGTAGATCAGTCCGCTGCGGTCGCCCTCCTGCTTGTTGACAAGCCGAATCAGGAAGCGGCGGATTTCCTCGTCGTTGCCCCAATCCTTTACACCGGCCTTGATGCAGTCGAGCATCTGCATGACCTTGATATTCGCACCGCCGTGGCGGGGACCTTTGAGCGCGCCGATGGCAGCGCCCATAGCCGAATAGGTATCGGTACCGGAAGAGGAAAGAACCCGGGCGGCAAAGGTCGAATTGTTGCCGCCGCCGTGTTCCGCGTGTAGCATCAGGCACAGATCCAGCAGCCGCGCCTCATCCTCGGTATAGTTGGTGTCCGCACGGATAGTACGCAGGATCGTCTCCGAGGTCGACAGCCCCTCCACCAGCGGATGCACCACCATGCTTTCCCGGTCGTAATGGTGCCGCTTGACCTGATAAGCATACGCCATGATGGTAGGCATGCGGGCGATCAGTTCAATCGACTGACGCAGCACGTTCTCCATCGACAGGTCATCCGGTATGTCATCATAGGAATACAGTGCCAGCACCGAACGGGCGAGTTTGTTCATGATGTTCGGCGACGGCGCCTTGATGATCATATCCTCGGCAAAAAATTCGGGCAGCTCCCGATAGCCGGAAAGCAGTTCCCGGAATTTTTCCAGCTGCGTGCGGGTCGGCAGCTTGCCGAACAGCAGCAGCCAGGCGATCTCCTCGAATCCGAAACGCTGTTCCGCGGTACAGCCTTCCACCAGCTCGTTGATATCGTATCCACGGTAGGTCAGCCGTCCCTCCACCGGTGCGCGCTCACCTTCATTGAGCACATAGCCGTGCACGTTGCAGATCAGGGTAAGTCCCGCCATCACGCCGCTGCCGTCCGCATTGCGCAGGCCGCGCTTGACGTCGTACTTTTCAAATTTTTGCGGGTCAATCTGGTTATTTTTTTGGAACTCATCGCATAAAGCTGTCAATGTATCGTTGGAAATATGCCGCCCTGTCCGGTCCATGGATGCTCTTCCTCTCTGTGAATAGGCTCTGTGGGACTATTAAGAATTAATTATAGACCCCCGCATGCAAAAAGTCAAGAAATGCGGTAAAATAATCCCGGAATCTTTTTTGAAAATGCAATTTTCAATTTTGCATCTTTCATTTTTGTGTCGGGATATGGTGCATTATCCGAAAAATACGGACAAGGACGGCTTACAGCCGGGAAGAACCATCATTTTTGTTCGTCCAGGAAGACGGACGGGGATCCGGCTGAGGCGGTGCGGGACAATGAAAAAGGACTGCGGCAATCAGGAAAGGATGACGCGAGGAATGAAACGCTATTTGGTGCTGGTGCTGATCGTATTTACGCTGCTGCTGCTCGTGCCGCTGCCGGCACTGGGCGGCCGGGACGGGGACAAGCCCGGCCCCGGCACATCAAAACCGCCGTCTGCCCCCGGGAGCGCTGCGTCGGATGCCAGTTCGGCACCGGAGGAGGCTTCTACCTTTAAGATTCTGAATACAGCCACCGGCGAGGTGGTCGAAATGGAGGAACGCGAATTTGTCATCGGTACCGTCGCTTCCGAAATGCCGGCCTCTTACCATACCGAAGCACTCAAAGCACAGGCGGTAGCCTCTTATACCTATTATTCTGCCAAGCGGGCCAGGGCGCGGGAAGAACCGGAGGAGGCGCTCAAGGGGGCCGATTTTGCCGATGTGCCCGCGACCTTTCCCGAAACGTATACGGAGGAAGGTCTGCGGGAACGCTGGGGAGACAATTTTGACACCTATTATAATAAAATCTGCGATGCGGTAGACGAGGTGATGGGGAAAACGCTCACCTATGACGGGGAACTGATTTACGCCGCCTACCATGCCATCAGCAGTGGTACGACCGAAACCGGCGTGCCGGTGTGGAGTGTGGATTATCCCTACCTGCAGTCGGTGCCAAGCCCCGGGGATAAGCTGTCTCCGCAGTATTCCTCCGAGGCGTCGTTTACCGCAGAACAGTTTTCCACGGCTATGGAGGGGATTGCCGAAGGGATGGATCTTAGCGGGGAGCCGTCAGGGTGGATCGCCGGCGAACCGGAGCGTACAGCGGCCGGGACGGTGACAGCACTGACGATAGGCGGCGTCAGCGTGACCGGACAGCAGGTGCGGGAAGCACTGGGGCTGCGCTCCGCCTGCTTTACCGTGGCGTGGCGGGAGAACGGCTTTCTTTTCACCGTCCAGGGCTATGGCCATGGGGTGGGCATGAGCCAGTACGGCGCCGATTATCTGGCGCGACAGGGGTCCAGCTATGAGGAAATCCTCCACTATTACTATACAGGGGTGGTTCTTTCCTGATTTCGTTTGACAGCCCGGCCGGACGGGTGTAAACTGAAAGCAGGGAAACCGAGGCAAAGGATGGGGCACACCGGCATGAAAAAGCTGATTCTGATCGGGCGCACGGGATGTGGGAAAACCACGCTGACGCAGGCGCTGCTGGGCAAAAAACTTGTGTATCACAAAACGCAGGCGGTCTATTACGGCAGCGTGCTGATCGATACGCCGGGGGAATACGCGGAAACCAAGCAGCTTGGCGGCGCGCTTGCGGTGTATTCGTATGAAGCGGATGTGGTAGGACTGCTGCTGAGTGCGGCGGAGCCGTATTCGCTGTATCCGCCCTGCGTGACCGCGTCTGCAAACCGCGAGGTGATCGGCATCGTCACCCAGATCGACCGGCCGAACGCTGATCCGGATCAGGCTGAGCGCTGGCTGCGGCTGGCGGGCTGTCAAACGGTATACCGGGTCAGCTCCCGCACCGGCGAAGGGCTGGCGGAGGTGCTCAACCACCTGCGTGAATCGGACGACGATCCCTGTGCACTGCCGGCGGAATAATCCCGCCGGACGGCGTGAACACTACATTTTGCGGGAAAACTTACACCGCCGGCAGGCGGACCGCTTTCCCGGTGCAGAAGAAAGGAGCGGATTTTTTATGGCAGGGGATATCATTTTGACCATCGGGCGGCAGTACGGCAGCGGCGGCCGGGAAATCGGCCGGAAGATTGCGGAAAAACGCGGCATGGCGTATTACGATAAGGAGCTGCTCACCCTCGCCGCAAAGGAAAGCGGCATGAGTGAGGATATTTTCGAACATTACGACGAGACGCCTGCGAGCAGCCTGCTGTATTCGCTTTCCATGAGTGCGTCCGCTCTTGGCGCCGGGGGCGTCTATGCGAATGTGCCGCTGCACCATCAGGTGTTCCTTGCGCAGTTTGATGCGATCAAGAAGGCTGTGCGGCAGGGACCCTGCGTGATTGTCGGCCGCTGTGCGGATTACGCACTTGCGGATGACCCGCGCCGGCTGAGCGTATTCATCCATGCGCCGGAGGAGGTGCGCATTCAGCGGGTATGCACACTGTACGGGCTGTCCCGCCGCGATGCGGAGGTGGCGCTGTCCAAAACCGACAAGCGCCGTGCCAATTACCACAATTTTTATTCCGACAAAAAATGGGGTGCGGCCACTTCTTATCATCTTTGTGTGGATTCGAGCATCAATGGTATTGACGGGACGGTCGAGCTGATCGACCGGTTTATGGATAACTGGAAGCGCTGAACACCCAAAAGGCCGCGGCGGGCAATTCCCGCCGCGGCCTTTTTGCCGTGCTATTGCTGTCCGTCCGGTGGTACGCCGGCAGCCTGCTGTTCTTCCCATTGTTCGATCAACGGATCGGCGGCTGCACGCTCAGCCTCGGTCATCCAGAGAAAGGCGCGCCATCGCGCCGGAATTGCGGTCCACAGCCGCCCTGACCACAGCTGCATGGCGTCGTCGGTTTCCTCGGGGAGCATATCCAGAAACACGCCGCCGATACGCAGTTCGTCGTCGCCGAACGACATCCGGCGGGTGTTGTAATCCGCAATCAAGAAACCGGTGCCCAGCAGCAGCAGACAGCAGGTGAGCATAAAGGCAGAGCAGAACGCCCGCAGGCGGATATGGCTTTTTTTCTTTTTCATGCGAAACGCCCTTTCCGATCGACATACAGCCGGTTTCTTCACAGGCAGTATGTGCCGGAAAGGGCGTATTTATTCCCGATAGCCGGGCCGCTTTCAGGTCTTCAGGCTGTTCAGCACCTTGCCCAGCAGTTCGCCGAGCAGCTGGCCCGAATACTTGGCTTCGTCGAGGGTGTTGGCTTCGGTGCCGACCTCGATGAGCATGGAGCCGTTGGTTAGGTGGGCGTTGTAGCGCGCTGTGCCGACCGTCATTGGCCGCATCAGTCCTTCATAGGTGGTATTTCCCAACTGCTGAAGCCGCAGGGCAAGCCGCAGGTTTTCCCTCCAGTTGGGATGCGGCAGCGCTTCGGTGCTTACGGCACCTGTGATGATCATCATCTGCGCCGCTTTCCGGCCATTGATGGTGACTGTGGGCTTAACCTTGGTGGTGGCGTTGCTGTTGATCGCGTCGCGGTGGATGTCCAGCACCACCCGGATGGTGGGATGCTGCTCCAGATTCTTCTGTACCGTCGCCGCCGATCGGTCGTAAGCACCGGTATAGGGGGAGTCGTGGATTGTGGTGTCGTGAATGACCCCGATGCCGGCCGCCCGCAGCCGGCTGGCAATGGCTTCTCCGACCGCCGCGACGTTGTACTGCATGTCGGTCGTGCGGGTAATGTCGTCCGCGTTATAGTAGCCGGCATCGTACCCCATATATCCCTCAGTGGTATGTGTATGCACGATCAGCACCTGCGGTTCGCTGGTGTCGGTGAGTCCGAGATCCGGGGCAATGCCGAGCTGTTCGGCCACGTCGATGGATACCCCGCTGATGTTTTTGATCGCCACCCCTTCCACGAAGCTGGAGCCGATGGTCAGCATCTGCTCCACGATATCGCCGCCGTCGCCGGCCCGCGGAGGAATAGGCCGCGTCGCCGTGGTTTCATCCGCGGGCAGGTTTTGTTCTCCGCTGCCGCCGGCTGTGCTGCCGGTGGTTCCGGAATGGCCGGGCGCAGTGGTGGAACCGCCGGCGTGCCGATGCTCAAACCGTTCGCTGAGCGCCACCGCACCGCCCTCTGGCTGCTGCATGCCCGCCGAAAGCATCGCGAGCGAGCGCCCCATCGACAGCCAGGTGTCGCCGGGCACGGCAATCAGCGCCGCCGTCAGGCAGCTCGACGCCGTGAGTATGCCTATCGCCATGCGCAGAGCATGTTTCTTCTGCGCCGTTGTTTTTCGGTCTTTCCGCATAAGCATCACCACTACCCACTGTATGCGGACAGCGCAGGGGGTATGTGTGAAAATTACACGGCAATGGAAATCAGTTCGAGCGGGGAATAGGAAGGCTGCAGCGCGCTGTTGATTGCCATGGCCACCAGCCGCGAGGCCCGGTCGATCACAAGATCAATTTCCCGCGGGGTGACGATCATCGAGGCACCTTCCTCGTCCGCCTCCTGCCCGGTAAGTTCGGCCACCAGTGTGCGGGCGTCCACCACTGTGGGAACCCCTACGGCGATCACCGGCATCCCAAGCAGCTCCCGATCGAGCCGGCGGCGGTTATTGCCGATGCCGGAGCCCGGCGCGATTCCGGTATCTGCCAGCTGCACGGTGCAGCCAAGCCTGGTCAGGCTGCGGGCGGCGAGGGCATCGATCGCGATTACTGCTGCCGGGCTGACCGCCTGGCATACGCCGCGTACCACCTCGCCGCTTTCGATGCCGGTCTGACCGAGTACACCCGGGGTGAGCACCGCCACCGGACGCAGATCGTCCAGCCCGGTGCTGCGGGCGAATTCGCCGCCGATATGCCGGGTGGCCAGTACCATATCTGCCGCCTGTGGTCCGAGTGCATCCGGAGTGACATGAATGTTGCCCAGCCCCGCCACCAGTACAGTGCCGGTTTTGGGCAGCAGTGAGGCGATGTATTCCCCGATGATTACCGCATATTCCTCCAGACTTCGGTCATCGTCCGACAGCGGAGGCACCTCGGCGGTGACGTAGCGGCCCCGGTTGTGGCCGAGTTCGCGTTCACCCCTCTCGCTTTTCACGGTGATATCGGTTATGTGTACGCCGCCGCGGGTCACGTCCTTTTTCTCGATATCCTCCGCTGTCAATACGGCGGCTTCTGCCGCCTCCATGGCCAGGTCGGTGCGGATCGACCGGTCGGTACCGGCAATTTCGCCGGCCTGTGCTGCTTGTCTGTGCATAACGTCGCTCCTTTTACGGTTTATTTGCCGGGAAAGCAAAGGAAAAATGCCCTTCTTTTTAGTATCCGCGAAAAAAAGCCGGGTATTCTGAAAAAAACAGTTGCTTTTACGCGGGAAAGATGATAATATTGTTTGTGCGCAATTTTCGTCCTCAGGCACGTCCGGACAAACCCGCCGGCGGCGGGACGTGATTTGCCGGGGCGATCAGATGTTTATTAGCAGAGGAGGTGTGACCATGCCCAACATTAAATCCGCCAAAAAGCGTGTGAAGGTCATCGCGGTGAAAACCGAACGGAATAAGGCGCAGCGCTCGGCTCTGAAAACGGAGATCAAAAAGGCCAACGCGGCTATTGAAACCGGTGCCGAGGATCGTCAGGAAGCTGTCCGTGTGGCGATCAAGAAGATTGACCAGGCTGTTGCAAAGGGACTCCTGCACAAGAATACCGCTGCCAGGAGAAAGTCCGCCCTTGCTAAAAAAGCGAATGCGTAATGTCTTGGACGCAGAATCCTTCGTCTTACGGGACGAAGGATTTTTTCTTTTCCGTGGTGCGGTCTGTGGGATGGCGGTGCGGCCCATTTCCGCACGGCAGGCGGGTGAAAACACCGACGGGGCTTTTCCGTCCGCAGAAAAACGGATATTCCGAGAATATTTACATTTGTCCGGTTGCAAAGCGGGCAAGAATATAGTAAAATGAAAACAAGAAAAATCGACCGCAGGACGTTCGGCTGAGAACGGCCCGCAAGGAGGAAAAGCAGCATGTCCGTTACCTTGGAAACCCGTTATGCGGAGGGTTTTATCCGCTCCCATGAGTTCGATGCAATGCAGCAGCAGGTGACCGCCGCGCACGATACGCTGCACAGCGGCTCCGGCTTCGGCAGTGATTTTCTGGGCTGGATGGATCTTCCTGTAAACTACGATAAAGAGGAATTCGCCCGCATCAAGGCGGCTGCCGCCCGCATTAAGCAGGATACGGATATCTTTATTGCTATCGGCATCGGCGGCTCATATCTCGGCGCCCGCGCCGCGATCGAGTTTTTGAAATCTCCGCTGTATAACGTCAAGAAAAAGGATACCCCGGATGTGTATTTTGCGGGCAACAGCATCAGCTCGACCGCGCTTGCCGAGCTGCTCGAGCTGTGCGAGGGCCGTCGTGTATCCATCAATGTGATTTCCAAATCCGGCACCACCACCGAACCGGCGATTGCGTTCCGGGTGCTGCGGGATTATCTGGAAAAGACGGTGGGGAAGGAAGAAGCCAAGAAGCGCATCTATGTGACCACCGACCGTGCCCGCGGCACGCTTAAGGGACTGGCCGACCGCGAGGGCTACGAGACCTTTGTGGTGCCGGATGATGTCGGCGGGCGCTTTTCGGTGCTGACGGCGGTGGGACTGCTGCCGATTGCGGTGGCCGGCTGCGATATCGACGCCCTGATGGCCGGCGCGGCGAAGGCGCGCGAGGAACTGCGCGATCCCGACCTGCATAAAAATGACTGCTACCGTTATGCCGCCGCCCGCAGCATCCTGCTGCGCAAGGGACGCGCGGTGGAGCTGATGGTCAGCTATGAGCCGCAGCTTGCGATGATGTCCGAGTGGTGGAAGCAGCTGTATGGTGAGAGCGAGGGCAAGGACGGCAAGGGGCTGTTCCCGGCGTCGGTGGTGTTTTCCACCGATCTGCATTCTCTCGGTCAGTTCGTGCAGGACGGCGCCAACATCCTGTTTGAAACGGTGATGCTGCTGGGACAGGCGCCCCGTGAGATGACCATCGAAGAGGATCCGGAGAATGTGGACGGCCTCAATTTCCTCACCGGCAGGACGATGGCCGAAATCAACTGCAAGGCGTTCGAGGGCACCGTGCTCGCTCATGCCGACGGCGGCACGCCGAGCCTGGTGGTGCGCATTCCGGCGGCCACCGAGGAAAATCTCGGCTACCTGATTTATTTCTTTGAAAAGGCCTGCGCGGTTTCCGGTTATATGCTCGGCGTCAACCCGTTTGACCAGCCCGGTGTGGAAAGCTACAAGCGCAACATGTTCGCGCTGCTGGGCAAGCCCGGCTATGAGGCGGAGCGCGAAGCGCTCGAAAAGCGCCTCGGCCGCTGATTCCTGTACGGGATATTTCTGCTTAGGGCCGCTCATTTGCGGTTATAATATATTTAGGAGGAATCGTCTATGATTACTTTGATTCTGGGGAAAAAGGGTTCCGGCAAAACCAAGCGCCTGATCGACATGTGCAACAAGGCTACGGCGGAGTCCAAAGGCAATGTTATCTTCATTGAAAAGGACAGCACCCTGACCTATGACATCAGCCATGCGGCGCGTCTCGTGGTGGCGGACGAATACGGAATCAAGGGATTCGAGGCGTTCTACGGCTTTATCGCCGGTATGTGCGCGGGCAACTACGACATCACCGATATTTTTGTGGATTCCACGCTGAAGATCGGCGGCCGCGACATGGAAGCGTTCGCGGATTTCATTGAGATGCTCAGCAAGCTGCAGACCAACATGGTGCTGTCGATCTCGGCCGACAAGAGCGAAATTGCCGAGCGGATTGCGGAGTACGCAACCGAACTGTAAAAAGCGGCAGGCTGCATGGGACGGCCTGAACGGGGTGCTGCTGCGAAGGGGTTTGCGGCAGCACCTTTTCCCGTTCCGACCGGGAAGGACGTTGGTTTGGAAGAAGCGCCGGCTCTCCTCCAAACGGGAAAGGATGGTTCATCAGGATGGCCTATTGGTATGAGGGCAACCGGAATCAGGCGGTCAACCGCCGGGAAGAAAATGGCGTCACGTACTATATCCGCGGCGTGCGGGAGGTGGAAGGCGTACGCTATGAGCGCTACGCAGTTCACACCCACTTCATCGAGCGCGGGGAGGATTTTGTGGAGGTGCTGCGGCAGTATGTGCAGCCGCTGTATCAGCCGGGCGATATTGTGACGCTGGGAGAAAAAGTCATCTCCATGTGCCAGAACAACACCGTGGAGATGAAGGATGTCCGGGTGGGGTTCTGGGCGAAATTTCTCTCAAAATTCGCCACCCACAACCAGAACGGCATCGGCATGGACGAGCCGTACAAGCTGCAGCTGGCGATCAATATGAAGGGTTTGCCGCTGATCCTGTGGGCCAGCTTCTGCGGTGCGGTCTGCCGCCTGTTCGGCCGGCGCGGCGTATTTTATAAGATCGTCGGCCAAGATGTCGCTGGTATCGACGGATTTTACAGCCATTCGGCGTTTGAAACCTATCATACGCTTGCGGTGCTCAACCCGAAGGAGCCGGATAAGGTCTGCGAAAAAATCGAACAGGAGCTGGGGATCCTGTGCGTGGTTGTGGACGCCAACGATATCGATGTGGAAATTCTCGGCCGTTCACCGGGACTGAGCGGCCGGACGCCGGAACAGCTTGCGGAGCTCATCCGCGACAATCCCGCCGGGCAGGATGACGAGCTGACCCCGTTTGTGATCGTTCGGGATATCGGCGACCGGGAAGCGCAGCCATATGAACCGCCCAAGCCGATTGACGGACCGCCGGCGGAGCAGCGGGACGAAGCCGCTTCCGGGGAGGCGGGATAACGGTGGAATATCTGTTTGAGACTCATTTCCACACGAAGGAAACCAGCCCCTGCGCGCAGGTCCCGGCGGCGGAGAGCGTGCCGGCATACAGGGAAAAGGGATATAGCGGGATTGTGGTGACCGACCATTACCGCATGGATATTTTTGACCGGATGCCGGGGGAATGGACTTGGGAGAAAAAGATCGCTGTGTGGAAGCATGGCTACGACGAGGCGAAAAAAGCCGGGGACATCTGCGGTGTAACGGTGTTGCTTGGCATGGAAATTGCCTTTGCCGACAGCCCGAATGATTATCTCGTGTATGGCGTGACCGAAGAACTGCTGTTGCGGTATCCGGAGCTGTATCGGCACGACCCGCAGTCGTTCAGCGGCTTTGCCCGGGAGCACGGTCTATTTTTCGCGCAGGCGCATCCTTATCGGAATGGCCTGACCCGCTGCCCTGGGGAGTGGCTTGACGGGATGGAGGTTTACAATGGGCATCCCGGCCACCTCAACCGCAACGAACAGGCGCTGGCATATGCACAGGAAAACCATCTGATCGGCCTGGCTGGGTCGGATTTTCATGCTTGGGAACTGCTGCGCGGCACCGGCATCCTGCTGCCGGAACCGGTGGAGGACAGCGCCGCGCTGATCCGTCTGCTGCGCGAAGGGCGATTTGAGCGGGTGTGCCGGTGAAAGGCGCCGGAGAAAAAGAACGAAAACCGCGGTAAGACGGAAAAAACAGTTGACAAACCCGCCGCCGGACGCTATAATGTTTGGCGTGACACTTGAGGTGGAGTATGCTTTTACAACTGAAACCGCTGTTTATGGGCGAAAAGGAACGCCTGCCTGTGGATGCTGCGCTGGATCTGTCCGCGCTGGAGTATCAGGGCGAGCGCCCGTTTCAAAGCCCGGTGAGGGTGACCGGCGAGGTCATCAATGCGGCGGAGGTCGTCACCCTGCGCATGGTGATCCGCTATCGTTTCGACGGGCGCTGTGATCGCTGTGCGGAGCCGTTTTCGCGGGAAGGCGAGCTGGAGACCGAACACATTTTGGTCAGCTCGCTGGAAAACGAGGACAATGACGATTTCCTGCTGCTGGAAAACTATCAGCTGCAGCTCGATGAGGTGGTCGTGACCGACCTGCTGCTGGCGCTGCCGACAAAACACCTGTGCAGGGAAGACTGCCGGGGCCTTTGTCCGCGCTGCGGCAAAAACCTCAACGAGGGACTGTGCGGCTGCCGGGAAGACAAGGTTGACCCGCGTCTCGCGGTTCTGGCGCAGTTGATGGACGGAGAGACTCCATGAGCGTGCGGCATACAGCCGGCACGGTGGTCATACGCGGGGGAGCCCGCAGCTTACTGTTTTGATTTTGCCGATTTCATGTAAGGAGGTGCTGACGATGGCGGTACCGAAGAGAAGAAGTTCCAAGGCGCGGCGCGACACCCGCCGCAACAATGTGTGGAAGATGAGCGCTCCCGAACTGATGAAATGCCCGCACTGCGGCGAGTACAAACGCCCGCACCGTCTGTGTGGCCACTGCGGTTACTACGACGGCAAGCAGATCGTCAAGAAGGAAGCCTAAGGCTTCATCTGCAGACAGGAAAGTAGAGGAGGAGATGATCCTTCTCTATTTTTGTATGTGCGGGTTTGCACTGGGAGAGGAAGAATCAGTATGGCAGTCACCATTGCACAAGTGGATAGGCATTCGCCCGCGTCTCGCCGCGGAATCCGCGCGGGGGATCGGCTGCTGCGCATCAACGGGCACGAGATCGAGGATGTGCTCGACTATCGGTTTTATCTGATGGATGAGCGGCTGACACTTGAACTGGAGACACCCAAGGGGATGCGTACCGTCCGGCTGCGCAAGCGGGAAGAGGATGACATCGGGCTGGAGTTCGATACCTACCTGATGGACAAGCAGCGTTCCTGCCGCAATAAATGTATTTTCTGTTTTATCGACCAGCTGCCGCCCGGCATGCGGGAAAGTCTGTATTTCAAGGATGACGACAGCCGTCTGTCCTTTCTGTTCGGCAATTATATCACCCTGACGAACCTGAACGAACGGGATGTCGAGCGCATCATCGCGATGCATATCAGCCCGCTGCATATTTCGGTGCACACCACCGATCCGGCGCTGCGCTGCCGCGTGATGGGCAACCGTTTTGCGGGAGACAGCCTGAAATGGCTGCGCCGTTTTGCCGAGGCAGGAATCCCGATGGACTGCCAGCTGGTGCTGTGCCCCGGCGTCAACGACGGCGAGGCGTTGGAGAAAACGCTGCAGGATCTCGCGGCGCTCGGCGACGCGGTGCAGAGCGTGGCAGCGGTCCCTGTGGGATTGACCAAATACCGTGAGGGACTCGCCCCCCTGCGGATGTATACGCCGCAGGAGGCTGCCAAAGTTATCGACTGCATCGAGGCATTTGGGGAGACGATGCTTGCCCGGCGCGGCGACCGGATGGTGTATCCGGCGGACGAATTTTATCTCAAGGCCGGCCGGACGATTCCGGATGAAGCGTTTTATGGCGAGATGACCCAGCTGGAAAACGGCGTGGGGATGGTGGCGCTGCTGCGCGCGGAATTCCGTGCCGCGCTTGATGCCTGCGGGGAAACCCCGAAGGGCAGCCGGCTGGTTTTCGCCACCGGCGTATCTTTTGCACCGATTCTGCGCAGCCTCATTGACGAAGCGCAGGAAAAATGGCATAATTTACATGCAGAGGTTGCAGCGGTGAAAAACCGCTTTTTTGGGGAAACCATCAATGTCACCGGTCTGGTTACCGGAGGCGATCTGATTGATCAGCTGCGGGAACGTGACGGTGACTGGCTGATCTTCCCGGATTCCATGCTGCGGCACGAAGGGGATCGTTTCCTCGACGATGTGACGCCGCAGCAGGTGGAGGAACAGGTGGGGCTGCCGGTGAGGGTGGTGCCGGTGGGCGGAGATGCGCTGGTGGAAGCGCTGCTGCTGTAAGCACTTTTTATATCGGCAGGACACAGTGCTGGTTTAGCGGTACTGATGCCTGTGCAGAGTAAATCATCAGGAAGAAAAAAGAAAGGCGGTGAACGCCGTGGCACGTCCCGTAGTAGCCGTGGTCGGACGTCCGAACGTGGGAAAGTCGACCTTATTCAACCGGCTGATCGGCCAACGGCTTTCCATAGTCAAAGATACGCCGGGCGTCACGCGCGACCGGATATTTGCGCCCTGCGAATGGCGGGGGCGTACCTTTATGCTTGCCGATACCGGCGGCATCGAGCCGCACAGCGACGACATCATTCTGTCGCAGATGCGCCGGCAGGCACAGCTGGCGATCGAGCAGGCGGACGTCATCGTGCTGGTAACCAGCGTGACCGATGGCGTGACCGCGAACGACGCAGATGTGGCGGCCCTGCTGCAGCGCAGCGGTAAACCGGTGGTGCTTTGCGTGAATAAGTGCGACCGGGTGGGCGAGGTGCCGGCCGAATTTTACGAGTTTTATAACCTGGGTCTCGGTGACCCGATCGCGGTGTCCTCGGTGCATGGACAGGGAACCGGCGATCTGCTGGATGCCGTTTTTGAGCACCTGCCGCCTGCTGAGGCGGAAGATGAGGAACGTCAGGAAATCCGGGTGGCGGTCATCGGCCGGCCGAATGCAGGAAAATCCTCGCTGATCAATGCCGTGGCGGGAGAAGAGCGGGCGATTGTTTCGGATATCGCCGGCACCACGCGGGATGCGATTGATACGGCAGTGCACAACCGATACGGGGATTATATTTTCATCGATACCGCCGGCCTCCGCCGGCGCAGCCGGGTGGACGATGCCATTGAAAAATACAGCATCCTGCGCGCGGAGATGGCGGTAGAGCGGGCAGATGTGTGCGTGATTCTGATGGACGGCGCAGCCGGGTTTACCGATCAGGACGCCAAGGTCGCGGGAATTGCGCACGAGCAGGGAAAGGCCTGTATCATCGCGGTGAACAAATGGGACGCGGTGGAAAAGGACGACAAGACGATGGACCGCATGCGCAAAGAGCTTGCGGAGGATTTTTCCTTCATGGCGTATGCGCCGTTTGTGTTCCTGTCTGCAAAAACCGGACAGAGAGTGGATCGGCTGTTTGAGCTGATTAACTATGTCCACCAGCAGAATTCCACCCGGATTTCCACCGGTATGCTCAATGACGTTCTGGCTGCCGCTACTGCGCGGGTTCAGCCGCCGACCGATAAGGGCAGACGGTTGCGGATCTATTATATGACCCAGCCGTCCACCTGCCCGCCGACCTTTGTCTGCTTTGTCAACCGGGCGGACCTGTTCCATTTTTCGTATCAGCGGTATCTCGAAAACCAGCTGCGGGAAACGTTCGGACTTGAGGGTACGCCGGTGCGGTTTGTGATCCGCGAACGGGGGGATAAGGGATGACGCTGAACATCTTTTCGGAAAAGCTGCCGCTTATCGATCTGTCGATCGGCATGGCGCTGATCCTGCTCGCGGTGCTGATTTTTGCCGTTCATGGCCTGTATGCATATTTTCGGGGCCGCCGGCGCAAAAAAGCTGCGGAAAAACTGCCGTATGAACACAAGACTCTGCTCAGTGAGCAGGAAATGGCGGTGTATACCGCGCTGCGGCCGCTGGCTGCGCAGCGCGGCCTACATATTCTCAGTAAAGTGCGGGTGGCGGATTTTATCACCGTATCCCCGTCCTGTGTGGATGTCGGTGACTGGAACGAATATTTTGGCCGGATTCGTGCCAAACATGTGGATTTCATGCTGGCTGATCCGGAAAAGCTGGATCCCCGGCTGCTCATCGAGGTGGAGTTTGATGCACCGCATCTGCCGTCCGCACAGCACCGTCGTCAGGTGATGGAAACCATTTACCGTCGGGCGGGGCTGCCGATTGTTTATGTGGAGACGGCGGAAGGTCTGGCCGAAAAAATCGATGCGGTACTCGACGGCGATAACCGATAAAGGGAGAGAGGCAAGTTATGCAGGAACTGATGAAAACCTGTCTGGCGCACTGTTGGCCGGCGTTGTTGGGCGCGGCGGTAATCGCCTATCTGCTGGGCAGCGTCAATTTCGCGATCATTGTCACCCGGCTGATGAGCAAAAAGGACATCCGGGATTTCGGCAGCGGCAATGCCGGCGCGACCAATGTACTGCGTTCGCAGGGGCCGCTTCCCGCCATTTTGACTACAGTCGGCGATCTGGCCAAGAGCATCCTGTCGGTGGTTATTGGCGGCTGGCTGGTTTCGCAGGCGCTTAGAGGTGTTCCGGAGGTCATGCTTTCCAGCTATAATTTCACCTATTTGTTTTCGCTTGTGGCGCGCTATCTCACCGGTGTGTTCTGCATTCTGGGACACATGTTTCCGCTGTATTTTCATTTCCGCGGCGGCAAGGGTGTGCTGACTACCCTGGGTATGATGCTGATCCTCGACTGGAGGGTGGCGCTGATCTGCCTCGGTGTGTTTATTATCACGGTGCTGCTGTCCCGGATGGTGTCGCTCGGCTCGGTACTTGCGGCGGCTTCTCTGCCGATCGTCACCGGGCTGTTTCAGGCATTTGTCGAAGGACGGTACGGAGCGATTTCGCCGGAGGTGGTTATGTTCTGCACCGGTATGGCGACGCTGATTGCGCTGATGCTTATCTGCAAGCATATCCCGAATCTGCGGCGTATCGCGGCCGGTACCGAAAGCCGGCTGGGCAGCAAGAAAAAGCAGGCGGAATCCTGATCAGCAAAAGGGGATGACGGGATGGCAAAAATTATGGTGATGGGCGCCGGCGGCTGGGGAACCGCGCTGGCGGTGATGGCCAGTCAGTACGGTCATGGAGTGACCCTTTGGTCGGCTTTCCGTGAGGAAGTGGACAGCATTCGGCGTCACGGCGAGCATAAAAAGCTGCTGCCCGGTGTACCGGTACCGCCGAAAATCGTGCTGACCGATGCGCTGGAACCGGCAGCATCGGCGGATCTGGTGATTTTGGCGGTGCCCTCCTTTGCGGTGGGAAGCACAGCGCAGAAAATCGCCCCGTTGCTGCGCGAAGGCACGTTGGTGGCCAATGCGGGAAAGGGACTGGAGGAAAATACCTTCCGCCGTTTTACCGAGGTAATCGCCGGCGAGCTGCCTCGGGCAAGAGTAACGGCACTGTCCGGTCCCTCTCATGCCGAAGAGGTGGCGCGCGGGGTTCCTACCTCGGTGGTCAGCGCAAGCCGGGATATTGCGGCGGCGGAAGAGGTACAGGATATTCTGATGAACCCGCATTTTCGCATTTACGTTACGGACGATATCGTCGGCGTCGAGCTTGGCGGTGCACTGAAAAATGTTGTGGCGCTGGCGGCGGGCGTGTGCGATGGACTGGATGTCGGAGACAATACCAAGGCCGCGCTGATGACACGCGGTCTGGCCGAAATGGCGCGGCTTGGCGCAGCGATGGGTGCACGCTCTGAAACGTTCGCCGGCTTGGCTGGCATGGGGGATCTGATCGTTACCTGCGGCAGTATGCATTCGCGCAATCATCGCGCTGGCATTCTGATCGGACAGGGACATTCCCCGCGGGAAGCCGTATCCATCGTCGGTACGGTGGAAGGCTATCTGGCGGCAAAAACGGTTTGGCAGCTGGCTCAGAAAATGCAGGTGGATATGCCGATTGCTGAGCAGTGCTATCGGGTGTGCTATGAGGGCGAACAGCCCAAAGAAGCCATCCGCAGGCTGATGGCGCGTCCGAAGAAACACGAAAGTGAAATATTGTGGTGATCCGGTAAAAAGGCGGCAGGAAAATTCTTGCCGCCTTCTTTTATTGGTCTGACGCGGGCGGAACATGAAGGCTGTGCGGCCTTTCGTGATTACCAAATCTACACATAAATTTCCTTATAATTCCTAATTTGAGTATAAATGTAAGAAGTGCTGACATAAATCATTTTACATGTTCGTATTTCTTGCGAAAAATACGTTACAATAAAGTAATACGCAACCGTACTGCAAAGGGCTCAGTCTGTTTCTGAAAATCACGGGAGGGGGTGGAATCGATGATCGGAGGACTTGGAAAACGGCTTAGGCAGCTGCGAAAGGCCAGGAATCTGACGCAGAAGCAGGTGGCCGAACGGGTGGGCGTTACCCGCACGGTACTCAGTCAGTATGAAAATGACCATACGGCCCCTTCGCTGGAAGTACTTGTCAAGCTGGCCAATCAGTTCGGTGTGTCAACGGATTATCTGCTGGACAATATTTCGCCATCCGAGCAGAGCAAGGAGGAGGCCAAACGCCGCCAGCTTCTGCGGGAGGTGGAAAGCATCCGGAAGTCTGCCGATCAGCTTGAACGGCTGGCTTTGAGTAAGTAGCCATTTGAGCAATCAACCGAATAGGTCAATACACCCCTAACAAAACCAGGTCGGTCCGGCATAATAAATGAGGGTGATAACAATGCATGAAAGACTCCGTGAATTACGCAAGAAAAAGGGATTCACACAGATTCATATGCAGATGCTGACCGGTATCGGTCAGAGTGATTACTCCAAAATTGAAAACGGCAAGCGATATATGACCCATGAGCAGTGCCGCAGGCTGGCCTGCGCACTGGACACGAGTATGGATTATCTGGGCGGACTGACCGATGAGTCGCGTCCTTATCCGCGCAGTATTTATTTATCCAAGAAGTGAGTAACTATCACAATCTGGAGGGAAAATTACTGTATAATGGTATTTTTCAGGTGCTGAGCCACCAGTTGGCCGCCCGCTGCCGGCTGATGGCTTTCGCTGATTTTACCGAAATATGTTTTTGCCGTCCGGTTCCCCCGCTATTGACTTTGCAGAGGAATTGCCCTAAAATGAGGGTACAGCGGAGCCTTGCGGTAAAACGGATGAAGCGCGCCCGCACGGAGTATGCGGGGGCGCTTTTTTTATTCGATGGAATGGAGGTGGGCGCAGGAATGAAGGGCGGAAGACGAAAGCTGCTTTGTCTGCCGTTGCTGCTGATGGCGTTTTTCCTGACGGGGTGCAGTGTCTTGGGCGGCGATGTGGAAAACCTGCTTAGCCCGCCCCACGCCGGCGGCAGTCAGGCACAGGTGCAGAAGGCGCTTGAAGACAGCTTCGGCAGTGCGGTCAGTGCCAAAAATTATACACTCAAATACCCGAAATTCGGGGAATACCGCTCTGCCTTCATTTTTAAGGATTTGGACAATGACGGAGAGGATGAGGCAATTGCGCTGTATCAGCCGGGAGAATCCGGTAGTCAGACGCATATCAACCTTCTCCGGCTGGTGGACGGAAACTGGGTGTCGGTCAGCGATATTGTTGGGGAAGGCACCGACATCGATCAGGTTCGCTTCGGGGACTTCAATGGAGATGGCCAGCAGGAGCTGCTGATCAGCTGGACGCTGTACAGTACGCGGTATCAGCAGATTACGATGTACGCGGCTGAGGCAGATGTCTTGACCTCCCGCAGTGTCGGCACGTATACCGATGTGTATGTCGGGGACATCACCTCTTCCGGCCGGGATTCTTTGCTTCTGATTACCATAGATGCGGCGGAGAATAAAACGACGGCGGAGCTGAAAACCCTGCAGGAAAGCTCTCTGGCGGTCATTGGCGCCGTACAGCTGGACGGCTATGTGCAGAAAATCGTCCGCTTTTCGATGGGAAAGCTGACCGATACGGTCAGCGGCATTTATATCGATTGCCTCAAGGATACCGGCGCGCTGATCACCGAACTGATTTACTGGGACGGTGAGCGGCTCAATGCACCGTTTTATAATGCCAAGGTGAATATAACCACTCAGACGGCACGCAGGCAGATGATACCGTCAATGGATATTGATTCCGACGGCGCGGTAGAGTGGCCGACCTGCGAACTGCTGCCCGGCTACACAGAGGAAACGGAGCCGGATGCGATGTGGATGACCTATTGGAATTCCTTTATTTATGACACCCATCAGACGCAGGTGGATCTGGCAGGCATCGTGAACCTGATCGATGGCTATTGCCTGCGGATCGAGGAAAACTGGGACGGCCGGGTCACGGCGGCGTACGATGCCGATGAGCATGAACTGCAGCTGCAGGATGCGCAGGAAAAGGAACCGTTTTTGATTGTGCGTGCCGCTGCCGCGGCAAATGCCGTATCGGCGGAAGCTGGGCCGCTGGACGGCAGAGAGTTCCAACTTGTCGGAAGTTCCGGAACGATTCAGTACAGCGCCTGGTTCCGGACGGACGGTGAATTTGCGCTGTCTCTGGACAGGGTACGGTATATGCTGCTGCCGCTGACCGACCTGGCGTCCGGTAACTGAGGAGCATGGCGGGAAACGGCGTTTTCAGAGTATGGGGAAGGGATGAGCTGGCATGAAGAAGGTTCTGGTGTGCGAGGATGAGACGGCAATCCGCGAGTTTGTGGTAATCAACCTCAAACGTTCCGGCTATGAAGTGGTGGAAGCCGGTTCCGGAGAGGAAGCGCTGCAGAAATTCGATGAGGAAAAAGGCGGGGTGGATATTGCCCTGCTGGATATTATGCTTCCCGGTATGGATGGTTTTGCCGTATGCCGTGAGCTGCGTACCCGCAGCGAAACGATGGGCATCATCATGCTGACGGCCCGCACGCAGGAAATGGAAAAGGTGGGCGGACTGATGATGGGGGCGGATGACTATGTTACCAAGCCCTTCAGCCCCTCCGAACTGATGGCGCGGGTGGACGCGCTGCACCGCCGCGTGATGGCGGTGCGCAGCCGGGATGAGGTCAGCTATCTTGAGGAGATGACCTCCGGGGATTTTGTACTGAACCTGCGCAGCCGCACGCTGAAAAAGCGCGGACAGCTGGTGGAACTCACACAGGTGGAATTCCAGATCATGGAGTATTTTTTTGCCAACCCGGGCAAAGCGCTCAGCCGTACCGATATTCTTACCCGTGTGTGGGGAGAAGAATATTTTGGTGAAGAAAAGATCGTGGATGTGAATATCCGCCGCCTGCGCATGAAAATCGAGGAGACGCCCTCCGAACCGCAGTACATCCTGACGGTATGGGGCTTTGGCTATAAATGGAGTGTCTGACCGGAGAGCCGTAAAAGAGGGGGGAGGACCATGCGCAGAGGGATCACACGCCGCTGGACATCGAATGTGCTGGCGGGCATCGTCCTCCTGCTCGTTTTGGTGGAGATCGCCGCCATCGCCGCCGTGCGGTACTATTATTATCAGAACGTGGAAAATGCGCTGGAGCTGCGGGCAAGACAGGCCTACAATACCTTCAGCCTGTATGTCAGCAGTCCGACCTTCGATTTTGAAACCGGCGCGTGGGATTTTGTCGAGGCATTCCGGGATAAGGAAAAAATGGAGCTTCAGGTGATCAACGCTGACGGGAAGGCCGTGGTGTCGTCGAGCGGTTTTGTCCCGCAGGAGAAGACGATGCCGGATTATGAGCTGGCGAAGACCGCAGAGGAGCAGATCGGCGTATGGCATGGCCGTGCGGCGGACGGTGAATCGATTATGGCGATGACGGTCATGATCCGCGACGGCCAGAACAATGTGCTGGGTTCGGTGCGGTATGTTGTCTCGCTGGAGCTGGTGAACCGGCAGCTGACGATTTTCAGTGTGCTGATGCTGCTGTTTGGGCTGGCCATCATCTTTTTTGTGATGCTGTCGAGCACCTATTTTGTCAATACGATCGTCTCGCCGGTGGCCGAAATCGGTCGGGCGGCGAGACGGATTGCACTGGGGGATTACGATTTCCGCATCGAGAAAAAGTATGATGACGAAATTGGTGACCTGTGTGACACGATCAATTATATGGCCGGAGAGATTTCGGCCGCGGAACAGATGAAAAACGACTTTATCTCCTCGGTATCGCATGAGCTGCGTACGCCGCTGACCGCTATCAAGGGTTGGAGCGAGACGCTGCGCGAGGGCGGCGCGGGGGATGCGGAGATGACCGCCAAAGGGCTGGAGGTCATATCGGATGAGGCCGAACGCCTGTCCGGTATTGTAGAGGAGCTGCTCGACTTTTCGCGGATGCAGAGCGGGCATATTTCGATGCAGTTCACCCGGATGGACCTGCTCGCCGAGTTGGAGGAAGCGGTGGTGCTGTTCCGTGACCGTGCCAAGCGGGAGGGCATCGAGCTGCTGTATGTGGAGGCGGCGGAGCTGCCGCCGATTGTGGGTGACCGTGACCGTCTTAAGCAGGTGTTTATCAATATCATCGACAACGCCATCAAATACTCCAATCCCGGGGGGCGTGTGCGGGTAGAGGCGGCGGACATGGGGGCTCACGTTCAGGTGGTCATCAGCGACAGCGGCGTGGGAATCGCCAAAGCGGACCTGCCCAACGTGAAAAACAAATTTTATAAAGCCAATCGTACCCGTCCGGGTTCCGGCATCGGTCTTGCGCTGGCGGATGAGATCGTCCGCCGGCATAAGGGCAGGCTGGAGATCGAAAGCGAGGAAGGCGTAGGAACTACGGTGACCATAACGCTGCCGGTGGCGGCAAAGGACGAGTGAACCGCGGGCAAAAGCGGTGCAGGCAGCTGCAGAAAGGAAGCAGACATGGCAGAGGACAAACAGAAAACGACAAAAAAGACCTCCATCGGCGGTCAGGCGCTCATCGAAGGAATTATGATGCGCGGGCCGGAACGCACAGCGATGGCCGTGCGCCATGTATCCGGAGAGATCGTGCTGGAAGAGTGGGATACCGCTCCGGGCAAGCGGGCAAAGATCTGGAAGCTGCCGTTTATCCGCGGGATTTTCAACATGGTGGATTCGCTTCGGTTCGGCTATAAATGCCTGATGCGTTCGGCTGAGCTGGCGGGTCTTGAGGACGAGGAAGAAAAACCGGCCAAAAAGACGGAGCCGGCGGAAGCATCGCTGGCAGGAGAGGCGGGGGAGAAAGCACCCGGCAGTCCGCCGGAAACGTCCATGCCGGAGATTCCCGTGCCGGATACCGGAACCTTGGCGGAAACGGAAGAACAGACCGCTCTGTCGGAGAGAATTCCAGCACCGGCTGAGGAGCTGGCCAAACCGGAAAAACCGAAGAAAAAGGGCGAGGAGCTGCTGATGACCGTGCTCATGGTCTTCAGCTCACTGCTTGGTATTGCGCTGGCAGTGGTGCTGTTTATGTGGCTGCCGTCGTTTTTCTCCAAATGGCTCGGTGAGGTTTTCCCGGTGATGACCAGCTGGGTGCTCAAAAGCATCGTGGAAGGTGTGCTGCGCATCCTGCTGTTTGTGGGTTATCTGCTGGTGGTGTCGCTGATGAAGGACATCCGGCGCACTTTCATGTATCACGGCGCCGAACATAAAACCATCTTTTGCTATGAGCACGGAGAGGAGCTTACGGTGGAAAACGTGCGCCGTCAGCGCCGGTTTCACCCGCGCTGCGGGACATCATTCATGATCCTGGTGCTGCTGGTGGGCATTATCATCTCGATGTTTATCCACATCAGCAACCCACTGCTGCGCACAGGCATCAAGCTGCTTACCCTTCCGATTGTGGTGGGGATCGGTTATGAGCTCATCAAGCTTGCCGGGCGGAAGGATAACCTGCTTACGCGGATCATTTCCGCGCCCGGCATGTGGCTGCAGCACGTGACCACCAAGGAACCGGATGACAGCATGATCGAATGTGCGATTGCAGCGCTCAAAAAGGTCATTCCGGAGGATCCGGAGGCTGACAACTGGTAAAAAACGGCGGACCGTCAGGGTCCGCCGTTTTTTCTGACCGGATATCCACCGCGTATGCGGACAGAAAAAACTTTCCTGCGTCAGGTTCTTCTATTTTTCGGGAGGATGTGCTATAATGAGTGTAAAATCGGTAAAAGTATGGCTTTTGGCCCCAATATATAGCCGAAACAGAAGGCGGAAGACACATGGATAAGGAAAATCATCAGCAGCGGCAAAACGAAGATCTGATTGTTGGACGCAATGCAGTCAGCGAGGCGCTGCGCGCGGGTCGGGAGATCGATCACGTGCTGACGGCGCGCGGAGAGCGTTCCGGGAGCCTGGGTGCACTGCTGGCGCGCTGCCGGAAACAGGGCGTGCCGATCAAAGAGGTGGATGTGCGCAAGCTGGATGCCCTGTGCGGCCCGCAGCATCAGGGTATTGCTGCAGTGGCGGCATGTAAGGGCTACGTGACGCTGGAGGATCTGTTTGACGCGGCGCAGGCCAAAGGGGAGCCGCCTTTTTTTGTGGTTTGCGATGAGCTGGAGGATCCGCACAACCTCGGTGCGGTGATGCGCACGGCCGAGGCGGTCGGTGCGCATGGCGTGGTGATCCCGAAACGGCGTTCAGCGGGGCTGACTTCGGCAGTATATAAAGCGTCGGCCGGCGCGGTGGAATATGTGCCGGTGGCGCGGGTGGCCAATCTGGTGGATGCGCTGCGCGAGATGAAAAAGCGCGGCGTATGGATATACGGTTTGGATATGGACGGCGATACCTGGTGTCAGGCGGATCTGCGCGGCGCTGTCGCGGTGGTGGTCGGTTCGGAGGGTCAGGGGATCGGCCGGCTGGTTCGGGAGCAGTGTGATTTCATGCTCAAGCTGCCGATGCGCGGACATATCACGTCGCTCAATGCGTCGGTGGCCTGCGGCGTTCTGCTGTATGAAGTGGCTCGTCAGCGTGGGGAGATTTCCGCGCGGTAAGGAAAAATCCGCCCCGTTTTTGGTGGCGTTAAGGGCGTGAGGGAAATGGGCAACGATATGAATATCGAAGATATCCTGCTTGAGGCGCAGCTTCTCAAGGAGCGCCGCCGCGAGCGCGAGAGGAATGCGCCGGCAGCGTCGGCGGAGCGTCCGGCCCAGCCGGCGGCTGCGATACCGGCGGAAAGGGAGGCTGAGCCTTCCATCCGGCGCGTGCCGGAGACCAGGCCGTCCGGGAATCCTGCGTCTGTACAGCAACGGCCGTCTGCGTCCACAGCAGAGCAGCGGGTGTCTGCGGTTTCGTCCGCCGCTCAGGCAAAGCCAGCAGCGCCTGTGGTGAAAACAGTGGTTGAGCCGCCCCGGACGACGGCAGCTCCGCCGCTGAAAACCCATGCTGTGCCGGATAAGATTCCGGCTGCACGCCCGGTTACGCCGCGTCCGCTTCCGCGCGTCCGTCCGGATCCCCTTCGGCCGGAACCGGTGCCGATTGCGCCGCCGCGTCCGAAGCCGGTGCCGATTACGCCGGTGCCGATGAAACACGCTTCGGTGCAGCATGAGCAGGAAACCGAAGAGGAAGAGGATGTCAAAATTTTTGTCCCCGCTTCGGCAAAGAAGGCAGGGATGGAAAAACAGGCAGCGACGCCGAAAAGTTCGGAGAGCCAGGCGCCCACGATGGTGCTGCCGTTTGACCGCGGCCGTATATCTGCGGAGGGGGAAGACAGCGCGGACATCGAAGGGCAGATTCGGATGGATGAGCTGCTCGAACAGGAGGAAGGCGAATCCGACGAAGCCTGGGAGGAACGGCTGCGCAGAGCACGGGAAGAAAAGGTGCGCCAGTTCCAGAAGGCAAAGGAGGAAAACGGCGGCGGCTTCAAGCTGACCGGTGAAGAAGAAGAAAACGAACCGGAGGAAGAACCGGAAGCCTTTGAGGATGAAGAACTCGAGGATTTCGGCAGCTATGAAGAGGCCGGTGCGGTGCTCAACGAGCTGAATTACCGTCGGCGTACCGGTTGGATCGGCCTGGTGCTGACCACAGCGCTGGAAGTGGTGCTGATCGGTCTGACCGTTCTGGTGTTCGTGCTGGGTACTCTGCCGCTTCCGGTGCCGGTTTTCCTGGCACTGGAGGTGTTCCTGCTCGGCGTCATGATGCTGATCAACCACCGCACGGTGGGCGGCGGCCTGAGTGCACTGTTCCGGCTGCGCGCCGATGCGGACAGCGGAGTTTCGCTGACGGCACTTGTTGTGCTTCTGCATACGGCACTGCAGTTTTTCAATGAAGGCGGGGTTGCCGCCGGCAAGGTAGAGCTGCTCGGC
>CAJKBW010000013.1 GCA_905198295.1 uncultured Oscillospiraceae bacterium | reverse complement strand
GCTACTCTCCTGACGCGGACTCTTTTTGTGTAGGTTTATGGTTATCAGCCCTGCAGCTTGCTGGAAATATCCCGGGCACAGGAGGGACAGATGTTTCTGCCTTTATAGGTGGACACATCTTTGACATTGCCGCAGAAAATACATGCCGGCTGGTATTTCTTCAGCACAATCGTATTGTCTTCTGTGAAGATTTCCAGCGAATCCCCGTCGCTGATTTCCAGGGTCCGGCGCAGTTCGATCGGAAGCACTACACGCCCAAGCTCGTCAATTCTTCTAACAATCCCCGTCGATTTCATTGCTATCCCTCCAAATTTCCATTAACAGTACAAAACTGCAACACATTTCTTCGCTTTTTGACAGACATAATATTACCAAATCAGGCGGTTAATGTCAATTAGTTGGCAAGAAATGTTCACAATTTATTTTTATATTTATTGTATACACTACACAGTTCTGCTTTTTCCTGCAAAAAAACCCTCTTTCTGAGGAAAACCCCTTAAATGCGGACAGACATCGGCTTTTCCAGTTATGAGGAGAGAGGTGGACGCATATACTGTACCGTAATTCGATAAAGCGGGGGAACGGTGTGCTGAATTGGTTGTGGGCGGGACTCATGCTGCTGGCGATTATTGCCGGCGCGGTTAACGGGCGGCTGGACGAGGTGACGAATGCCCTGCTCAGCGGCGGAGGGAAAGCAATCACGCTGGCACTGACGCTTGGCGGGGCGATGTGCCTGTGGGGCGGTATGATGCGTATTGCGGAAAAAGGCGGGCTGACCAGCCTGCTGAGCCGGCTACTGGCACCGCTGATGCGGCTGCTGTTTCCCGGATTGGATACAGGGGGAGCGGCCTGCCGGGCGATGCTGATGAATATGGCAGCGAATCTTCTGGGACTCGGGAATGCGGCGACGCCGTTGGGACTGCAGGCTATGCAGGAGCTGGAAAAGGAAAATCCCGTTCCGGGCACGGCTTCCCGGCATATGATTACCTTTGTGGTGCTGAATACCGCCTCCATCCAGCTGCTGCCGACGACGGTTGCCACCCTGCGGCTGCAGTATGGGTCGGCTGAACCACTTGTCATTCTGCCGGCTGTGTGGGTAACCTCTCTGGCTTCGGCGACCGCGGCGGTGCTGATGGCGCGGCTGCTGTGGCATCCGCAGCGCCTGCGGGACGGCAGAAAATGGCGGAAAAAACGCATCGTAGCAACAGGGAGGAAAGCCGTATGCCGGTCGAAATAATTGCCCGATGGGCGGTGCCGCTGTTTGTCGGCTGCATCCTGCTGACGGGTCTGATCCGCCGGGTGCCAGTATTTGACGAATTCACGGCCGGGGCGGCGGAAGGGCTGAAATCCTGCGTGCGGGTGCTGCCGTCGCTGGCCGCCCTGATGACTGCGGTGGCGATGCTGCAGGCCTCCGGGTTGATGGAAGCGCTGGCTGATGTAATCGCGGCGCCGGCGAACGCCATCGGCTTTCCTCCGGAGGTGGTGCCGCTGGCTCTGATGCGTCCGATATCCGGCAGCGGTTCGCTGGCGGTGCTGGAAGATACCCTGGCCCGCTGTGGTACCGACAGCACGGCGGGGTTGATTGCCAGTGTCCTGCAGTCGTCGACCGAAACCACCTTTTATACGCTGGCGGTGTATTACGGGGCGGTCGGTATCAAAAAGACCCGCCATACGCTGGCCGCTGCGGCGGCAGGGGATCTGACGGGAATTGTTGTTTCCGCGCTGGCGGTACGGCTGCTCTTATAACGGCATGTTTGGGTTGACGCTGGCTGAGCGGAGTGCTACAATAATTCAGGATGTACAGATGCCGGACAGCGGGAAAGCCTGTGCGCAGAGCATGGGCTTGCTTTTTGCACGGAGAAAGGCGGAACAGTTAATGGGCGTACAGAAAAGCGTCAACGATATGAAGATCGGTGAACAGGGAACGGTGGTCGGCCTGGGCTGTTCCGGTGCGCTGCGGCGGCGGATTATCGATATGGGGATCACGCCGGGCGCGCATGTAGTGCTGCGCAAAGCGGCGCCGATGGGGGATCCGCTGGAACTGAATGTGCGCGGCTATGAGCTGAGCATCCGGCGGTCGGAGGCCAGGGAAATCCTGGTGGTGACCGACGATTGATCGAAAAAGCAACGATACGGAAAGGGCGGGCCGTATGAAATATACCTATGCGCTGGCCGGCAATCCCAATTGCGGCAAGACCACGCTTTTTAACGAGCTGACAGGCTCAAACCAGTACGTGGGCAACTGGCCCGGGGTGACGGTGGAGAAAAAGGAAGGGCGGCTGAAAAGCCACGGAATGGATGTGTCGGTGGTGGACCTGCCGGGCATTTATTCGCTTTCTCCCTATTCTGCGGAAGAAATGGTGACCCGGAATTTTGTCATCGGACAAAAGCCGGATGTGGTTATGGATGTGGTGGACGCCACCAATATTGAGCGCAATCTGTATCTGACGCTGCAGCTGGCTGAGCTGGGCCGACCGATGATTGTGGCGCTGAATATGATGGACATGCTCAAAAGCCGCGGCGTGGAAATCGACGTGCAGAAGCTCGAGCATGCGCTTGGGATGCCGGTGGTGCCGATTTCGGCCAGCCGCGGCAAAGGGCTCAAGGAGCTGGTCGACCGGGCGTATCATGAGTGTGCGGAGCGCCGGCCGGATTCCCCGAATACTTTTGACGAGCAGCGGCTTGCCGAGCGTATCCGAAGCCGTTATCCGGACCGACCGTACATATATCACCAGCTGCACGACCGCCGGGAGCATCACGCCGGCGAATACCTGTCGACCTATATCACCGACGAGATTTATTCCCCGGAGGTGATGGAGGCCATCCTGCGCATTGAAGACATTATCGCGCCGAAGTGCATGAAGCAGGATATGGCCCTGCGCTGGTCGGCGGTAAAAATTATCGACGACGATACGCCGACGATCGAGGCCCTTGCGCTTACCGACGGCGAGGCGCATCTGATTGATGAGATCATCCGCGGCCTGGAGGAGAAATTCGGCGAGCGGGATATGATCATCGCCGATCAGAAATATAAATTCATCTGCAAAGTGTGCGCGGAGTGCGTCACCCGACTCAAGGAACCGGGTGAGCTTACCCTGTCGGACAAAATTGATGCGATTGCCACCAACAAATATCTGGCGCTGCCGCTGTTCGCGGGAATTATGGCGCTGGTGTTCTTTATCACTTTCGGGCCGTTCGGCTCTTTCCTGACCGATAAACTCGACGGCCTGATCGGTGTGTTTTCCGACTGGCTGCGCGACGCGCTGACCGGCGCGGGGGCGTCGGACTGGGCGGTCAGCTTGGTGTGCGACGGCATTGTGACCGGCGTCGGCTCCATTGTCTCCTTCTTTCCGCAGATTCTGCTGCTGTTCCTGTTTCTGTCTATTCTGGAGGACAGCGGCTATATGGCGCGCGCGGCTTTTATCATGGATAAGCTGCTGCACAAAACCGGCCTTTCCGGGCGCTCGTTTGTGCCGATGCTGATGGGCTTTGGCTGTTCGGTGCCCGGCATCATGGCGGCACGTACGCTGGAAAACGAGCGGGACCGCCGTATGACGATGATGCTGACGCCGTTTATGTCCTGTTCGGCGAAAATGCCGGTGTATGCGCTGTTCATTGCGGCATTTTTCCCGAAATACAGCGGGCTCGTGGTGTTCTGTCTGTATGTCACCGGACTTCTTGTGGCGATCGTGTGTGCGATGCTGTTGAAAAAGACGGTGCTCAAAGGGGGGCATGCGCCGTTTGTTATGGAGCTGCCCCCGTATCGCCTGCCGACGCTTAAGACGCTGTGGATGCATTTGTATGAACGGATCAAGGATTTTGCGGTGCGTGCCGGAACCATTCTGCTGGCGGCATCGGTGGTGATCTGGTTCCTTCAGTCCTTTAACGGCCATTTGGAGATGCTGCCCCCCGAGCGGTCGGGGGAGAGCCTGCTGGCCGGCATCGGCAAGGCGATCGCGCCGCTCTTTATCCCGTTGGGATTTGGCTTCTGGCAGGCGTCGGTGGCGCTGGTGAGCGGGCTTGTCGCCAAGGAGGCGGTGCTCGGTACCCTGACGATCCTGTATAATCCGGTCAGCGATGCGGCAATGTATACCGTGCTGCAGGGCGTGTTTTCGCCGGTGTCTGCGTTATCCTTCCTGGTTTTTGTACTGCTGTATATGCCCTGCGTGGCGGCGTTTTCCGCCATGCGGCGAGAGATGAATTCCTGGAAATGGGCGGTCGGCACGGTTACCTTCCAGACCTGTGTGGAATGGGTGGTATCCTTCATGGTGTATCAGTTTGGCACGTTGATCGTCAACCTGACCGGCTTGCTGGCCGGGTAAACCGAAAATCGGTTAGAAAAAAACCTTCAGACATCAGTCTGAAGGTTTTTTTCATACCAGATGATACAGCCGAACCAGATGGTTCCAGGTGCGTTTATCGGTTTTCCCGCGGTCAGCTTCCAGCAGGCAGCAGGTTTGGAAGACTTCGATCGCCTGAGCAGTGCCTTCGTCGTAAATTCCGGTGACCGCGACCGGCAGCAGGTTGATATAGCGGCCGGCGACGCGGTTGAGCATCAGCTGCAGCATATGCACGGCATCGCTGCTGTCACCGATCTGCAATATACCGCTGCGCGGAAACAGACGCAGGGTTTCTGCCTCGGCGAGCCGCTGGCGGATTTCCGAATAGGCAGCAAAAATCGCGTTCCAGGTATCCAGATCGGTGATGCCGGTGACCGGCAGGTTGGCGCCGTGCTGAAAGGCGGAAACCGCAAGGGCGGTATGCTGGCCGTATATACCGTCAACGCCGATCACCGGGATGTTATCCCGATAAGCGGCGATAGTGCGCAGGTAATTCTGCAGTTCGCTGATATACATATCCCGATCCACAGTCAGGTCGTTTTCCATAAACTTCATATCGCTTCACGTTCCTTTCATTTACTGGGCGGATTCGGCCAGCGGATAGCCGGGATATTGTCCGTCCTGCTTGGTATAGCCCGCAGTCAGATCGGTGTATTCCTGTGCAATGCGATCCCAGGTGATCGGGCCGACCACCCCGGTGACCGGAATCTCAAACTGCCGCTGAAACGCCCGGACCGCCGCATCGGTCTGATTGCCGAAAACCCCGGTGACCGGAACCTTGGGGATGCTGGTGTAGGTGTCAGAAATATAAGACAGCTGCTCCTGAATCAGGCGGACGTATTCCCCCTGTGAACCGAGGCGGAAGGCGGTGCCGGGATACAGGCGGGCGCCGCCCTCGATACCGTCGGCGGTCGCCACGATTCCGCGGTAGGCGTTATACATCTGCTGCCAGGTTTCTCTTCCCACAATGCCGTCCGGGGTCAGTCCAAAGGTGTTCTGCAGGGCGATCACCGCATCCTGGGTCGCCTGGTCGAATTCCCCGGTTACGCCCACGGTGGGGATGGTGTCGTAAAAGGCGGCGATCACGGCCAGAAAATACTGAATGGCGCGCACATCCGGTCCGGAGTCGCCCAGACGCAGCAGGGTGGAATACTGCTGCTGGATGTCTTCCAGGGAGATGCCCTCCGAATCCAGCTCCGACAGCCGTTTTACCGCCGTGTACAGATAGGTGATGCGGTACCAGGTGGATTTGCCGATGATACCGTCCTCGGTCAGACGGAACAGGCGCTGAAAGGCGCGGACGGCGTCCTCCGTTTCCTGCCCGAACACGCCGTCCACCGGATAGATTTTCGGAATGGCAGGGTAGTTGGTGGAGATCCGGTTGAGCTGGATTTGCTTGCGCTGGACGTCGTTGCCGACGTCGCCAAGGCGCAGAGGAGCTCCGGGATAGGAGGGGGTAGCCATGCGCACCGGTGCATCACGTACGATGTCGATATCGTTGCCGTAATAATGGGTAAGAATCTGATACGGTGTATAGCCTTCATTTGCAAGCTCAACGGTGCCCCACTGGGACAGGCCGTCACAGGTGACGGTGGTGCCGTTGCAGTACTGGGTGAAGTAGGGCTCGACACTGCCCTGACGGCGGACATAATCGGTGAAAATGTCGTCGACGATCTGGCTGATATTTTCGAAAATGTCCCGGCCCTGCACATAGTACTGATCGTACCGCGTGGAGTTGGTGATGTCGAAATCGTACCCCATGCTGCGGTACCACTCGGTATAATAGCGGTTAAGCGCATAGGAAATCTGGGCGTAAATATTGGCGCGTATGGCGTTTTCCGGCCAGGTAGGATAGATTTCGCTCGACGCCACGTTTTTGATGTAGTCCGGAAAAGGCACCGTGACGTTGGGGGCGTCGGCCTCCGGCGCCCCGAGATGGACCACGATGTTTTCCGGGATATACGGCTCCCCGTTCAAGCTTGTCACTCCCTTTTATTTACAAATCAGCGGGACCGCCTTCGGTAAAAGTGATATCCTCCTCCTCGGTATATCCCTCCGGAAGCGGGATGAGCTCAACCGGCTGCACGGAGGTAATTCCGCTGTACACCGGTACCCGTCGGTCCCGTACGGTGTAAAAGCCCGGGACATGCACAAGAATGTTGTAGGTGGTATAGGGCGTCGGCTCTCCGGGCGTCTGGGACAGCGCACGGGCGACGGTGGGCACCTCGATGATCTGGGTAAAACCGCTGCGGTCGGTGGAGGTGACCATAAACAGCTCCTCGCCGTCCGGTGTGTTTCTGGTGATGGCTACATAGGCGTCACCGATCGGAATGGCACTGTTGGCGGCGAAGACGCGTACCTGTAGCTGACCGATCTCATCCTCCGGGTGCGGAACCTTTTCCGGTGCAGGGGGTTTCGCCGCTTCTACCAGTTCGGCCGGCTCCTGCGGTTCAGCTGGTTCCGCTGACTCTACCGGTTCGGTCGGCTCCGTCGGTTCCGGTTCATCGGCTGTGTCCGGGGATTCCGCCGCGGTGTTTTCTTCGCCGTCGGCCAAAGGCGTATTGTCTTCCGGTGAGGTTTCCTGTACCCATTCATCCTCTGCTTCGATGGAGACACGTGCGGGTACCACTGGCTCCGGTTCAGCCTGTATGGCCGCGGCCGTTTGTCCGCTGTCCGCCGCCGCGGTCGGAACGGCTGCGGCGGATACGGTCTCCTCAGGGGGCGGGGTGTTGTCAAGAACCGCTGCCGGCTGCTGAGAAAGTGCGCTGCGCTGATAGGTGCGCATGAGCTCCTGGTTATATTTTTCGATCATCTTCTGCAGATTGTCACCGGAAGAAAACGCAACACTCATGGCTGTTCACATACCTTTCCTGATCAATATACATCCTCATATATATGCGTCTGTCGGGCAAACATGCCTGTTTACTTCATGCGCAGATATTCCAGCGTCCCATCGGCGATGCCCTGCGCAAAAAGATCTGGCCGTTCGGTCAGCAGGTGCCGGTCGGTTGCGTTGGACAGAAAGCCCATTTCCACCAGCACGGCGGGCATGGTGGTTCTGCGCAGCACGTACAGGCTGGTATTCTGGATAACGCCGCGGTTGGGCAGGCCGGTCTGCTTATTCAGCCCATCGAGTATATAAACGGCGAGATCGTGTGCGGGACCGGTCGTGTAATACGTATAAGCCTCGCTGCCGCTGGCCTGGGGATAGTTGACGCTGATGTTGCAGTGCAGGCTGATGAAATAATCCGCCGGCCAGGCATTGGCCGCGTTCACCCTGGCGGCGAGGCTGGTGGCGTTGCTGGTGCCGAGCTGTTCATAGGGGGTATTGCGGGACAGACGTACCTCAATGCCGGGGACGGTGCGCAGGATGTCGGCAAGCAGTACGCCGACGGTGTAATTGACATCCTGTTCACGCACGCCGCCGTATTCGGCGCCGGCGTTAGGGTTCTGCGGATTGTGGCCCTGATCAATAAAAATGTTCATGATGACCTCCAAAATTCACATGTTGTGAGCACATTTCACGGCACGACCTGCTGTATGGCGGTACAATGAAAATAATGGAAAAGAGGTGAGGGCGTGGAAAACAAACGTTTGACCGTGTGGCTGTGGCTGGCCGCTCTGGCAATGGGCGTTGCCGTTTGCATGATGGCAGCGCTTTCTGCGCCCAGCCTTCTGGATGATGGGGTAAAGTACAGCGAAGTCGCGTCGGACGGAACGTCCCAAAGCGTGCCGAACGTACCGGCGCCGGAGACATCCGTACAGCCTGCGCCCGAATCTGCTTCATCCGCGCAGCCGCCGTCTGCCGCCGGGGAAAAGATATCGATCAATACAGCGAACCGGGAAACCCTGATGACCCTCGACGGCATTGGCGAAACGCTTGCCCAGCGGATTATTGATTACCGGGAAATCTATGGGGATTTTGCTTCGGTGGATGATCTGCTCAATGTACAGGGAATCGGGGAAAAGCGGCTGGCGGCCATCCGCGACAAGATAACGGTATAACCAGCGATGCACGGCTGCGCCGGGCATCGCTTTTTATTCAGCTTTACAGCTTGAAGAAGTCGGCGGATTCTGCTATACTAACCCTATATCATTATTATGAAGACACTGCCGGAAAGTTGCCTGTGGGTGCGCCGGCGTTGGAAAGGACAGGGAATGCCGATGAACGTCCAGCTGATTGCCCATACGCCCGCGCCGGAGCATCTGATTGCCTCCTCCGCGCGCCTTTGTTATTCCGCTTCGGATATTGAACACATCCGGGAGGGGCTGACCGAGGAAAAGACGGCGGCCTTCATTGATATGCTGGCGGAAATCGGTCACGAAAGCCCGATTGAGCACGCGAACTTTACCTTTGGAATCGAAGGGGTTTCCCGTTCGCTGCTTGCCCAGCTGACCCGTCACCGGCTGGCATCTTACAGCGTACAAAGTCAGCGCTATGTGGCGGAAAAAGCGTTTGAATATGTTGTGCCGCCGGAAATCGCCGCACTGCCGCAGGCGGCTGCGGAATACCGTCAGGCGATGGAAGAGGATCAACGCCATTACGAAAACCTGACCGCGCTGCTGCTGGACAAGCATAAGAAAGAACTCATGCAGGCCGGGATGGAGGAGAAGGCCGCTGGAAAGGCGGCGGAAAAGATGGCTATCGAGGACGCGCGGTTTGTGCTGCCGAATGCCTGCACCACAAAAATCATGATGACTATGAATGCGCGCAGCCTTCTGAACTTTTTCCGGCACCGCTGCTGCAATCGTGCGCAGTGGGAAATCCGCGAGCTGGCGGAAAAGATGCTGGCGGAGTGTCTTCAGGTCGCTCCGCATCTGTTTCAGAATGCCGGTCCGTCCTGCGTGAGCGGCGCGTGTCCGGAGGGCAGCAAGTCCTGCGGCAAGGCCACGCAGGTGCGCCGGCGCTATGCGCAGATGAAGGAGAAGTGCTGAAATGGGACGCCTGGTGGTGATTGATGGCCTGGACGGCAGCGGGAAGACGACGCAGTTTGACCGCGTCGGCGAGTATCTCGAACGCTGTGGGACAAGCTATAAAAAGATTTGCTTTCCGGATTACGCCAACCCGTCGTCGGCGCTGGTGAAAATGTATCTGGCCGGTGAATTCGGCAGCGATCCGGATGCGGTCAATGCCTATGCGGCATCGTCGTTTTATGCGGTGGACCGGTATGCCAGCTACAAAAGATTCTGGCAGGCCGACTATGAGCAGGGGCGGCTGATTCTGGCCGCGCGTTATACCACCTCCAACGCGATCCACCAGATGGCCAAGCTGCCCGCGGAAGAGTGGGACGCCTATCTCACTTGGCTGGAGGATTACGAATACGGGCGCCTTGGGCTGCCCCGGCCGGATCAGGTGGTTTTTCTGGATATGCCGCCGCACATTTCCCAGCGCCTGATGACCCGGCGCTACGCTGGGGACGAGTCCAGAAAGGATATTCACGAGCGGGACCGCGCCTATCTGCTCAGCTGCCGCAAATCGGCGCTGTACGCGGCCGAGCGTCTGGGCTGGCAGGTAATCGATTGTGCCGAAGGGGAGGAGCCGCGCCCGCTGGAAGACATTACACAGGAACTTCGGCATTGTCTTGAACCGCTGTTGTAAGGAAAGGAAGTTTGCATTTGTTACAGGTTTCCCGGCAATTGGATTTCCGCGAGCCGACGCCGGCTGACGCGCAATGGATGACGCCGCTGCTGTCGTCGGAAGGGCATATGGGCTGTGAATACGCTTTTGCGACGATTTTTATGTGGCGGAAATATTACCACACGTGTATTGCGCGTGCGGATGAATTTCTGTTTGTGAAATCGCAGGAGGAAAAGCATTCTTACCTGCCTCCGATCGGCGGCAGCCTTGAAGATGGCATGGCGCTGCTCAGCGCATATGTCCATGAAAAAGGCCATGCGCTCAAGCTTTTTGGTGCGGACAGTGAAATGGTGCAGCGGCTTGGGGCGCTGTATCCGGGTCGGTTTACCTTCACGCCGGCGCCGAGCGATTTTGATTATCTGTATCGCAGCGAGGATCTGGCGGAACTCGCCGGCAAAAAATATCATGGAAAGCGCAACCACATTTCTGCGTTCTCCGCCAGATACGACTGGAAGTATGAGCCGATTACCGCAGACAATATTCCCGAAGTGGAGGAAATGGCCAGGGAATGGTGCCGCCTGAAGGGAAACTGTCAGGATAAGGGGCTGCGTTCCGAAAACTGTGCCATTCGCGAGGCTTTGTCGGTACGGCAGCAGCTGCGCCTTATCGGCGGCCTGATTCGGGTGGACGGCCGCGTGGTGGCCTTTACCTTCGGATCGCCGATCAATTCCGAAGTGTTTGACGTGCAGGTGGAAAAGGCGCTGCCGGATTACGCCGGCGCGTATACGGTGATCAACCGGGAATTTGTTTCGCATGAGCTGCGGGGCTATACCTATATCAACCGGGAAAATGATCTGGGGATTGAGGGGCTCCGCCGGGCGAAAAAGTCCTATTACCCGGCAATTCTGCTGGAGAAATATGTATGTACGGAGAACATCTGAACCAGAACGCGGAAATCCGTGTCTTTACGGAGAACGACCGCGAAGCCTGTCAAGCGATATGGCTTGCCTGTTTTCCGGAAGATACGCCGGAGGCGCCTGAGCACTTTTTCCGCGATGTGCTTCACCGCGGGGAAGGGCTGGTGTACCAAACCGGCGGCAGGCCGGTTTCGATGGTTTTTATGCTGCCGGCGGAACTCGTCGGTGAAGACGGGCGGCTGCCGATCCAGTATATTTATGCGGCGGCGACCCACCCGGATTATCAGCACCGCGGGATTTTTGCCGCGCTGCTGCGCGGTGCGCTTGACAGGGCTGCAAAACAGGGAATGGCGGCATCGTTCCTGCATCCGGGCGAGCCGGGTCTGATCGGTTATTATGCCGGATTCGGTTACCAGCCGTTTTTTACCGTCTCGCGCCGCGTTCTGACGGAGGCGACAGAAGAAAAGACAGCCGCTGGAAAATGGAAATCCGTTTCTGCTGACGCTTATACGACGCTGCGGCGGAAATACCTTTCCCGGCGGAATGGTGAATACGTGGACTGGCCGGAGCGGCTTGTGGCCTACGCGGCTTCAATGGCCGAAAGTGTGGGCGGCGGCGCGGTTGCGGATGAAAAGGGCAATTGCGCACTTTGTGAGCCGCGGGACGGCCGACTGTTTGTGCATGAGCTGTTGTGCCCGGAGATATGCCGGGAGGAAGCCGTACGGGAATTGCTTGGTCGGTTCGGCTGCTGTAAAGCGGAAGTGCTTTCGCCGCCCACGGCGGAAAAGGAAGTGTATGGGCTGTGGTGCCCACTGTCCGGGGAAGGCGATAAGCGGCTACATGCCGCACGGGAACCCTATATGGGAATGGCGCTGGAATAAAAAGAGAGGAGTATACGAACATGATTTATGTGTTTTTGGCGGAAGGCTTTGAAGAAATCGAAGCACTGGCCACAGTGGATGTGCTGCGCCGGGCAGAGCTTCCGGTGCAGACCGTCGGCGTGGGCGGTGATTGGATCTGCGGCTCTCACGGGATGCGTATTCAGACGGATATCCGTGAGGAGGATGTGGAACTGGCAAAAGCGCAGGTGATCGTGCTGCCGGGCGGCATGCCGGGTACGCGCAATCTGGAAGCATCGGCAGATGTACAGCGCGCGCTGGATTACATGACGGAAAACGACCGGTATATTGCGGCAATCTGTGCGGCCCCCTCGATTCTGGGGCACCGGGGTCAGCTGAATGGAAAGCGGGCCACCTGCTTCCCGGGTTTTGAAAAGGACTGCGCTGGTGCGGTAATTCTCGATGAACCCGCGGTGGCGGACGGGCGGATTATCACCGGAAAAGGGGCGGGAGCTGCCATTGATTTTGCGCTGACCATTGTGGAACAGCTGAAAGGGCGGAGCGTTTCGGACGCGCTTCGGGCGGCGATGCAATGCCGTTAGAGGATATCCGGCCGATCAAAAGTGAGCTGCGCAACCGCTATAAAGCGCTGCGCAGAAATATGGATTCCGCCTTTAAGGAAAGTTGCGATGAGACAATTGCGCAGCGAGTGTCCGGCTTGTGGCAGTATGCGAAAAACCGCCGGCTGTTCACCTATGTGTCCACTGCTATCGAGGTGGATACCAGACGGATTATCGAAAAGGCGCTGGAGGACGGGAAAACGGTGGCGGTGCCCCGCTGCGTTCCGGGGACCCGTACGATGGAGTTTTACGCCATTTCCAGCCTGCAGGAGCTTCGGCCGGGATCCTTTGGGGTGTTGGAGCCAGAGCCCGATCCGAAAAAATTATGGACGGATTTTTCAGAGGGCTTGTGTCTGGTGCCGGCTTTGTGTTATGATTGGAAAGGGTTCCGTCTCGGTTACGGAAAGGGGTATTATGACCGCTTTCTGGCTGGGTTTGAAGGCAATATGGTGGGACTCTGCTACAGTGAATGCGTCCGGCATAAGCTGCCGCACGGCCGCTATGACCGTCCGGTGGAGCTGTTGGTTACCGAGCGCTTCCTGCGCCGGACCAGGCCGAAATAAAAACGACACGGGATACGGGAGTTGACAACATGGCTGACGAACTGGACAAGATGCTGGAGGATATCGAGGCCGAAAAAATGGCGCGCCTGCGGCAGGAAGCCCAGATGGGGGAAACACTCAGACCGGATGAGGTGCAGGAATCTGCGCTGACGCAGGCAAGGCAGGATAAGATATCCTCTTTTAAGCTGTCGTTGAATTTGGAGGACGACGCCCCGGAAGAGAAAACGGCCGGCGATCCGGCAGAACATAGCGGTGTGCAGCCGTCAGACGGTGAGGAGCCGGTCGAAGACACGCTGCCGGAGGATGCTGAAGAAAAGGAAGAACCGGCCGCTGCGGAAGAGGCGGATGAGACAGAGGATGCGCAGGATGGCAAGGGCAAAAAAGGACGGAGAAAATCCGGAGAAAAGGGACACACCGCCTGGGGCTGCATCCGCGGGATAATCTATGCGATTGTGGTGTTGGCTGTATCCGGCACGCTGGCCTATTTTGCCATTACCGGAGGCATCGATATGACCGGGCTGAATAAGTCCGATGAGCTGATTGATGTGGAGATCCCGGCAGGGGCCAACACCGAAACGGTAGCCAACATCCTCAAAGAAAACGGGCTGATCGATCAGCCGCTGGTATTCCGCCTGTATTCCAAAATTACCAAAGCGGACGGGAAATATCAGGTCGGCACCTTTACGCTGTCTCCCGATATGGGGTACAGCAATATGATTGCCCGCCTGCAGACGACCAAGCCTCGGGAAACGGTGCGGGTGACCATTCTGGAAGGCAGCACGGCTTACCAGATTTCACAGCTGCTGGAAAAGGAAGGCGTGTGTTCTGCCAGCGACTTTTTTGACGCGCTGGTCAACGGAGAGTACGAAAACGCTTTTCTGGAGCAGGTGCCTCAAAAGGAAATGGGCGCTTGGGATGAACAGCACAGCGGGCGAATCTACCGGCTGGACGGGTATCTGTTCCCGGATACGTATGAGTTTTTCAAAAACAGCTCGGGAAAAACCGTTGTGCAGAAAATGCTGGATAACTTTGAGACGCGGATGGATACCCAGCATATGGCTGCACTCAAGGCGGCCGGCATGACGCTCGACGACGCTATTACGCTCGCCTCCATCATTCAGGGCGAGGCGGCGGACCTTGCGAATATGCCGAAGGTTTCGCGCGTGCTGCACAACCGTCTGGATGATCCGGTGAATTACCCGTATCTGCAGTGCGATTCGACCGCACGCTACGTCACCAGCCTGATCCCGATTGTGGAAGGCGGGGAGATGAAAACCGAAGGCTACGATACCTACACCCGTAAGGGACTGCCCGCGGGTCCGATCAACAACCCTGGCCTTGCGGCGATCGAGGCGGCAATCAGCCCGTCAACCGATGAAGCGGATATGCAGTACTATTTCTTCGCCAATGACGCCGAACGCAACACCTATTATTCCAGGACCTATGAGGAACATGTAGCGATCTGCCGGAAACATCATATTGGTATTCACGGTTGATAAACAGCGGCCGGGGCGTGTGGCTCCGGCCGCTGTTGTACAAAGAAAAGCGTTTTGCGGTATGCACGGGAAAGGAAGAAACAAAAAATGGCAGAGATAAGGCGAAATTCTCCGGAGATCCTGGCGCCTGCCGGTGACCGTGAGCGGCTGGAGGCGGCGCTGTTCTATGGCGCAGACGCGGTTTACCTTGCCGGAAAGGCGTACGGTATGCGTTCCGCGAGCCGCAATTTTGATGAAGAAGGTCTGGCGGCTGCGGTGCGCTTGGCGCATGCGCACGGAAGCCGGGTATACGTGACCTGCAACACGCTGCCGCGCAATGCGGAGATGGACCGTCTGCCGGCTTTTCTGCAGGCGGTGCAGGCGGCGGGCGCGGATGCGCTGATTATCTGCGACCTCGGCGTTATGGCAATGGCCAGGCGGTATGCGCCGGACTGCCGGCTGCACGTGTCGACCCAGTTCGGCGTGATGAACTACCAGACGGCAAACGCCCTGTGGGAATACGGAGCCTCCCGCGTGGTGCTGGCACGGGAGCTGTCGCTTGAGGAAATTGCCATGATCCGGGAAAAAACATCCCCGGAACTGGAGCTCGAATGCTTCGTTCATGGCGCGATGTGCGCTTCTCTGTCGGGCAGATGCTTTCTGTCCGGCTACCTGACCGGCCGGGATGCCAATCACGGCGACTGTGCGCAGCCCTGCCGCTGGAAATACCGCGTGATTCCCGACGGTATGCCCGAAACGGTGCTGACGGCGGAAGAATATGCGCAGGGAACCTATCTGTTCAATGCCAACGATTTGTGTATGATTGAACATATTCCCGCGCTGGTTCGTGCCGGGATAACCTCCTTCAAAATCGAGGGGAGGGCGAAGGCGGCGTATTATGCCGCGGTGACCACCAACGCCTACAAAAGCGCCGTAGCAGGGTATCTGGCGGCGCCGGATCCGGACAGCTATCAGCCTCCTGCCTGGATCAGACGGGAGCTGGATACCATCAGCCACCGTCCGTACGGCACCGGCTTCTTTTTCGGTACACCGCAGCAGAATACGGCGTTCGGCGGATACGTGCAGGATTACGAGGTGACGGCCGTGGTAGAGGGCTGGAAAGCCGGAAGGCTTTACCTGTCCCAGCGCAATTTTTTTCAGCGGGGTGATACGCTGGAGGTGCTGGAGCCGGGAAAACCACCGGTTTCACTCACGGCAGAGGAGATGCTTGACGCGGACGGCGGGGCAATCGACGCTGCGCGGCATCCGCTGATGGTACTGTCGGTGCGCGGCGAAAAAGCGTTTTTGCCGGGCAGCTTTGTCCGGCGGCGGGTGCCGGACAAAAAATGAGCCGATTAAATCCTTTCCAAAACGGGAAGACTGTTAAGGAAAACCAGTTCCCGAAGGCAGGCGGTGGATCCGACAGACGGAAAAGCGGCCGGCGCACGTGAAAGGATGATGACGGCTATGCCCAAACGCTCGGTGATTATCGGTGCACTGCTGCTGGCGATGTTCAGCGGTCTGATGATAAAAATCTATCATTTGGCTGACAGCGGCCTGGCGCAGGTGGCGGATCAGCAATCCACGGTGACGGTCACGGTTGCGACCGCGCGCGGAACCATATACGACCGGAACATGCAGCCGCTTGTGAATACCGGCACCCAGAACCGTGTGAGCGTGGCGCCCTATCCGGTTGCAGTTGCTGCGCTTTCGGAAGCGCTGGCTGCCGAAGAGTTTGAAGCACTGGCGGCCCGGCTGCAAAGCGGCCGACCGGTTACGCTGACGCTGGACCGGCTGCTTGCGCCGACCGAAGGCATCAGTCAGTTCAGCGTTCCGGTGCGGTACGGTGAGGATCTGGCGGCGCCGCATCTGCTCGGGTATCTCGACGGGGATGAGCTCCACGGCGTCACCGGTATAGAGCTGGCATTTGACGAGTATTTGAACAGCAAAAGCGGCAGCATAAAAGTCACGTATAAGGTGGACGGTTCCGGAAAGCCGCTTCAGGGAATTGCGCCGGAAATCCAGAATACACTGGATGATGCCAGAGCGGGAGTCGTGCTGAGCATCGACCGGGAAATCCAATATATCGCCGAACAGGCGGCTAAAAAGCATATCGACCGCGGCGCGGTTGTGGTGTTGGAACCGGCGACCGGCCAGGTGCTGGCGATGGTGAGCCTTCCCGATTTTCAGCAGGATACGCTGGTGGATGCTCTGGAAGATGAGCGTTCCCCGTTGCTTAACCGGGCGCTGTGCAACTATAACTGCGGTTCGGTTTTCAAGATCGTATCCGCGGCGGCGGCACTGGAGGCCGGCGTCCCGCTGAATGAAAGCTATACCTGTAAGGGCAGCATCAATGTCGGCGGGATCCCCTTTCACTGCCATAACCGTCTGGGGCACGGGGTAATGTCGATGGTCAGCGGCTTTGCGCAGTCGTGCAATCCGTATTTCGTACATTTGATGCAGAATGTCGGGGGAGAAGCGCTCTATACCATGGCGACCAACCTCAGCTTTGACCGGCCGCTGCTGTTGGCGGAGAATTATAAAACGGCGCGTGCGGTGCTGCCCTCCGAGCTGGAATTGCAGTCCCCTGCAGCGGTTGCCAACCTTTCCTTCGGCCAGGGATCGCTGCTGGCCACACCGATGCATATTGCACAGATGGTTGCCGCGGTGGTCAATGATGGTGAGGTCATCCAGCCCTCTGTGGTGAAGGGCTTTGTCGATAAAGAGGGAAATTTGGAAGCGAGCACCGTTTCTCCGGCACAATGGGCTTTTTCGGAGCAAACGGCGCGGACACTGCGCAACCTGATGATTGAAACGGTGGAAAACGGTACAGGATCCGGCGGAAAGCCGCGTACGGGCGGCGCCGGCTGCAAAACCGGCACGGCGGAAACCGGCTGGGAAAATGAGGATGGCTCTGCTGTTGTGCAGAGCTGGTATGCCGGCTTTTATCCGGCGGAACAGCCGAAGTATGCGATCGTGGTGCTCGCCGAGGATGCGGAGGGTACCGGCAGCCAGTCAGCGCCGGTATTCCGGCAGATCTGCGACGATCTGTATACCCTTGCGCTTTCCCGCCAGACGACAGGCAATTAAGTCAAAAAGACCCGCAGCAGTCGGCTGCGAGTCTTTTTGACGGCTCCAACGGAAAAGCAGCGGATACGCCTCCGTACAGTAAGTGGATTGTTGCGGTGTATGCGCAAAAAGGAGGAGGGGGATGGCTGCTTTTTTCTTTTGCGGCGGGCTCCGGAGACTTGACAAAAGAAAAAGACGTGCCTATAATAAAAGACGATAAAAAGAAGGCTGTGACGGGAAGAATACCGGTTGATGCAAGCAGAGAGGGCGGCTGTCCGGACAGGAATCTGGTTCGGACGCTGGAAGGCCGCCCGTGCCTCTCACGGGAAAGGCCGCCCCTGAGCTCTGCCGCGAAGAGCGGCGGCGTGTGCCCGCGTTAAGGGCGAGGGAATATTCCCGCTGAGCGGCACCGCTTTACGGCGGTGCAAATTGGGTGGTACCACGGAACCTCCGTCCCATGTTGGACGGGGGTTTTTATTTTGGGGAAAGGATTGTGAATATCAATGCAGTGGACAGGTCTGAATGAACTGAGAGAAAAGTTTCTCTCCTTTTATGAGAGCAAGGGGCATCTGCGGCTGCCGAGTTTTTCCTTGCTGCCGCAGGGGGATAAATCCCTGCTGCTGATCAACTCCGGCATGGCGCCGATGAAAAAGTATTTCACCGGCGAGGTGACGCCCCCCCGCAAGCGGGTGACCACCTGCCAGAAATGTATCCGCACCCCCGATATTGAGCGGGTGGGCAAAACGGCGCGTCACGGCACCTATTTTGAGATGCTGGGCAACTTTAGCTTCGGGGATTATTTCAAGCATGAGGCTACCGCCTGGGCGTGGGAATTCTGCACCAAAGTACTGGAACTGCCGGTCGATCGTCTGTGGGTGAGCATTTACGAGAACGACGATGAGGCGTTCAAAATCTGGACCGAAGAAGTCGGCGTCGATCCTGCGCATATTGTCCGGCTGGGAAAAGAGGACAATTTCTGGGAGCATGGCACCGGCCCCTGCGGTCCCTGCTCCGAGCTCTATTTTGATCGCGGGGAAGAGCACGGCTGCGGTTCGCCGACCTGCGGCGTCGGCTGCGACTGCGACCGTTACGTGGAATTCTGGAATCTGGTGTTTACCCAGTTCGACAGCGACGGCAAGGGCAACTATGCGCCGCTGGATCACCCGAATATCGATACCGGGATGGGGCTGGAGCGTCTGGCGTGCATTATGCAGGGTGTGGAAAACCTCTTTGAGGTGGACACCGTCCAGAATATCATGAAGCATGTCAGCCGAATTGCCGGAGTCAATTATGGTGAGGATTCGCATAAGGATGTGTCCCTGCGGGTGATTACCGACCATATCCGCTCGATCACCTTTATGATTGGCGACGGTGTTATGCCGTCCAACGAGGGGCGGGGCTATGTGCTGCGCCGTCTCCTCCGCCGTGCCGCGCGGCAAGGTCGTCTGCTCGGCATTCACGAGCCGTTCCTGTATCAGGTCTGCAACACGGTTATTGAGGAAAACCGCAGCGCCTATCCGGAGCTGTGTGAGAAAAAGGAATTCATTCAAAAGCTCATCCGGGTGGAGGAAGAGGCCTTTGAGAAGACCATCGACAGCGGTTTGGCGCTGTTGGATGACATGCTGAAAAACGTAAATGGCAACACCTTGTCCGGTGAGGATGCTTTTAAGCTGTACGATACCTATGGCTTCCCGGTGGATCTGACCAAGGATATTCTCGAGGAAAAGGGCGTCAGCGTGGACGAAGAACGCTTTAACGAGCTGATGACCGAACAGCGGGAGCGTGCCCGCGCCGCGCGTAAAAAGGCCGGCAACGACGCGTGGAAAGGGAATGACGGCGTGATCCAGCAGCTGATCGCGAATCAGTTTGTCGGTTATGAAAAGCTCCGCGTCGAAACAAAGGTGACGGCCATCATCAAGGATAATGACATGGCGGACAGCGTTGCTGAGGGCGAAGACGCTTATGTGGTGCTGGAAACCGTGCCGTTTTATGCGGAGAGCGGTGGACAGGTCGGTGACATTGGTACGGTAACCTGTCAGGATGCGTCTTTTGCGGTACGGGATACGGTGAAAAGCGCGGGCGGCGTTATCATCCTGGTCGGCATCCAGACACGGGGTGTGCTGGCGGTCGGCGATGCGGTGGTGGCGTCGGTGGATGAAAATACCCGCCGCGCAACCATGCGCAACCATACGGCGGCGCATCTGCTGCAGGCGGCTCTCCGCCGGGTGTTGGGAACCCATGTGGAGCAGGCCGGCCAGCTGGTGGACAGCAGACGGCTGCGCTTCGATTTTACCCACTTCTCCGCGATGAAGCCGGAAGAGCTTCGTGAGGTGGAAGCCCTGGTCAACGAATGGGTGCTTTCGAGTCTGCCGGTTGATGTGCGGGAGATGCCGATTGACGAGGCGCGCAAGCTAGGTGCGATGGCGCTTTTCGGCGAAAAATACGGGGACATCGTGCGCGTAGTGCGCGCCGGCGAAGTGTCCATCGAGTTCTGCGGCGGTACCCATGTGGCCAACACGGCGGAGCTGGGCTTGTTCCATATCATCAACGAAAGCTCGGTAGCTGCGGGCGTGCGGCGCATCGAAGCGGTGACTGGCGGCAATCTGCTGGCGCTGCTCAACGAATATCACGCGCTGATGTTCCAGGCGTCGGAGGCGATGAAGGCGAATGGGCCGGAGGATATCGTCCGGCGTGCCACCCAGCTGACAGCGGAACTCAAAACGGCGCAGCACGACCTGGACAACGCCAAGGCCAAACTGGCTTCGCTGAAGGTGGAAGGCCTGTTCAGCGGCGCCAAAACGGTGCAGGGGATCCAGGTGGTTTCCGCGGCCTTTACCGGAACCGGCGGCGATGCGGTTCGTGCGATGTGCGACCGCTGCAGGGAGATGCCGAAGGATGATATCGTGGTTGTGCTGGCCGGCATGAAGGAAGACGCCGGCACGGTATCGTTTGGCTGCTACTGTGCGCCGGGAGCTGTGAAAAAGGGCGCGCATGCCGGCAATATCGTGCGTGAGGTGGCCAAAATCTGCGGCGGCAACGGCGGCGGACGTCCGGACATGGCTATGGCCGGCGGCAAGGATCTGACAAAGGTGGATATTGCGATCAACGCGGTGGACGATATTCTGGAACGGCTGCTGAAGAAGTAAGGGCAGAAAGGAAGGAAAAGGGAAATGGACTGCATTTTCTGCAAAATTATTTCCGGGGAAATCCCCTCGGACAAGGTATATGAGGATGAACAGGTTTTGGCTTTTCGCGATATTGCGCCCAAAGCGCCGGTGCATGTGCTGATTATTCCCAAGACGCACATTGCCGGTGTACGGGAGATCACCGCGGACAACAGCAGCGTGGTCGCGCATATTTTTACGGTGATTCCGCAGATCGCACAGCAGCTGGGTATAACCGATTACCGCGTGGTTTCCAACAATGGAGAGCAGGCGGGACAGACGGTGCATCATCTGCACTTTCATCTGCTGTCCGGCGGCGTGCTGGGCGAAATGGCGTGACCGGTCATGCAGTATATTGTTCTGGATCTGGAATGGAACGGCGCCTATTCCAAACAGGCGCACGGCTATTTCAATGAGATCATCGAGATCGGCGCGGTGCGCCTGAATGAACAGCTGCAGCCGGATGGGAAATTTCATGTGGTAATCCGGCCGCAGCTGAGCCGGAAGCTGTCGGATATCGTCACGAATCTGACCAGTATCACGGCGGAGGAGCTGGAGGCCGACGGCATCACATTTGCGCAGGCAGTTGACCGGCTGACGGCGTTTATCCGGGACGAGGAAACGGTATTTCTTACCTGGAGCACCACCGATCTGTTGGTGCTGATGGAGAACGTCCGCTTTTACTTTCATCAGCCGACCATACCCTTTATGGCGTATTATGCCGATCTGCAGGCCTATTTTCAAGCGCGTGCCGGCGCGCCCGGCGGGCAGCAGGTTGCGCTGAAACGGGCGTGTGAGATGCTGGAAATTGCCGGGGAAGGTTTGGATCTGCACCGGGCGCTGGATGACAGTGTGCTGACGGCGCGGATCCTGATGCGTGTTTACGAGGAAGGCTCGTTTGCCGAGGCGGTTTACCGGGCGGACGATGAATTTTATCGCCGGATTACTTTCAAAACGACGATTGTCCATGACCTGAACAGCCCTTATGTGCATGCGGAGGACATGGACTTTTCGTGTGAATGCGGGGCGCCGCTGCACCGTGAAGGGGACTGGCGCTTCCGCAACCGCGGTTTTATGGCGGACATGACGTGTCCGCGGTGCAAAAAGGAATACACCGGATGGGTACAGGTCAAGCTGAAATATGAAGGGCCGGAGACACGGAAAAAGCGGATGGATCGGATAAAGCCGAAGGAGGAGAAGGCGCCGGTTCAAGCTGCATCGGAAGCCTGAAAGTCGGGGCGGAGGAGATAGAAGAATGGCGAAAAACGGAAAACTGCGCGGGTTTTTCTCCTGGCTTTGGCGTACCCGCGCCGGCAACCGTGTGCTGTCGCTGTCTCCGCTGGCTCTGGCCCTGACAGCTGCGGCGGTGATCCGGGTGTTCGATCTGCGTCTGACGGGAATTCTGGGGGCCTGCCAGTTTCAGCGGCTTACCGGCTGGCGTTGTCCTGGCTGCGGCGGCACCCGTATGGTCGAAGCGCTGCTGGATGGACGGATTGGGGAGGCGCTTTATTACAATCCCTTTCTGTTTGTCCTATTCCTGTTGACGGCGGCGTTTCTGCTGTTTATGCTGCTGCGAACCTTCCGGAAGGCGTGGAAGCCGCTTGCTCTGAACAGCAATGCGGCCTGGTGGCTTCTGGTACCTTTATTCGTGGCGGCTTTTTTCTTTTTGCGCAATACGGCCTGGTATCAGCAGTGGTTTTATTAAAAAGGAGCATGTGTATGCAGCAGGAATGGGTACGGCAGCTTTTGGCGTGGTATAAGGAAAATGCCCGGCCGCTGCCTTGGCGGGACACGCCCGATCCCTACCGCGTCTGGGTTTCGGAAGTCATGCTGCAGCAGACCCGCATCGAAGCGGTAAGGCCGTATTTCGACCACTTTATGCAGGAGCTGCCGACCATCCGTGCGCTGGCACAGGTGCCGACGGAACGGCTGATGAAACTGTGGGAAGGTCTGGGCTATTACAGCCGGGCACGTAACCTGCAGGCGGCAGCAAGGCAGCTCATGGACCGCTATGACGGCGAAATGCCCGCCTCCTATGAAGAACTGCTGGCGCTGCCCGGAATCGGAGAATACACGGCGGGAGCGGTCGCCTCCATCGCTTTCGGGATTCCGGTGCCGGCGGTGGACGGCAATGTGCTGCGGGTGATGGCGCGCCTGCTCTGCTGTGACCGGGATGTTATGCAGCCGGTGGTGCGCAAAGAACTGACCGGTATTCTGCGCACGATGGTGCCGGCCGACGCGCCGGGACAGTTTAATCAGGCGCTCATGGAACTGGGGGAGACGATCTGCCTGCCGCGCACGGAGCCGCACTGTGATGCCTGCCCGATTCAGTCATACTGCGAAGCGTCCGCCCGACATTGCGCCCGCGAACTGCCGGTGCGTGCCAAACCAAAGGAACGGCGGATCGAGAAGCGGACGGTGCTGCTGCTGATCCGTGCAGCGGCCGAAGGGCGACAGGTGCTTGTGCGCAAGCGTCCGCCCAAGGGGCTTTTGGCCGGACTGTGGGAGCTGCCGAACGCTGAAGGCTGGTATACGCAGCAGAATATGGAAGAACGAATACGGCAATACGGTTTATCACTGCAAAGTCTATCTGCTTTACAGGAGGCCAAACACGTATTTTCTCATATAGAGTGGCACATGCAGGGCTGGTGTGTTCAGGTGAGTGGAGACACACCGGAAACAGCCGGGAAATGGGTGGACAGTCGGGAGCTGGCGGAGGAGATCGCTTTGCCGAGTGCGTTCCGTGCCTATTCCGCGCTGCTGCCTGTGCTGCTGCAGGAATGAAAAAGGAGGCGGCCGCATGGCCAGAAAAGCGGTATTGATTACCGGCGCTTCACGTGGAATCGGCCGTGCAGCGGCCGAACTTTTTGCGCGCCGGGGCTACGGCGTGCTGATCAACTACCGGCAGGATGCCGGGGCCGCGCATGAGCTGGAGAAGCAACTCTTGGACAGCGGAGCGGATGCACTTGCCGTGCAGGCGGACGTGGCGCAGGAGGATCAGGTGCTCCGAATGATGGAAATGGCTGTAAAGCGGTTTGGCTTTATCGATGTGCTGGTCAATAACGCGGGAATCGCGTCGCAGAAGCTGTTTACCGCCCTGACGACGGAGGAATGGCGCCGGATGATGGCGGTTCATGTCGACGGGACGTTCCATTGCTGCCGCGAGGTGCTGCCGGCCATGATCCGTGAAAAGCGGGGGGCCATTGTCAATGTGGCTTCGATCTGGGGACTTTCGGGCGCATCCTGCGAAGTGGCTTACTCGACGGCCAAGGCGGCGGTTATCGGCATGACCAAAGCGCTTGCCCGCGAGGTCGGACCGTCCGGTGTCCGGGTGAACTGCGTGGCGCCCGGCGTCATCGACACGGCCATGAACGCGGCGGCAGGGGCGGATATTCTGGACATGCTGGCGGAAGAAACGCCGCTCGGACGTATCGGCACGGCGCAGGAGGCGGCGCAGGCTATTGCGTATCTGGCGTCGGAGGAAGCGTCCTTTATCACCGGGCAAGTATTGACCGTAGACGGCGGATTTATCTGACAAAGAAAGGCGGAGCGTTATGGCGGATTCTCCGGTTTCCACCGTGATCGGCGTACCGGACGAACAGACAGTCAACTGGCTGGAAAAACAGTTCGGGCTGCGTATCCGTGAGGAAACAGCAGAACAGCCGGCGTCGAAAAAACAAGTGCCTGCCGATCTGGCAGACGGAAATAAATAAGGTGGTTTTCCGCATACTATCTTCGGAGAAGGGGGATGCGTATGCGATTGTGGCACGAGGCGCTTTTGCCGTACCTGCCGCGGGCGCAGCTGCTGGGACAGCATCGCGAATGCTGCGCGCTGCGCGGACTGTCCTGGGGACGGCGGCATGCGGTGGTGGACTATGTGTTTACCCATTCCCGCGAACGGCTGGCGGTGTATCATGCCCGCGTGATGCGGGAGATGCAGCGCAGGGGCTATCGTGTGGAGAGCCACTGGAGGGAGCCGGGCTACCGCGGGCAGCGGTGCGCGCCGTTTGTCCCGGACAGAGAGAAAATGACTCGTCTGGAAAACCGGTATCCGGTATATGCGGAGCATGATACGGCATATTTCCGGGCGTGCGTGGAAAACCTGCGGCGCAAGGGCGCGGCGATTTTATCCGAAGGAGTGAAGCAGATGGATGTGAGCAGGAGAGAAACGATTCCGGAACAGTACGTCTGGCGAATGACCGATATTTACGCCGATGACGCGCAGTGGGAGCAGGATTTTGCGCGTGTCCAGCAGATGACCGAAGAAATGGCGGCATTTTCCGGGCATATGCAGGAGGATGGGCAGCTCGAAGCGGCGCTGCTGCTTTATGAGCAGCTTAACCGTACGCTGGAGCAGGTGTATATGTATGCGCATATGCAGCAGGATCTGGACAATGCTTCGGCAAAATATCAGTCGATGAATGACCGGGCGCAGAGCCTGCTGTTCGGCATGCAGGAGGCGCTGGCGTTTTTCCTGCCGGAGCTGACCGCCATGGATCCGCAGACCCTGCGAAGCCGTGTGGCGGCGGATCCTCGGCTTGCATCGTTCGACCACATGATCGACGACATCATCCGCAGCCGGAAATATGTGCTGCCGCAGCGGGAGGAACAGCTTCTGGCGATGGCATCGCCGGCGCTGGAATCCATGGACGCGGCCTTTTCGATGCTCGACAGCGTGGATCTCAAGCGCGGAGAAATCCAGGACGAGAACGGCGAGACGGTGACGCTGACCAATGGCCTGTTCGGAAAATTCCGGGACAGCCGGGACCGGCGGGTGCGCAGGGACGCGTTTGCTGCGCTGCACGGCGCATATGCCGGCATGGGCAATACGATTGCTGCACTGTATATCGGCCAGGTGCGGGCGGATGTGTTCGCTGCCAAAGCCCGGGGCTATGAGAGCGCCCTTCAGGCCAAGCTGCACGCCGATAACCTGCCCCGGGAGGTGTATACCGGCCTGATCGACGCGGTGCATGAGGCGCTGCCGGAGCTGTACCGCTATCTGGAGGTGCGGCGCCGTGTGATGGGTGTCGATAAGCTGCATATTTATGACGTATATGTGCCGCTGGTGGATGTGCCGGATAAAACCTACTCGTTTGAAGAAGCGTGCGATACCGTTTTGCAGCAGCTGAGTCCGCTTGGCGGGGAATATCAGGAAGATCTCCGCCGCCTGCTGGCAGGCGGCTGGGTGGATGTGTTTGAAACACCGGGCAAGACCACTGGCGCCTATGCGACGAGCGTTTACGGGGTGCATCCGTTTATGCTGCTCAACTTCACCGGCCGGCTGGAGGACGTATTTACGCTGGCGCACGAGGCAGGGCACTGCCTGCACTCGCTGTATTCCGATCAGCAGCCCTATATGAAGAAGGATTATCCGATCTTTCTGGCGGAAATTGCCTCGACAGTCAATGAGAATATCCTTATTCGCGGGCTTTTGGAGGAATGCCGTGACGAACGGCAGCGCGCTTTCCTCATCAACCGGTTTGTGGAGGAATTCCGTGGTACGGTGTTCCGGCAGACGATGTTTGCGGAATTTGAGCTGAAGGTGCATGAGATGGCCGAGCGTGGGGAACCGCTGACGGCGGAAATCCTCTGCCGGGTGTATCATGAGCTTCTGGCCCTGTATTTCGGACCGGATGTGGAGATCGATCCCTATATGGACTGGGAATGGGCACGTATTCCGCATTTTTACAGTGCCTTTTACGTGTTCAAATATGCAACCGGGTTCTCGGCGGCGGTGGCGCTGTGCCGCGAAATCCTTGAGCAGGGGGACACGCAGAAATATCTGGCATTCCTGCATGCTGGCGGCAGCGATTATCCAGCGGATACCCTCCGCCGGGCCGGTGTGGATATGTCCACCCCCGAACCGGTTTCAGCGGCGTTGGAGGAGTTCGGCCGCATGACCAGAGAACTGGAAAGCCTGCTGAAATAAGACGAAAACGCCCCGCCGACTGTACGGCGGGGCGTTTGGCTTTATTCCAAAAAATCCACCGGTATTTCCCGGCCGAGGGCGAAGGAGTACAGCAGGCATTCGGCCACCGGCTTTTCCAGCGTCTGCCGCAGGGCGTATGCGTAAATATTCAGCTGATCCCGGTAGCGTTCGGTCAGTTCTTCCGGCGTCTTGACGCGGTCGGTTTTGTAATCGACGATCACCAGCCGGCCGTCTTCTTCAAACACACAGTCCGCAATGCCCTGTATGACCAGATTTTCCCCGCCGGGTACCGCCTGCCCCAGCAGGGATGCGGCGGGATAGGGAATGGTAAAATGCTGTTCCCGAAGCACGCAGGGCGAGGCCTGCATCCGGCGGTACAGAGGGCTGGTGAAAAAGCGGCGGAGCTTGGGCAGGGGGATGCAGCTGCCCTGCTGCGGGGTGAGAAAGCGCAGGCTGACCAGACGTTCAATTTCCGCCGCCGGATTTTCTGCCGCCTCGTGGTAGCGTGCAAACTGCATGAAGGTATGCAGAGCGGTTCCGCGTTCGCTCGGTGTCAGCGGGAGGAGCGCCGGTTCATCGGTACCCTCAGCAGCCGTGTTTTGTCTGGTATGGAAAAAAGCCGGCCGCCGGGCGGCGACGAATTCCCGGGATACTCCCTGTTCCGAAAGCTCGGAAGCGGCCAGCTTGGTCGGCACGGCGGCAAGGGACAGATAGGGATAGGCGTAGGCCGTGCGCTGCCTGAGCTGAGCGAGCAGGACGGGATCCGGCGGGGCGGGATTCTGCACCTTTTCTTCGGCCTGTACACTTTCCGGCGCGCGGGCAATCCGGATATCCCAGGGGTATTCCGCGGGCAGCAGCGGAAGATCCTCGGCGCCGGCGAGACTGCGCAGCATAGTGCCCGAAGGATGCCGCAGGGCGGCGGAGAGGATCCATGCACTCAGGGAGGACGCTTCATGGATCGAGAGAGCCGGCAGGGCTTCGGTTGTACCCAGTGTAGCTGCCAGCGCCGAAAGCGCCTTGCCCAGATCATCGCCGCGGTACATGCTCAGGCACAGCTTTTCCTTGGCGCGCGTCATGGCAACATACAGCACGCGCAGTTCCTCCGCACGTTCACTTTGTCGGATGGCAAGGGACACCCCTTGTCTGGGAAGCGTGTTCCATTTGCGCAGGGTTTTCATGTCCCGCCGCTCCATGCCAACCCCAAGATCGGGATGGATCAGCAGCGCGCTTTTGGTGGAATCGGTATTGAAGCGGCCGGACAGCCGGGCGACGAATACAACGGGAAATTCCAGTCCCTTGGAGCGATGGATGGTCATTACCCGCACAACGTCCGCATGCTCGGATACCGTGGCCGCAGGCGAGAGATCCACCTGCTGCTGTTCGAGCCGCGTAAGATAGCGGACAAAGGCGGTCAGGCCGCGGAAGCCGTTTTGCTCAAAACCGCGTGCGTAGTCCTGCAGAAGCCGCAGGTTGGCCACCCGCTGCGTTCCATGCTTTTGTGCGCCGGCAATGGCAAGCAGGCCGCATTCCTCATAAAGGCGGTGCAGGAACTTGTCGGCGGGCAGCACCGCGGACAGGGTACGGAAGCGGTCAATTTTCTGCAGGAAAGCTGCACAGCGCTCCTGCAGGTCGGCGGGGAAGCCGTCCGGCCGGCGGGAACCCTTGGCCAGTGCAGCACGGCGAACCGCCGTAAACAGCGGCGCACGGCGGTCGAGTAGTCGTATGCGGGCCAGGTCGTCCGGCGTAAAGCCGAAGGCGGGGGAGAACAGTGAGGCAGCCAGCGGGATTTCCTGCAGCGGATCATCGATAAAACGCAGCAGGGCAATGACCGAGGAAACCTCCGGCGTCTGGAAAAAGCCCCCGGAAGAGGAAGCCCACGCGGGTACGCCGCAGCGTTTGAGCTCGTCCACAAAGGCCGCCGCATGGGTGGATAGGCTGCGCATCAGGATACAGAAATCACTGAAGCGCGCCGGGCGTTTTTCCCCGTGATCGGTGATTTTGAGATGGCGGTGCATATCGAGAATGCGCTCGGCGATGGCCCGCGCCTCCCGTTTGTCGGCGGAATCGTCGTCCTCGCCGGCGGAACCGGAAACAATCAGCAGTTCGGTTTCGCAGCCGGCCGTCTCCGGATAAGAGGCGGAAGGCACCAGCTCCTCCCGCTTGTCGTAATCGATCCCGCAGGCTTCCCGCGTCATCAGCTGGCGGAACACAAAATTCACGGCTTCGGTGACCTGTGGACGGCTGCGGAAATTGTTGTACAGCGCAATAGAAGCACGGGGAGCCTTACCGTCATAGGGGGGATAGGCATCCCGGCGCCGGATGAACAGTTCCGGCATCGCCTGCCGGAAGCCGTAGATACTCTGCTTGACATCGCCGACGAAAAAAAGGTTCTGCTCGTCGCGGGAAACGGCGCTGAAAAGCGCATCCTGCGCGGCGTTGGTATCCTGGTATTCGTCCACCAGGATTTCTTCAAACCGGTCGGCCAGCTCTGCGGCGAGCGCGGTGCGCTGCCATTCGCCGTTTCCGGCCGGCTCGAGAAGCAGACGGAGCGCCCCGTGCTCCAGATCGTTGAAATCCACCATACGGCGCTGCTTTTTCTTGGCCTCAAACTTCTGGCCGAACAGCCGTACGGTGGCAAACAGCTCCGCGGCATACCGGCCGGTAAAAGCAATGTCGTCCCGGCACTGGGCGGCTCCGAAGCACAGAAGATCCGTCAGCTTGCCGACCACTTCCGCCGCCTTTTTGCATAATCCCTGGATGCGCTCTTTGACGGCCGGATCCGGGCATTTGTAAACGCGGGGCAGCGCTTCCGGCTGACCCGCAGTGAGTGCTTCGCCGATGGCATCCCAGCCGCCGGCGTACAGGCTCAGCCGGGTCTGCTCGATGCGCTGCAGGTTGGCGGTGATCGTGTTCAGGTATTTTTCCCGCAGGACGTCGCTCTGCTGCGCGAGCTGCTGCGCGCTTTGCAGCAGCTGCCCCGCGTACAGCAGTACGTCCGCCATATGCGCCCGGATCCGCTTTCCCCATACCGTATCGGCCGGATCGCTGACGCTGTCATACATGGCGGCTTTTTCCTCCAGCCATTGCTCCGGGAAGGGGTGGGACTGGATAAAGGTGTACAGCCGGAGCACCGTGTCGGCAAAGGCGCTGTCGTCTTTCCCGCGGCTGAGAAGATCCGCAAGTGCGGCGAAATCCTCCCGGCCTTCCGCGTAGCGCTCTTCGAGCGTTTCCCGCAGCGCTTCCTCCCGCAGCAGGGCGGTTTCCGCCTCTTCGGCGACACGGAACTGCGGGGAAAGCTCCAGAAGATGAAAATTCTCCCGCAGCAGAGCCGAGCAGAAGCCGTGAATGGTGCTGATGCTTGCGCCGGGCAGCAGCATCTGCTGGCGCTGCAGTCGGAAATCATCGGGATCGGCGGCGATTCGCTCGGATAGGGCGGCGCTCAGCCGCTGCTTCATTTCCGCCGCTGCCGGCCGGGTAAAGGTGACCACCAGAAGCCGGTCGACATCCACCGGATGCATCGGGTCAGTAATCCGCCCGATGATGCGCTCCACCAGTACGGAGGTTTTCCCGGAACCGGCGGCCGCCGATACCAGCAGCGTGCCGCTGCGTGCCTCGATGCACTGGCGCTGTTCGGTTGTCCATTTCCGCTCAGCCACGGCGGATCCCTCCTGCTTCAGTCCGAAGCTCCCGCAGACGTTTCGTCCTTCTCGAGCTCCTGGAAAATTTCACTGTTTTTCCGGCTGATCAGCAGACGCGCCGGACCGTCGTCGTCATGCCCGCATATCGAACGGTAGGGGCAGTACTGGCATGCGGTTTTCTCCTTGCTTTTAACCGGTTTCGCTTCAATTCTGCCGCCGCGCAGGGATTCTGCCATCGCTGTCAGCAGCTTTTCCATACGCTTTTTCAGCTGGCCGAACTGGACCAGACTGGCCAGGCTGGAGGAACGGCTGTCGAATTCTCCCTTGGCGGTCAGCTTGGCCGGGATAAACACCCCGGCGGCCTCCTGCTCCATAGCGGAAACCACCGCCGGATCATCGATGAGCAGGCCGTTCATCTTCAGCTCTTTTAAGCGGATGCCGGCTGCTTGCGCTTCATCGGCCAGCGGCGAAATAGCCGCGACCGGAGACTTGGCCGGCAGATACAGCACGCCCGCCGGCGTCACTTCACCGTAGCGGGTGCCGCCGTTCTCCCACAGGGAAAACAGATAGATCAGCATCTGAACGTTGAGGCCTTCCACCACATCGGACAGGTGAAACGCCTTGTCGCTGGTTTTGTAATCGATTACCCGCACATAATTATGCACGCCGTCGCGGAACACGTCCACGCGGTCCACCTTGCCCTGTACGCAGATGCGGGCGCCGTCCGGCAGCGTGAGCACAACCGGGGGGACGTATGCCTCGTCTTCCTGCGGAGGGATGCCGATGTTCAGCTCATAATCGGCCGGGACAAAACGGCTTTGGCGCAGCTCCAGCACCACATACCAGAGCAGGCTGGAGGAGGTGCGCAGCAGCTGCTCCAGCAGATGGCGGAAGCGGGCGGGTTTGTTGTCGAGTCCGCCCATACGTTCCTCAACATACTGTTCCACCGTGCGGCGGGTGTCGGTGCGCACTTTGGCCTGCGTCAGGCCATCCAGCCCCGCCTTTACATATTGCGGCAGCAGGGAGGACATCACATAATGCGCCAGCGTGCCGAAGGCGAGGCTGTCCAGTTCGGCGGGTCTTGCCGCTTTGATATGCAGCCCGTACTGGCAGAAGTAGGCGAAACGGCATTTGTGGTATTGCTCGATCTGTGAGGAGGAGATACGCATTTCCCGGCCGAACAGCTGACGGGCGGTCTGGGGATCGCGGAAAGCAATCGGTTTGTCGTCTGCCGCACGCTCCAGGGCGTCGATCCGGCTGCGCATTTCCGGCTGTGCGGAAAAAAAGGCTTTCAGTGAGGCGGCAACCGCCGTCTCGGCATGCCACAGCTCCGCCATGCGCCCGAATGCATCGGTGTGGGATTCGATGCCGCCGAGGCTGTTTTCCTCTTCGGTCGGCACGGTCAGCCGGCGGCAGTTCGGCAGCAGCCGGCTGACCGTTTCCGCGAGAAGCGATGGGGTCAGGGTTTCGCCGGCGGCGTTGCTGCAGCGGTAACTGACATACAGCCGCTCGGAGGGCGCCGACAGGGCCATGTAGGCAAAAAAGCGTTCCTCCACGGTCTGCTGCTCGGACGGCTCGGCCAGCGGCAGGCCCAGTTCGATAAGCTGCTGCCGTTCGCGGTCGCTGAGCAGTCCGCCCTGCGCGGGATAGGCGGGGAATATCCCTTCATTGGCGCCGAGGATGAAGACGGTGCGGGGCGCGGAAAAGCGCATGCGGTCGGCGGCGCCGATCTGTACGGCGTCAAGTGACTGCGGAATGGAGCCGAGATCGGCGGCCTGAAGGGAAAGGCGGAACAGCTCGGTCAGCCGGTCAGCCGGAAGCCGGTCGCCGCCCATAGCTGCCGCAAAGGCGTCCAGCCGGTCGATCAGCATATCCCATAGCCGCGCATAGCGGTCGGCGAGTGCATGCTCGCCGTCGCGGTCCAGACGGGCCACCTGCAGCCGCACCATGCGCGCCGCGCGGGTTTCGGTCAGATACCGGTAAACCGCTGCGGCAAAATCCCGGCCGGTCAGGCGGTCGGCCGCATCCTCCGGGGATGCGGCGGTGCTGCGGGGATACAGCGTGTAGCGCAGATGCTCGAGCGGGCGGATCAGCCGTCGGCGCAGGCGGTTAAGGCTGTCCAGCTTTTTGGCGGTTTCCTCGGTGAAGGGAGCATCCAGACCGTCCGGATTGCCCTCCCAGTCCCGTGTCCAGCCGATGCCGTGTATCCGCCACATGAGCACATAGTTTTCCAGCTGAGATATCGAATGCGCGGAGAAGCCGGCCAGCCCGGTTTTCATCAGCCGCAGCAGAAGCTCGGTGTCCCACCCGGCGGCGCAGCGCAGCGCGCACAACGTTATCGAAACCAGCGGTTCGGTAAGAATGTCTTCGCGGGTATCCAGAAAGTAGGGGATGCCCTCCATCTCCAGCGCCGCATCGAGAATGCCGCGGTATTCATCGAGGTTACGGGTGACGACCGCAAAATCCCGGCAGCGCGCATCCTCTTCCCGCAGCAGCCGGCGGATGGTGCGGGCGGTAAAGGTGCATTCGGCATAGATGTCAGCACAAGCTGTGAGGGTAACATCGTCTGCGGGTGTCTCCAGCGGACTGCCGTCCGGCAGAAAGCTTTCTTCCTCGAGGCGGAGAAGTGCTTCGCTGCGGCTGCGGCGATTCTCCGAAAGCACAACCGGTTTGGCTACCGGTATATGCTGCCGCTGCGCCAGCTGCTCGAGCCGCAGCCCGGTGCGGATAACCGGCGAGAAGCGGCCGAGTCCCTGCGCCGTGTCGTCGAGCGTGTCGGTGCACAGCGTCACGGTTACGGTGTCCGCTATGTTCAGCAGCGCGGACAGGACCTGCATTTCCTGCGCTGTAAATCCTTTGAAGGCATCCACAAACAGAAGTGCACCCTTCAACAGCCCGCTCTCCGGGAGAACCTCCGCCAGGCGGGTGAGATCGTCCAGCGGATCGAGATACGTGTGGCCCAGCAGCGCTTCATATGCGCCGTAAATCAGGGAAAGCTCCTGTGCTTTCATCGCCAGCGTCCCTTTTGGCAGCGCTTTTGCCGTTTTTTCGAGAGCCAGCGGGGTGACCGCGCATTGCTTTAGCTCGGAAAGCATGGACAGCATGGAGGAAATGTATTCCGGATCGGCGGTATGCCGTGTGTACAGGGACAGCTGGCCGGCCGTCATCTCGAGTGCGCGGCTCATCAGCAGCATGCGTGAACTGTCGTCCAGCCGGCGTCCAGCAAACCCGCCGGTGCTGCGGAAGACCGTCTCTGCCATACGGGTAAAGCTGAGTACCTGAATCCGTGCGGCACGGTGCGGGCCGAGAGCTTCCAGCAGGGAACGTTCAGTTTCAAAGGAAAACTGTTCCGGCACGACACAAAGGAGCGGCCGGTCCTCCTCTGTATCCACCAGGGCGGACAGCCGCTCATATATCCATTGTGTTTTTCCCGAACCGGAGCGGCCGAGAACCAGCTGCAGCATGGCGTATCCTCCCTTAAAATCTTCCTGTTTTTTCATGGAATCCTTTTTGCTGCCGCGGCCAAACTAAGGCAGGAGAATCGGCAGTGGAGGGAACACAATGAAAAAACCGGTCTGGCTGAAAATGAAATGTGCGCTCGGGATATTCTGTATTGGAGGCCTGGCGTATAACGCCATTGAAATTCTTTGGCGCGGTTACACGCACTGGTCGATGTTCATCGTCGGCGGCGCGTGCTTCCAGATCATCGGCCGGGTACAGAACGCCTTCCGGCATGTGAGCCTGTTCCGCCGCTGCGTGCTGTGCTCGGCGGCGATTACCGCTGTCGAGTTTGCCAGCGGCTGCCTGTTCAATCTGCATATGAAGCTCAATGTATGGGATTACAGCAAGATGTTCGGCAATCTCTACGGACAGGTATGTTTACTATATAGTGTGCTGTGGGGCGGTTTGAGTGTGATCGCCATGCCGCTGCACACCTATTGTTACCGGTTCCTGGAGCGGGGGGGCCATCACGCCCCCTGGGCACTGGAATCGGCTTCACAGCTCTGACAGATTCCGGCAAGCGGACAAGCGCTGCACCGCGGCGAGCGGGCGGAACAGATATCCCGGCCGAACAGCACGAGCCGATGGCAGAACGCGTTGCTTTCTTCCGGCGGGAGCAGCTTGCGCAGCTGCATTTCCACTTTATAGGGATCCTTGCTGTCGGTCAGGCCGAGCCGCCCGGAGATGCGGATGCAGTGGGTATCGGCTACCACAGCGGGCTTGCCGAAGATGTCGCCGCAAACCAGATTGGCGGTTTTCCGGCCGACGCCCGGCAGCTTGGTCAGCTCCTCTACCGTGTCCGGTATGACCCCGCCGTATTCGTCGCGCAGCATTTTGGCCATTGCCACAATATCCCGCGCTTTGGTTTTATACAGGCCGCAGGAATGGATGATTTCCCCGACCTCCTCGGGATCGGCCTGCGCAAACGCCTCAAGAGAAGGATAACGGCTGAACAGGGCAGGAGTGACCAGATTAACTCGGGCATCGGTGCACTGCGCGGACAGGCGCGTCGCGATCAGCAGCTGCAGCGCATCGGTATAGGTGAGCGAACAGATGGCGTCGGGATAGCGTTTTTTCAGGCAGTCGACAGCCTGCAGGGCAATATCCTTTTTCTTCATGACTTTTCCCATCCTTTATGGCAGAGCGTGAATCTCCTGTACATAAATTGTTTTGGTATAAAGTCAGTTTAACATGAAGCGCATATCCTGTCAAACGCTGACGACGGACAAAAAATACCCATTGACCGGCAATGCCGCGCGGGGCAAAGTCTGGTAATCCCCCGCATAAACGTGTATACGGATTTTGGAAGAAGAAAAACCGGCGTCCACACATCGCCGCTCATGCGGGGCATGGACGCTGGTTTGTATTTTTCCTTCAACAGCAGCGGTTATGCACGCTGCTTTACGGGGCTCAAAGAGGCATCCTCCTGTTTGTCCGGCGGCGTGGTTTTCAGCGTCCGCAGAAATGCCGCAGTCAGTGCCGCCGCCACAATCACAGCGATAAAATCCGCAATCGGGGCAGCAAATAAAATACCTTCAATGCCAAAGAATTTCGGCAGAATAAGAATAAGCGGGATAAAGCAGACAATATCCCGTATCAGAGAAGAGAGGACGGCCTGCACCGGCTTGCCGACAGCCTGAAAGAAAATAGAGGTCATTTTTAGGATACACGTAAAGGTGACGAGCGAAAGGAATATTCGGAAGGTCTTTTCGGCAAAGATCCAATAATCCTCGGGATTCGGGATATTTGTGGGTGTTCCAAAAATGCCGGCAACCGCCTGCGGCGCCAGCTCAAACAGCAAGGTGGAAATGCCGCCGATTACAACCGTGCATAAAAGAATGGATATATAGAGTTTTTTTACCCTGCCGTAATTCTTTGCCCCCATGTTATAGCCGATAATCGGCTGGCAGCCCAAAACAATGCCTACGACCAAATTGATGACAACGGTGAACACCTTGCTCTCGATTCCGATAATGGCAATCGGAATATCGATGCCATACGGGGATATTGCACCGTATTTGGCCAGCATAATATTGCAGACCAGGGAAATAACAACGATCGTCATCTGTGTGATGAAAGAAGACGTGCCGAGCTTCAGAGCGCCGGCAAACGCATGAAAATCGGGAATAAAGCTTTTCTTGGTGAGCCTGAAGGTTTTGGTGCGGAAAAAGTAGAGAAAACTAATCACAAAGGAAACGAACTGCCCGATAACCGTAGCGAGAGCAGCGCCTTTCATGCCCCAATGCCGGCCAAAAATAAACAGGGGATCCAAGAGAATATTGGTTATGGCGCCAAGCAGCATGGAAGTCATGGACCAGGCAGGGCTGCCGTCTGCGCGGATGACCGCGTTCATCATATTGGACAGCATATACACGGGGAAAAATGCCAAAATGATATGGAAATACTCGACGGCCATGCCAATGCTGTTTTCTGACGCACCGAACAGGGTCAAAAGCGGCGTTTTCAGCGGGAAAAATATTGCCATCAGCACGACGCTCGTCAAAAGGGTAATCATCATTCCTGTCCCGATTGCCTTGTGGGCGGACTGCGTATCCTTTTTTCCCTGACATATGTTCAAATAGGCGGCGCAGCCGTCGCCGAAGCACCAGGCAAAGGCCTGGGCGATAATAAAGATCGGAAAGACAACGCCTGTTGCCGCATTTCCGAGTGCACTCAATTCACTGTTGCCGATAAAAATCTGGTCAACAATATTGTAGAGTGCGCTTACCAATAGGGAGAGTACGCAGGGGATGGAAAATTTCAGCATGAGTTTGGCGATATTTTCCTTTCCCAAAAATTGACTGGTTTCCGACTGGTTCATAAAGTCCTCCTTGAAATGGTATTTTTGGAGTCTTTATCAGAGAAAAAGCTGCCTGAAAACTGCGAAGAACAAAAAAAGAGCGCAGAATCGTCGTGATTCTACGCTCTTTAAGCTGTTCGACGGGAACAGTATAGCACAAAACAGGAAAATGTCAAGCCGTGTGCTTGCCTTTTTCGGCCGGGGACATGTGAGAGCGGGAGGGCCGTGTGCCGTACAGCAAAGGGGGATTTCTCTTCTGGCCCCACCGATTTAATCTGCAAAACGGATAAGGTAAAGGCGGATACAGTCTGCCTGTACCCGCCTTTATCGGGAACCTTACTTTCTCAGCTGAAAGGATTTGCAGTCGGTGCACTGATCCATCGTCGGGTTGCTCTCGTGGGTTCCCACGGTGATGCAGTCGAGCGCGCAGTAATTCTGGCTCTGGCAGTGGTTCACGCACTGCTGCACGGTGCATTTGATGCAATGGTTCGCATGACAGGTATCCATATTTTTCGTCCCTCCGTATCCTCTTAATCAGCGGACAGTCCTGCCGTCCGCTTGTCTTAGTATTCGCCGCCGGACCGGCGTCATTCCCGGTAAGCCTTGGAGAAATACGAAAAGTTTGACAAAATTACAGGGGAGGTTATGACGGGACACCTTTCCGCCGGGCGCAACAGCGGCATCCCGGCATGCCGCTGTGCCGGGGGAGAAAGCAGCGCCTGCCGGCGTTTTCGTCTCCGGCGGGCGTCAACCCGCCTTCCTGAAAAAAGATAAACGGCTTGCGTCCTTTGATATTTTGGCGATTTTCGTGCGGTTTATATCCGGCCTGCCCAACCCGGCGACCCGCGGATATTGCCGTAAGGCTCCTTTTGGCGGCTTCTGCGTGTTCGGCGGCGCCCTGCCGGTCAGGGCACATGACGAGCTGCTGGCGCAGGACGGCTTTTATGCGAAGCTTTACAACAGCCAGTTTGCCGCAAAGGCGCTGGCTGCGGAGGAAGACTTTCGCGTGGACAACGTATAATTCTTCTTTTTTCACCATATAGCTGATAGCGAGGAAAGGGCGTGATCGGCTGTATGGTGATTGTTTTGCGCAAAAAACTTCTGGCGGGTATCGCGTTGTGTGTGGCGGCGGTGATTGCGATTCCGCTGCTTTGCTTCGGGCTGTCTGATCAGGCGCAGCCCGCAGCGGCGGCCAATACGAACTGGGGACTGAGTTTTCCGGAAAACGGCAAAACGCCCCGCGGCAATGCGACGGTGGATTTCCTGAAACAATACGATGCCTATTACTGCGGCAGCAGCGACGAAAAGGTGATATACCTCACCTTTGATGCCGGGTATGAAAATGGGTATACCGCCTCGATTCTGGATACCCTCAAGAAGCATAATGCGCCGGCGGCCTTTTTCGTCGTAGGCAATTATATCAGTACCAGCCCGGAGCTGGTAAAGCGTATGGCGGACGAGGGGCACATCGTGGGAAACCATACCTATCATCATCCCGATATGTCCAAAATTGGCGACTTGGATTCCTTCCGGGAGGAAATCGAATCGCTGGAGGCGCTGTACCGGGAAACGACCGGCGGGGATATGCCGAAATTTTACCGTCCGCCGCAGGGAAAATACAGCGAGCAGAATCTGAAGCTCGCACAGCAGCTGGGCTACCAAACGGTTTTCTGGAGCCTTGCCTATGTGGACTGGTATGTGGATAATCAGCCGACAAAAGAGCAGGCGTTTGCCAAACTGCTGCCGCGCATTCATCCGGGAGCGGTGGTTCTGCTGCACAGCACGTCAAAGACCAATGCGGAGATTCTTGATGAGCTGCTGACCAAGTGGGAGGAAGAGGGCTATTCCTTCGCGCCGCTGACCGACTTGTGTGCTTAAAAGCGTGGAAAAGGGAGAAACTCGGATAGAGTTTCTCCCTTTTGTGCTGTCTAACCAAGAGAAAAAAGGCGCAGCAATACGCTTTGAGCGTTATGCAGATTGATTTTATCGAATCAGGTGTGGTATAGTTAACAACATAAAAGACAGGCAATAAAATTAAAGACGTCGGAGGGAAAGGCTTATGCAGACGGTACTGACGAATGCGCAGCTGACGGTTACAGCGGACACCCGCGGTGGGGAACTCCACGCTATTGATACGGCGGACGGTTCGCTCTCGTATCTTTGGAACGCGGATCCGGCGTACTGGGGCTATCACGCGCCTACGCTGTTCCCATTCATCGGTGCGCTGCGGGGTGACCGGGCGCAGTCGGCAGCCGGGGAGATCCATTTGCCCAAGCATGGACTGGCCCGCACGGCGGAATGGGCGCTGGAGGCCGGAGACAAGCAGTCGGTCACCTTCCGGCTGGATGCGGACGAGCATACGCGTGCCGGTTATCCGTACGATTTCTCCCTGCAGGTGTGCTACCGGCTATACGGTGCATGCGTGACGGCTGAGTATACGGTGAGCAATAACGGCGACAGCGTTATGCCCTACTGTCTGGGAGGGCATCCGGCCTTCCGGGTGCCGCTCGAAAAAGGGGAAAATTTTGCGGATTACCGCATAACCTTTGCCCAGCCAGAAACGGCGGACTGCCCGCAGGTAAATATGCAGACGGGCCTTATCCGGGACGGAAAGCGCAACCGGTTTCTGACGGATGCGGACACCTTTGCCCTCAATCACGTGTTGTTCCGCGGGGATGCGCTGGTGTTTGACCAACTCAAATCCCGCAGTGTAAAGCTGTATTCGGCGAACAGCGGGCACGGCGTGCAGATGGATTTCGGCGGGATGGACTATTTTGCTATTTGGTCTCCAATGGACGATGCGCCGTTTGTCTGTCTGGAGCCGTGGACCGGTACAGCCACGCTGGAAAGTGAAGACGATGTGTTTGAACATAAGCAGGGCGTTTCTCTGCTGGCGCCCGGCCAGCAGGCGCGGCACGTGTTTTCGATAACGGTATTCTGAATTGTTTCAAGGAGTTTTTTTGGATGAAAGCGGTTATTTTCGATCTCGACGGCACCCTTGTCAATACCATTGACGATCTGGCGGCCGCCACGAATCAGGCGCTGGAAATGCATGGCTATCCGGCGAAGCCTCTGGCGGATTTTCCGCTGATGGTCGGCAACGGCATCCGCAAGCTGCTGGAACGCGCGCTGGGCGAGGCCTGCACGCCGGACGTGCTCGATGCGGTACAGCGCGATTTTCTGGAGATATACGACCAAAACTGCATGAACCTTTCCGCCCCGTATACCGGGATGGAGGAAGTTGTCCAGCGGTTGAAAACAGATGGCTGGCGGCTGATGGTGGTTACCAACAAGCCGCAGGCACAGGCGGAAAAGATTGCCCGACGCTATTTCGGGGATGATACGTTTGTGTCGATTTACGGCAATCTGGAGGGGCGCCCTGCCAAGCCGGATCCGCTGACCGCACATATGGCGATGAAGGATGCCGGCAGTACGGCGGAGGAAACCTGGTTTGTCGGTGACTCCAATGTCGATGTACAGACGGCGCACAATGCCGGCCTGCGCTGCATCGGCGCTGTATGGGGATTCCGTGGAGAGAACGAGCTGAAAAAGGCGGGGGCGGAGATCCTGGTCCGCACACCGCAGGACATCCTGCAGGCAATAGGCGGAAAATAAAGAATTATGTATTGATTATTTAACGCCTTTATTGTATAATTATACGCGCAAATTGAAAGTGATGGAGGAGACAACATGAAAAAGGTGACAAAGGTTTTGGCCGTGCTCTGCGCACTGGCCATGCTGCTGGTGGTTGCGGGCTGCTCCCGTGACGAGGACGGTGACAATACCAGCAAGAACAGCAGCAAATCCGAGAGTCAGGGTGCCGATAAGGCCGACTACAATCTCATTACGGACGGCAAGCTGATTATGGGCACGAACGCGGAGTTCCCGCCGTTTGAGTATTTTGAGGGCGAAGAAGTAGTTGGTGTGGATGCTTCTCTGATGAAGGAAGTCGCGAAGCGCCTGGGTCTGACCCTCGAAATCAAAAACATGGAATTCGACTCTCTGGGCGCGGCGCTGGACGGCAACCAGATCGATCTGATTGCTGCCGGCCTGACGGTAGACGCCACCCGTTTGGAGACGATGGACTTCACCGAGGGGTATTACGATGCCAGCCAGACGATTATCGTCAAGGCGGACAGCGCGATCAAAACAAAGGACGATTTGAAGGGCAAGAAGATCGGCGTGCAGCAGGGAACCACCGGTGAAAAAGAGGCGAAGGCCCTCTCTCCGGACGGTGTAAGCTCGCTGGCCAATGGTGCGCTGGCGGTGGAAGCGCTGCTGAGTGACAAGGTGGACGCGGTCATTATCGACAATAACCCCGCCATTGCGTACAAGACCCAGCACGGTGATGCCATCACCCTGATCGAAGGACAGTTTGAAGACGAAGAGTATGCGGTTGCGGTCAAGAAGGGCAACAAGGCACTGCTGGAGGCCGTCGACAAGGCGCTGGCGGATATGAAGGAAGACGGCACCTTTGATAAGCTGGTCGGACAGTTTATTAAATAAGACAACGGATTTGGACAAAACGCCGGCGGTGCATAGCGGCCGGCGTTTTGTTTTTCCATCCGGGGAGGGATGAGATTGGACGCTATTGTCAACTGGTTTTACGGGATCGTCAAGGGGTTTTCCGATGGTATTTTTCTGACGCTGATTGCTGACGACCGCTATCAGGTGCTGCTCAAGGGACTTGGGCGGTCGCTGCTCCTTACGGCGCTGGCGGCGGTGATCGGCGTGGTGATCGGTCTGCTGCTGGCTGTCGCCAAGCTGCAGGACGTGAATAATCTGCAGGGGAATCGGTTTATCGTCGGTCTGCGCCGGTGGCTGGCCGGATTCGCCAATGGCTACATATCGGTGGTGCGCGGAACGCCGGCGGTGGTGCAGCTGCTGGTGATCTATTTCATCATCTTCGGCAGGGTGTTCAAGGGGGTTCCGCTGCCGGACTGGGTGATTGCCAGTATCGCCTTCGGCATCAATTCGGCTGCGTATGTGGCGGAGATCATCCGCGCCGGCATTATGGCGGTCGACCGCGGCCAGTCGGAAGCGGGACGCTCGCTGGGGCTGTCTTCGACCCAGACGATGTCGCTGATCGTGATCCCGCAGGCGGTGAAGAATGTGCTGCCGGCACTCGGCAATGAATTTATCGTCCTGCTTAAGGAAACTTCGGTTGCCGGCTACATCGGTCTGATGGACCTGACCAAGGGGGCACAGTCGATCGGCAGCACGACCTACAACTATATTGTGCCGCTGCTGTGCGCTGCCTATATCTACTTCCTGATGACGACGGTGCTTTCCACCGGGATCAGCGCCTTGGAAAGGTGGATGCATAAGAGTGATTGACGTACAGAATCTTCACAAATATTTCGGCGAGCTTGAAGTGCTCAAGGGAGTAACTACCCATATCAGCCGCGGCGAATGCGTATGTGTGATCGGACCTTCCGGCGGCGGCAAATCCACCTTTCTGCGCTGCATCAACCTGCTGGAGATGCCGACCAAGGGGGATATCGTCATCGAGGGCGTTTCCGCCATGCATAATCTCAAGCAGATCGATAAGCTGCGTCAGAAAGTGGGAATGGTGTTTCAGCAGTTTAACCTGTTTCCGCATAAAACCGTTCTGGACAATATCACACTCGCGCCGGTGAAGCTGAAAAAGATGAATGCCGAGCAGGCGCACGACAAGGCCATCGGCCTGCTGCGGCAGGTGGGGCTTGAGGATAAGGCAAATCAGTATCCCAACCGGCTTTCCGGTGGGCAGAAGCAGCGCGTGGCCATCGCGCGTGCACTGGCGATGGAGCCGGATGTGCTGCTGTTTGACGAACCGACCTCGGCACTCGACCCCGAAATGGTGGGCGAGGTGCTGGAGGTTATGAAAGGCCTGGCGGAGAATCACGCCACTATGGTGGTGGTTACGCACGAGATGGGATTTGCCCGCGAAGTGGGGGACCGGATCCTGTTTATGGACGGCGGCGTAATCAGTGAAGATGCTGCGCCGGAGGAGCTGTTCAGTCACCCGAAGGGTGAACGAACCAAAGAATTCCTTTCCAAGGTATTGAAATAGGAGGCGGAAGAGTTGGAGGTTGCAAGAGCAATTTATATCGCAATGGCGCTGGTATCCATCGTTCCGCTGATTCTGTTCAATATCCGGCGGATTTGGGTGCGCAGGCCGCCGGAACCGATGAAATTCAAACCGGTGCGCTTCACAGTGATTCTGCTGATCTGTGTGGGTCTGGGCGGCTTTTTGTTTGCCGGCTATCAGGTGACGTTGCATACCCGCTATGAAATCGCGACCGAACGGGCAGCGGCGCAGCATGCACAGGTGCTGGCAGGAAAAAGCACAATGGAGGATTTCCGGCAGTTTATTCTGGACAACGGTACCGGTGAGGTGGCAGACAGTTTTGACAAGACAGCTTTCCCGGCCATTGAAAACGCGTCGCATATCCGTTTCCAGATCAGCAAACAGTGTGTGTCCCGTTTTTGGAAAGATAAGGAAGGTTTTGAACAGGCCGAGCTGGACAGCGATGACAATCCGATTTATGTGATGTATCGGATGGAAGCGGACGGCAAGCAGTTCTATATTGCCATGCGGCTGCGCCGGATCGAGGACAACTGGAAGTACGAATGGATCGGCAACGCCACAGATAAGCAGATCAGCACCATCGAAATGCCTACCGTAGACAACGGAAAATGGTTTACGGTAAAGTGAGGGGGATTAAAAATGCGCATTTTGTTTCAGGGCGACAGCATCACGGACGCCGGGCGGGATTACAGCGATTATCACGAGCTGGGGCAGGGATACCCGAAATATGCGGCGGAATTGATTCGCGACCGTTTCGATGACCCCAAAAACGGAACGATTGAGTTTATCAATCTGGGCATCAGCGGGCATCGTACGCGGGATCTGCGGGCCAGATGGCAGAAGGACTGCATCGATCTGCAGCCGGATATTGTTTCGATCATGATCGGTATCAATGACACTTGGCGGGCGTTTGATTCAAACGATCCGACTCCGGTGGAGGAGTTCGAGGATAACTACCGTTATCTGCTCAGTGAGATCAAGGCGCATACGAATGCCAAAATCCTGCTTCTGGAGCCGTATGTCCTGCCGGATGTACCGGCAAAGGATGCCTGGCGCGCGGATCTCGACCCGAAAATTCAGGCGGTGCGGCGGCTGGCACGGGAATTTGCGGACGCTTATATTCCCACCGACGGGCTGTTTGCCGCGGCCTGCGTTCAGCAGGAACCTTCGCACTGGTCGGGCGATGGGGTGCATCCCAACGAAAATGGCAGCCGGTTTATCGCGGCGTATTACGCCAAAGCGGTTGCCGCGCTGATCGAGGATTGAAGAATGCATAAAAATCCAGGCGGCTGTCCACGAAAGGACAGCCGCCTGAATTTTTATGTCAGCGATAATTATCCCAGGATAAGCATGGCGTCACCGAAACTGTAAAAGCGGTAGTTTTCCTCTACCGCATGGCGGTACGCCTTCATCGTGTTTTCGTAGCCGGCAAAGGCGCTGACCAGCATAATCAGCGTGCTCTCCGGAAGATGAAAATTGGTCAGCAGTCCGTCAAGCACCTGAAACCGATAACCGGGATAAATAAAAATATCCGTCCATCCCTCGGCCGGCTGTATTCTGCCGTCGGTCATGCCCACGCTTTCAAGCGTGCGGCAGCTAGTGGTTCCCACAGCGATAACCCGACCGCCGCGCTGTTTGGTGTCGTTAATCAGCGCGGCCGTTTCGGCGGACAGCTCGTAGTGTTCGGCGTGCATCTTATGCTCCAGAATATTGTCGGCCTTTACCGGGCGGAAGGTGCCCAATCCCACGTGCAGCGTGACAAAACCGATGCCGACCCCGGCAGCCTTTACCTTTTCCAGCATTTCGGGGGTAAAGTGCAGTCCCGCCGTCGGCGCGGCCGCCGAGCCGAGTTCCCGGGAATAAACGGTCTGATAACGTTCCTTGTTTTCCAGCTGATGGGTAATATAATGCGGCAGCGGCATTTGTCCGAGCTGTTCCAGAAGTGGGTAGAAACTCCCCGCGTAGCGGAAGCGGACCAGGCGGTTGCCGTCATTGATCACATCCAGAACATCCGCCTCGAGCAGGCCGCCGCCGAACACCAGCGTATCGCCCGGGCGCGCCTTTCGTCCCGGACCGGCAAGCACTTCCCATTCGTCCGTTCCTTTGTGGGTCAGCAGAAGCAGTTCGACTGCGGCGCCGGTGCCCTTGCGATGTCCATAGAGACGGGCCGGCAGAACACGACTGTCGTTGAGGATGAGGCAGTCACCCGGCCGGAGAAAATCCGTTAAATCGTAAAAATGCTTGTCCGTTAAGCTGCCGGATGACCGGTCCAGCACCAGCATGCGTGAATGATCGCGCGGTTCAATGGGCTCCTGCGCGATGCGTTCCGGCGGCAGTTCGTAGAAATAGTCGTGGCGGTTCATCAGATCCATGAAAATTCAGGCCTTTCGTTGTGAAATCTGTCAAAATATAGCGGATGGAATACGCTGTATTTTCAATTGACAATCGTTTATCCGGATGCTACAATGAGAAGCAAATGAATATAGTGGAATAGAGGCGCGCCAGTTCATCAGTATGCCGTGTGAGACACCGGAGTCCATGACCGCGGCGGAAAGGGGACGGCGCCGAAGAAGGGGTTCGCCGGACGATCCTTATTCTGGCTTCACGGTTAACAGCCGTGTGGCTGTCATCGGTATGATGGAGCGCTATTCACTCTGCACGGCAGTGGAAGCTGTGTCAGCGTTAATGCCTCTATTATATGTCCATGACAGCCGGTTTTCAACCGGTTTTTTTGTTATTTAGGCACTGTAAAGTAAAAATGAAAAAGTAGAACCCGAAAGCACAGAAAAACTCT
>CAJKBW010000012.1 GCA_905198295.1 uncultured Oscillospiraceae bacterium | reverse complement strand
TGATACAGCTGCGAATTGGAGATGGCATCCTGTGCCTGCTGAAACTGCTGCTGTACCTGCACCGGAACCGTAAACACAGCGGCCGCCTCTGCTTCATGCGCCCGGTCCGCCAGAATACGGCAGCCCTTGGCATGCTGAGCGGAATCCTTATACTCCCCCAGCTGAAAAAACAGCGCCGCCGCCTGCCGGTAGCCCAGTTCATTGCGTGCTTCCGATTTTTTGCGCAGTGCCTGCCGATACCGCTTCTCCAGATCGCGGTTCTGAATACCCTGTACTACCTGCTCGTTATAGGTATACAGGACTTTCCGGTAATCCTCATCCGCAAAGCGGTAAGCATGCCGGAAATGGCCGTATTCGGTCAATTCCTTTGGCGCGCTCGTCAAATCCTCTTCCCTGCGCACATGAAGTTCGGCCATCAAAAGGCCCACATACGCCCGTACGTTTTCGGGATCCCGATTGAGCACGTCATCCAGAATTTCCGCCGCCTTATCGTAATCCGCATCGCCCAGGCACATATACGCCCGCCTGAGCATCGGCGCAATCTCTGCCGTGTGCACCGGCGCGGCCGCCGACGCCGGTGCTTCTCTGGGCACCAGCTTACGGATCCCGCGCACCAGATCCTGCATCGCCCCCAGCTTTCCCATATCCTGTGCCTGAAGATGGGCAAACTCAGGCGGCAGGTCATAACCGCTCATATTCCGGAATACCGGAACCAGCGTCTTGTCCGCCCCCTCACGGATCAGCGCAAGATAGCGCCCCCATTCATTTTTTACCCAAGTAGCGTTGAAATACTCCGGCTTTGTGCCGATGACCACCATCACTCTGGCGCTTTGCAGCGCGGCAAAAATCGTCGGCTCGTATGCGCTGCCCAGTGCATTTTCCAGAGTCACACGGGAGAAGAACACCTTGTAGCCGTCCTCCTCCAGCTCGTCGTACAGTTCCTGTCCGATCACGCTGTCCGGCGTACGGCCGCCGGTGAGCTCGTCGGTTTCCTTGTAGCTGATAAACACGTCAAACGGCTCTTCCTTTGCGGATACCGCCAGAATACCCTGCTGAATCGCATCGATCTGCCGCGCCTGTGCGATATAGATTTCCCGCGCGGCAGCGCTGGCATAGGACAGCCCGGTCTGGTAGTCCGCATCGGCAAAAATCGGCGTCAGCTGCGCACGGCTGCAGGTAGGTACACGCCGCCGGGACCCCGGATCCTCGACATATACCACCCCATATTTGCACAAAACCAGCGACCAATACGCCTCCGCATCGGTACGGTCTTCTGCCAGGATGCTTTCGTATACCCCCATCGCCCGATCGAACTCGCTGCCCTGCCGGAACTGGCTGGCCCGGTCGTACAGTGCCGTACGCCGTTCGTCGTCAAGCCGCGGCAGCGTCATGGTAGATCCGCAGTACTGGCAGGTACAAATCTGCGTATCCTGCGCGATTTCCAGATCGCCGCCGCACATTTTACATTTTAGTGCCGGCATTCGTCAAACCTCCGTTTTTCCTGCCCGACGAATATCATTTATACAGCTTGCAGGCGCGGCTGCGCTGGTTGAGCAGATCGATCAGTTCACCGATGAGAGCATCCGCCTGCACGGTATCGGCAGCATACACTGCCGAACCAAGCTGCGCCATTTTTTCGGAAATATGCGCCTCCATCGGCTGCAGCTCCGGCGCGCTCATCGGATCGCTGTACCGGATAAGATCGGTAAGTTCATCAAGCCGCTTTTTGAGATATGGGTCAGTGGCTTTTCCGGCGGTGTTTTCCGCTGTGAGCAGCAGTGTCTGGATATAGATCACCTTCGGCTTGACATTCTGCTCCACCCGCTGAATCTCGCCCCGTCCGACATCGCCGGATATCATGCCAATGAGACCGACCACAAGCAGGATCACATGGATGATTAGCGGCAGCGTAATCCCGATGGATTCAGCCAGCAGCATAAAGAACAGGCCGACAATCAGCTGGAGCACCAGTACCACCATCGCAATATGGAACAGCGGATACCCCAAGAACTTGCTCTTCATCGGGGTAGGCCGGCCGAAAGTCAGCACCGCAACGCCGAGCGGCAGGAAAAAGGTAATCATCGTAAACACATAGGGCACGATAAAGGTGCTCGTGTGCTCCACCGGCAGCAGCCAGACGATAACGTTGTAGGCCGCCAACGCCACCATCCAGATCACCACGGTGCGCAGGATATTTTTTCCCGGTTTCATATTCGTTCCATCCTTTCCTCTGTGCGGCATTTCCCCAGCGGTGCCGCACCCCGTTCAACCTCTCAGCCTTCTCTGCGGGTGCCGCATTTCGGGCAGAATTTGCCCGGCTTTTCAAAGACAAAGCCACAGTTCGCACACTTATCCGGCTGCGCAGGCGCGACCGGCGTACCGCATTCATCGCAGAACAGCGCCCCTGCGGTCAGCCTGTTGCCGCAGTTCTCACAAAAGGCGTCCGGCTGCTGTGCAGGAGCCTGCTCCTGCGGCTGCAACGGTGTGTGTGCAACCGGCGAGCCCGCCGCTCCGAGCGCCTGATTGAGCGTGCCGCCGACCGCGCCGCCCACGCCGGCCATCACGCCAAGGCCGATGCCCATGTTGGCGAACTCGCCCACGCCCTCGTTGTCGGCGACCCGCTCCGCCACACTGAAACCGCGTTCCTCCTGATAGGAGTATCCCTCGATCGCCCGCTTCTGCGCAATCCCCTGCGATTCGATCACCATGCGCTGCGCACGGGTCTGCTGTTCAATGATATCGAGCTGCTGCTGCAGCTTGGCCTCGGCCACATCCGCATACTGCCGGAAATGCAGCTGCTTGAAACGTTCGTACTGCGGATCCCCGTCCGGCTTGGACAGGGTGGTGACATAAAACTGCTCAAGAACCATGCCGTATTCGGCGAAATCCGGCGCGAGCTTTTCGCGGATCTCCGCGGAAAAACGCTCCATATTTTCGTCGATTTCAAAGATGTTGATCTGGTTGGTCTTCATCACCTGACCCATATAGGTCTTGATTTTGGCCATCATCATCGCACGGAAATAGCTCTTGAGCTTGTCCTGGCTGAGATAATATTCGGTTCCCACCAGCCGGATCAGCAGCTTACGCGGCTCCTGCACCCCCAGGCTCATCTCTCCGCACGCACCGATCGAAATGGGAAACTGATAGGTCGGCTCGACATATGTCACCCGGGAATCGGTCCCCCAGCGGATCGCCATCTGCTCGGTTTTGTTGATGAAATAGACCTCGCAGTGAAAAGCCGATACGCCGCCCGTGGTCAGCCTGAACAGCCTGCCGACCAAGGGAAGGTTCTGGGTTTCCAGTGTATAGCGCCCCGGGCCGAACGAGTCCAGCGCCTGTCCGTTCATGAAGAAAATCGCTTCCTGTGACTCGTGGACGATCAGCTGTGAGCCAGTGTTGAAATCCTCGCACGGATGCTTCCAAATAAAAGACTGGTTATTTCCCTCATATTTGATGACATTGGTGATAGCCAAGGCCATACCCCCCTCTGCTTTTCCCCTCTTTTTTGCTTTCGATCTCATTTTTCAGTATATATCAGCAACAAAACCGTGTCAACGATTGTGCGGAAATTTGTCGATTTAAAACGCACTATGCAAAAGCGACCCCACATCCGCGGAGCCGCTTTCGAAATTCTTATCAAACCGCTTTGTCCAGTGCCTGCGCGATATCCGCGATAATGTCATCCGGATGCTCGATCCCCACCGAGAAGCGGATCAGATCAGGCGACGCCCCCGCCTCGCGCAGCTGTTCATCGGTCATCTGGCGATGGGTGGTGCTTGCCGGATGCAGCGCGCAGGTGCGCAGGTCAGCGACGTGGGTCACGATTGCCGCCAGCTCGAGAGCATTGAGGAACCGGCAGGCCGCCTCGCGCCCGCCCTTGATTCCAAACGAAACCACCCCGCAGGTGCCGTGCGGCATGTATTTTTGGGCCAGCGCATACTGCGGATCACCCTTCAGTCCCGGATATGACACCCAGGACACCCGGGGATCCGCCTGCAGGAATTCGGCCACTGCGAGCGCATTGGAACAGTGGCGTTCCATGCGCAAATGCAGCGTGTCGATGCCCTGACTGAGCAGAAATGCGTTCTGCGGTGACGGCGTCGGCCCCATGTCGCGCATCAGATGGGTACGGCACTTGACGATGTACGCCGCTGCCCCGCAGGCGTCGGCATACACCATGCCGTGATAGGTTTCATCCGGCGTGGTCAGTCCCGGAAATTTGTCGGCGTGCGCCTTCCAGTCGAATTTGCCGCTGTCGACGATCACGCCGCCGAGCGAGCAGGCGTGGCCGTCAAGGTACTTGGAGGTGGAATGGGTGACGATATCCGCGCCGAATTCGATCGGGCGGCAGTTGATCGGGGTCGGGAAGGTGTTGTCCACGATCAGCGGAACCCCATGCGCATGCGCGATGCGGGCGAACTGCTCAATGTCCAGCACATGCAGCGACGGGTTTGAGAGCGTCTCGCCGAACAGCAGCTTGGTATTTGAACGGAACGCGGCTTCGAGATCGGCATCGGACACGCCGGGCTCCACAAAGGTCACATCAATTCCCATTTCCCGCAGGGTCTTGTTGAACAGATTGAAGGTGCCGCCGTATACCGCTGACGCGCACACTGCATGATCCCCCGCATGGGCGATGTTGAGGACCGCCAGCATGGTCGCCGCCTGGCCGGAAGCGGTCAGCATCGCACCGACACCGCCCTCGAGTGCCGCAATCTTGTTCTCCACCGCGCCGGCGGTCGGGTTCGACAGACGGGTGTAGAAATCGCCGCTTATCTTCAGGTCAAACAGGTCGCCCATCGTCTCGGCGGTATCGTATTTGAACGTGGTGCTCTGCACAATGGGCAAAACGCGCGGCTGGCCGTTCGCCGGCTTCCAGCCTTCCTGTATACATTTGGTCTCAATATGCCAGTCCATAAGCTGCAACCGTCCTTTTCCTTGATTTTGAGTCACGGCAGCCCGCCGCTTTTCTGTCAGTATACCACATTCCGGGACGCGGGGAAAGTTTTTCTTGGAGAAAACGGTTGTTCATACAAAATAGCATTGAATACGCGGTATATTTATGGTACAATAACAGCTAGTACATCATTTCAGGGGAAAGGCCCTATGAAAAATCCGCCGAAAGCGGAAAAACACTTTGGAGGGATACCGTCTTGGATACGTTCGTAGAACAAATCGTGGCAAAACGCAAGGGCGGCAAGGAGTACGCCATTATTTTTGGCTCGCTGATCGCCGCACTGCTGATTCTGGCCGCACTGTGGCTGTTTTTGCTGTTTTTTATCGGCATATTCTTTGTGCTGCTTCTGACCGCTGGTATCGGCTGGCTGCTGTGGTACCTGATCACCATGCAGAACGTGGAATTTGAATACAGCGTCACCAACGGCGATATCGACATCGACCAGATTACCGCACAGCGCAAGCGCAAGCGTATCGTATCGGTGTCCGGGGAAAAGATCGAAACATTCGCCCCCTATAACGCGGCGGAATATGCCAACCGGCATTTTGACCGCACCGTTATGGCGGCGACCGCCCCGGATGCACAGGGGGTCTGGTGCTTTACCTACCACAGCAAGAAAAACGGCAATACGCTGGTGATTTTTGAGCCGGAAGAGCGCGTCATCAATGCACTCAAGGGCGGCCTGAGCAAACTGCTCCAGCTGGATATCAACCGCAAGCTGGGTACCCGGCCGGCTGCGCCGGCGGCTTCGACCCAAGAGGACGAGCCGGAAGAATAACCCCTGGTGAAAAAACGCTGCGCTGTGCGCGGCGTTTTATCCTTATTTCTACCTTTATACGGAAAGGCAGATGGACAGCATGAAAATATTGACTGCACGGGAAATGCGCCTGGTGGAGGCGTCCGCGGTGGCGGAGGGACTCGATTATCTCCGTCTGATGGAAAACGCCGGCAGTGCCGCGGCACGGGTGATCCGCTCGCGGTATGCCGTCAGCGGCCGCCGCGTTACCGTACTGTGCGGGCGGGGCAATAACGGCGGCGACGGCTTCGTCATCGCACGCAAGCTGCTCGAGGCAGGCGCCGAAGTGACCGTTGCCCTGCTGTGCGGCTACCCCACCGGCCTTGAGTCGGGCGAAATGTTCTCCCGTATCCAGAATGCCGGCATTGAGATCGTCAGTCTGGATAATCAGCCTTATGCGGTCAGCGACGCGGTTAAAAGCGCCGCCCTGCTGGTGGACGCCGTGTACGGCATCGGCTTCCACGGCGAGCTTCCGGTACATCTGCGCACCGTGTTCCGCATGGCCAATGCCGCCCCGGTGCCGATCGTGGCTGTGGATGTACCCAGCGGGGTCAACTGCGATACCGGCGAAGCGGATCCCGACGCGCTGGTTGCGGAAGTGACCGTCACTTTCACCGCGATGAAGCCCGGACTGCTCGACGACCGCTGCGCCGCCTTTGCCGGCTGTGTCGAGGTGGTGGCAATCGGCATCGACGAGCGGCTGATGGAGCAATTTCCGTCCGCACGCACGGTCATCGATGCAGGTATGGTCAAAGCCTGCTTTTCCCCACGCGCCGCCGACAGCCATAAAGGAACCTACGGCACCCTGCTGAACGTGTGCGGAAGCTACGGCATGGCAGGTGCCGCCGTGCTGGCGATGCGCGCCGCCCTGCGCTGCGGGGTGGGACTGCTGCGGGCAGCGGTTCCCCGCTCACTATATCCGATTCTCTCCTGTCAGGTGCCGGAAGCGGTGTTTCTCCCTCTGCCGGAAACCGGCGAAGGCCAGCTGGCTCTGCGTGCGCGTGCACAGCTGCGCAGTCAGGCGGCCGGCGCGTCCGCCATGCTGATCGGCTGCGGGCTGGGTACCGGCGAAGAGGTGCGCGGAGTGGTGTTTGACCTGCTGCAGTCGGCGGAATGTCCGACTGTTTTGGATGCAGATGGCATAAACGCCGTATGCGGGCATATAGATATTCTGAAAACAGTCAAAGCCCCGCTCGTGCTGACCCCGCATCCGGGAGAAATGGCACGGCTGATCGGCTGCACCACCGCAGAGGTGCAGGCACACCGGCTGGAGATCGCGCAGAAGTTTGTGTCTGAATATCCAGCCGTGCTGGTGCTTAAAGGCAGCCAGACAGTTATCGCCGCACCGCAGGAAACCCTTTTGGTCAATCCCACCGGAAACCCCGGTATGGCGACCGGCGGCAGCGGCGACGTACTGGCCGGCATGATCGCCTCTCTCCTGGCACAGGGGCTTCCGCCTTATGCGGCCGCTATGTGCGGTGCCTATCTGCATGGCCAGGCCGGCGACAACGCCGCTGCGCGGCTGTCGCAGCACGCGATGCTCCCTTCGGATATGATCGATGAGCTCGGCGGACTGTTTTTGAATCTCGAAAATAGGGGCTGAAGCCATGTTCCGCCGCTTGTCCGCTGTCTGCGCCGTTCTCGCGTGTTTTGTACTGCTGCTGTCCTCCTGTTCCCCCGGCGCCGCCGGACATACGGCACCGACTTTCACCGGTTTTTCCTGCAAGGCCGACATCGCCTATCGGGATATGACAGTCAAAGGCCGGCTGTCCCGCGTATCTGCCGGCACGCTGACCCTCGAGATCGAGGAACCCTCCACCCTGAGCGGCATGAAACTGTCGTGGGACGGCGAACAGGTCCGGGTAAACATGCTCGGCCTGTCGGTGGAGCTGGACCCGGCGGATATTCCAGCCAGCGCGCTGGGCAGTGCACTGGTGGATACACTTGATACCGCGCTGCGTGTACAGGATCAGGCGGTTTTTTCCGACGGCGTGATGAAGCTCGACGGCGAATGTGCTGCGGGCAGTTACACGGTGACTTCCGACCCGGCGACCGGTGCACTGCTGACGGTGGCCGTACCGGATCTGGAGCTGCGTGCCTCGTTTGCGGATTTTACCGCCGAAACTTAAGCTTTTTCCAAACAGTCCCATGCGGTGTGTGCCGCATGGGACTGTTTTTTTATCTCTTTCCTTAAAAACGCCTGCTTTCCGAAAAGCAGGCGTTTTTGCTGTATTCATTCGACAAACAGGGAAACGTACGTCTGTCTGCCGACATCCACCAGTCCCCGGGTGGTCATTTTAAGATGCGGAATAACTGGAAGACTGACAAATGCCATGCGCATAAACGGTTCACTGTCTGCCGAAACTCCCATCGCCTGCGCCGCTTCGCGCAGCAGCCGGTTCTGCTGTGCCACTACAGCAGCCGGGCCGTCGCTCATCAGGCCGGCAACCGGCAGCGGCGTTTCCGCCAACACCTCGCCGTCCCGCACCACGACGCACCCGCCGCCCAGAGCCCGAACGTGGTTGGCCGCCGCTGCCATATCCATTTCGTTTGCCCCGACAACGATCAGGTTATGCGCATCGTGTGCGACCGAAGACGCAATCGCACCGCATTTCAGTCCCGTCCCCGCAAGGAATCCCAGTCCCCGGTGCCCGGTATGCCGGTGCCTCTCGATCACCGCGAGCTTCAGGATATCGCGCCCGATATCGATGCCGTTGCTCTGCGCAAAGTCGATTTCCGTGACCCATTCTTCGGTCAGCAGCTCACCCGGCACCTGCCGGATCACCCGGCATGCCCGCCGTCCCTGCGCGTCAATGTGAAAATCAGCCGGCATCATCGCATCAAGCGCAAAAGTGCGGCGCACGGCCGCCTGCAGTGCTTCCGGAACCATCGGTGACACCTGCACAGACAGCCGGCCGTTTTGAGCCACCCGAACGCCGCAGTGGTATACGTCGCGCACTTTCACGGTATCCAGATCCTCCAGCACCAACAGATTCGCCGTGTACCCCGGCGCCACCGCACCAATCCCCTGCAGGCCAAAATATTCCGCCGCCCAGAGCGTCGCCATGCGGATGCCGGTTACCGGATTTTTCCCTGCGGCCGCTGCCCGGCGGATAATCGCATCGATGTGGCCGGATTCCAGCAGGTCGGCGGGATGCTTGTCGTCGGTTACCAGCAGGCAGCGGGACGCCCACGGTTCTTCAAACAGCGGCAACAACGCATCCAGATTCCGTGCCGCCGTCCCCTGCCGGATCATCACCCGCTGCCCCTTGCGGATGCGTTCCATCGCCTCCCCGGCCGAAGAACATTCGTGATCGTCGCCGATGCCGGCGGCGATATAGCGATCCAGCGCCCGGCCGGAAAGCAGCGGCGCGTGGCCGTTAATCCGGCATCCATGCGCATGGGCGGCGGCAATTTTCGCCATCACCTCCGGCTTTTCTGCCAGCACCCCGGGGTAGTCCATCATCTCCGCCAGACCAAGTACCCGCGCATGCGCATAAAAGCGCTCCAGATCCTTCGCCTCCAATATGGCTCCCGCCTCGTCAAAGGCGGTCGCAGGCACGCACGAGGGCAGCATCACATACACCGTCAGCGGAAGATCCTCGCTGGCCGCCAGCATAAAGTCTATCCCGGCGCCCCCGCAGACGTTGGCAATCTCATGCGGATCGGTCACCACGCAGGTGGTCCCGTGGGGAACGCTGACGCGGGCAAATTCGGCGGGCAGCAGCATGGAGCTTTCGATGTGGACGTGCCCGTCGATAAAGCCGGGGCAGATGAAACGGCCGCTCTCATCCCGCACGAGATCGGCATCCGCGTCGGTATAATAATCCCCCACACCAAGTATGCGTTCCCCCTCGATAAGCACGTTTGCCGGCACCGTTTCTCCGGTGAATACGTTAACAACTTCTGCGTTCTTGAGCAGCGTTCTCATAACGTCTCCTTCCCCTCTCATTCTGCCAGATTGTGAACCGGACAGCCCTGCCGCTGCGCATAGCGGCAGGTATAAAAGGTTCCGCCGGAGCGGCGGCGCAGGTAGGCGATGCACAGCTCGCTGTGATCCACCATATAGCGGTTGCGTTCGTGATAACAGCCGTCGGCATACCGCTGGTGCAGTACCTCGACGTGATCCGCCCGCTCCAGAATGTAGCGATAAAGCTCCCGGTCCTCGGCCGGCCAGCGGATGTCCTGCCCGGCGAAGGGGATCACTGTATGCAGTTCGAGCTGCGGCATGGTTTTGCGCATTTCCAGCACCGTCAGCGCCGCCAGCGTATCAAACCCCAGCGCGCCGCCGGCATAAAACCGGGTGATTCCCGTCCCCGCCGCATGGGTGATCTCCTGCCGCAGTGCCTGTACCACAGGCCGCCCCTGCGCGTGCGGAATCTGTCGGTGCCCCGTAAAACAGGCGCAGCGTATGCCCGAATCGGTCATGCGAATCCCTCCTGATCTGCTTTTTATTGTAACATATGTTCGCCCTTGTGTACACCCTGTTTTTCCCGCTGTACTCGGTGTTCTTGTGCAAATCCCCGCGAACCTTGCACACCGTCGGCTTTCGTCTTGACGACGGGCAGCAAAATGCGGTAGCATTAAGGCTGAATAAACGTGCCGTGCAGTTAAGGGGGATGTTGAATGATGCCAACACGCTATCAGCCTCAGGGGCATTGGATGAGCGGCCATAACGGGCCGTATTTTTCCAACCGCCCTCTGTACGGCAATCATAACGACGCGTATATCCTCGCCGGCGATAAGCCGCTGCTCCGCTTTACTAAACAGCACTGTGTAATGGGCACCCTGGAGCTGGCTGCCGAACTGTCAGACGGCTGCAAGCCGCTGCATGAATGCGCCGACATCGTTTTCCGTTATACCGCAGGGATGGCCGAATGGGTGATCCGTGACGCCGCCTTCGACGGTGCCGTCACGCTGCGCGCCGGCACGCCGGAGAATCGCAACGCCCTGATTGTGCGGGTGACGGCGGAACGACCGCTGCCGCTTCTGTGGCGGTACGGCGGTCTGGCCAAGCTGGAAGGCTGTTTCGGCATCGACCCGCTTGCCGAAGACCGCGAACTGCTGGACAAGGACTTCTTTCCTGCTTTCTGTTCCAATAACCGCATTGCGGTCAGTGGGGACAGCTTTGTGATCCATAATCCGCTGCTGTGGAAAACACTCGGCGCCCCCTACTGCATGGCCGGCAGCTGCTCAGCGGGCAAGCTGGAAACGGTAGACGGCTGCGTATCCGGCCGGTTCAGTGCCTCTCCCGCACCAGTGTACCTGATCGTATCCCTGCAAACCACCCCTTCCCCGGTCCGGGAAAACCTGCCGGCACTGTATGACTCCGCCCGCCGGCGTGCACGCAGCCTTCGCCGGCGCATCGTCGTGCAGACGCCGGACGCTTATCTCGACACCTTTACCCGCAACGTCGCCGCTGAAATCGACGGCGCGTGGTATCCACCGGTCAACGTGCATAATACCACGGCGTGGAACGAACCGTATCTCGGCTGGTGCAACCGCTTCGGCAACACCTTCTGCGGCTGGTTTGACCGCATGACAGCAGAAATCCGGCATTATCTGGCCTGTCAGGAGAAAAAGGATGTCCGGCGGGGCGCCGAGGCTGATCCGGACTATCTGCTGACCAAGGCCGCGCCCACCTCCCGCCTGTACGGGCAGGGACACATCCACGAGGATCAGCGGTTTTACAATATGCAGTCCCAGTTCTTCGACCAGGCGATCCACGGCTGGCGTTCGACCGGCGACGAGGAACTCGGCCGGCTGCTGTATCCCGCTCTTGAGCTGCACACCAAATGGCAGGACGAGTGCTTCGACCCGGACGAGGACGGGCTGTACGAGAGCTACATCAACACCTGGCCGACCGACAGCGTGTGGTACAGCGGGGGCGGATCGGCGGAGGAAACCGCCTATGCCTACCGTGCACATCAGGCAGCGAAGGAGCTGGCCATGCGGTACGGCCACCCCTCTGCCGCCGAACGGCATGAGCGAATTCTTGAGCGCATCCGCACTGCCTTTCACGAACGGCTTTGGATGAAGGACGTGGGCTGCGCGGGACAGTTTGTCGAACAGCTGCCGCCGCACCGGCTACACACCGATCCGTGGCTGTACAACTGTTTCCTGCCGGTGGATGCGGGCCTGACCACGCCGGACGAGGCCGCGCAGAGCGTGCTGTACAGCACCTGGGCCTTTCAGAATGACGTTTATGCCTATGGCGGGCGCACCGTCTGGCTGTCCAACTGGGTGCCAAGCATCTGGTCGGTCCGCACTAACGCGGCCGGGGAAAATTTCCAGCTGGCCTATGCCTTTTTCCGCGCCGGTTTCCCGGAGGAAGGTCTGGATGTGCTCACCGGCACCATCCGGCATTTCGGGTTTGACGGCGAAATGCCGGCCGACATCCGCAGCGAAAGCGCATCGCTCGGCTGCCGCTGCCTGATCGAAGGGCTGTTCGGTTACCGTCCCGATCTGCCCAACGGGAAGATCACCCTTTCGCCGTGCTTCCCGCGGGACTGGGATCAGGCAGAACTGCGGACGTCTTATGTCCATCTGCGGTACCGCCGTACCGCTGACCGGCTGGTTTTCTCCTTCAAGCTCAGCACCACAGCCGATGTGACCCTCTGCCTGCCGGTCAGCCGTACCCGCGTGCTGGCAGTACGCGGTGCGGATGGCTATACCCTGCACCCGGCCTTCGGCGGGCAGGAAATCCGCATTCCGCTCGGTCAGGTGTCGTGCGGCATGGTGGAGATTACGCTTGCCGGCGAAACGATACCGCATACGATGCCTCAGTACACAGCGCAGCCCGGCACGGTGCTGTCCCTTCCGGTGACCGGCGAACTGCTGCGGCTGGACGATCCACAAGGTGTACTCGCCTCCTGTTCGCCGGATACCAGCCGGGCGGACGTCGTTCCGGCGGACGTGGGCGGTCATCATCTGCTGTTTGCGCAGGTGCGGCTGGACGGCGCCGAATACCGGCAGGTGTTCCGTCTGGATTTCCCGGAAACCGCCGCCAAACAGGCACTTGCGGCGCGCCAACGGGTGGAAGTTCCGCCGCAGGCGGATTTCCGGTCGCTGGATATTGCCCCGCTGTTCAACGGGGACGTGCGCGAAATCTACCGGCAGGCGTATCTGTCGCCGCGGCCGGCAACCATTTCGGTGCGTATCGGCATCGATGGTTACTCTCCCTGGACCTTCCCGCACTGGGAGAATACGGCGCCGGAAATCACGCTGGACCGCCTGACCGGCCTTCGTGGGGCGGACGGCCTGCTACGCACCGCGCAGGGGGTGCCGTTTGCCGTCAGCGACGGCGAACGCAATATTGCCTTCACTTCAACCTGGGATAACTGGCCCACCCGGATCACCCTGCCGGCAGGCATAGCGGGCAAAGCCGTATTTCTGCTCATCTGCGGCACCACCAGCCCGATGCAGGGCGGTGCAGATAACGCCCGGCTGATCTTCCGCTACACAGACGATGTGGAAGAGGTGCTGCCGCTGCGGCACCCGGTCAACTACTGGAGCCTGTGTCCCCTGTATGCCAAAGCCGCCTGCCCGGAGCAGGACTCGCACTGTGATTACAGCTATGAAGAGGACGCCTTCTGCCTGCCCGCGGTACCGCCCGAGACGCTGCAGCTCGGAAAAAACTGCCGCGCGATGGTAACCGCCTTCCGTCTGCGGGAGGATGCGGCGCTCGCTGCCATCACCCTCGAAAGTCTCTCGCCGGAGATTGTCTGCGGCGTGATGGCAGCGACCGTTTGCGTATAGCGCCCACCGGCGACCTCTCATCCCTTCGTGTGTCGCCCGATGGCCGGCTTACCTTGCAGAAGAAAACCGCCCGGAAAATTTCCGTGCGGTTTCCCTTGAGTTGCCGGCAAAAATCTGGTAACATTATACCCATCATCTGTTTTGAGGAGTGTGGCGGCATGCAGCGGGAAAAATTTTCTTCCCGGCTTGGTTTTCTTCTGATTTCCGCAGGCTGTGCGATCGGCCTGGGCAATGTCTGGCGTTTTCCTTATATCACCGGCAAGCACGGCGGCGCAGCCTTTGTGCTGCTGTATCTGCTGTTCCTGGCGCTGCTGGGACTGCCGATCATGGTTATGGAATTTGCGGTCGGTCGGGCGAGCCAGAAAAGCGTCGCGCAGTCGTTCGACGTACTCGAGCCGAAGGGCAGCAAATGGCACCTGCATAAATACACCTCCATCGCCGGCAATTACCTGCTGATGATGTTTTATACCACCATTGCGGGCTGGATGCTGCTGTACTGCGGCAAGATGGCGTCCGGAGAATTCAGCGGCATGGATGCAGTACAGGTCAAGGGCGTTTTCGACAATCTGATGGCGAATCCGTTAGTCATGACTGCAGCGATGACGGTGGTCGTCGCGGGATGTATGGCGGTCTGCTCTTTCGGCCTGCAAAAAGGCGTGGAGAAAATCACCAAGGTTATGATGCTCTGCCTGCTGCTGATTATGGCGGTACTCGCAGTGCATTCGTTCACCCTGCCGGGCGCGCAGAAAGGGCTGTCCTTCTACCTGCTCCCGGATTTTTCCAAGCTCGACCGCACCGCGCTGTTCGATGCGATGGGACAGGCGTTTTTCACCCTGAGCATCGGCATGGGTTCGATCGCGATCTTCGGCAGCTATATCGGCAAGGAGCATACGCTCACCGGTGAAGCGCTGCGGGTGACCCTGCTGGATACCGGCGTGGCGCTGATGGCGGGACTGATCATCTTCCCCGCCTGCTTCACCTTTGACGTGCCGCTCAACAGCGGCCCGAACCTGATTTTTGTCACTCTGCCCAATGTTTTCGCCGCCATTCCCGGCGGGCGGATCTGGGGCTCGCTGTTTTTCATTTTTCTGCTCTTTGCTGCACTGTCCACCGTCATTGCGGTGTTTGAAAACCTGATCTCCTGCTGGATGGATCTCAAAGGCTGGAGCCGCCGCAAAACCGTGCTGATCAATCTCGTTCTGATTCTTGTACTGTCTCTGCCCTGCGTGCTGGGCTTCAACCTGCTTTCGGGTTTCCAGCCGCTCGGTGCCGGCAGCACCATCCTCGACCTGGAGGATTTTCTGGTCAGCAACAACATCCTGCCGCTCGGCTCGCTCGTATATCTGCTGTTCTGCACCTCCCGCTACGGCTGGGGCTGGAACAACTTCCGCAGCGAGGCCAACACCGGCCGGGGACTTCGTTTCCCCGGATGGGCACGGGTATATGTATCCTACATCCTTCCGCTTATCGTGTTGTTTGTGTTTATCCAGGGGTATATCGAAAAATTCTGGCCGGGATTGTGGGGCTAATCCGCGTTTCCGAACCAAAAGCCAGGGCGCCGCAGAAGCCCACTTCTGCGGCGCCCTGATTTTTTATTCAATCTCGATATCCAGCGGTTTATCCAGCTCGTCGGACACGTATTTCCCATTCTTTCTGCGCTGACGCACACATTCGCTCAGCAGGTATTCGATCTGACCGTTCACCGAACGGAAATCATCCTCCGCCCAAGCCGCGATCTCAGCATACAGCTTCGCGGAAAGCCGCAGCGGGATCTGCTTCTTGCCCGTCTCCGCCATATCAGTACAGGCTGCCGGAGTTGACCACCGGCTGGGCATCGTGGTTGCCGCACAGGACCACCAGGAGATTCGATACCATAGCGGCCTTGCGCTCCTCGTCGAGCGTGATGGTGTTGTTTTCGCTCAGACGCTCGAGCGCCATTTCCACCATGCCCACCGCACCGTCGACGATCATCTTCCGCGCATCGATGATCGCAGACGCCTGCTGCCTCTGCAGCATGACAGCGGCAATTTCCGGTGCATAGGCAAGATACGTGATCCGCGCCTCCAGAATCTCCAGGCCGGCTTCGGCCACCTTCTGCTGTATCTCGTCGCGGATACGAGCGGCAACGATTTCACTCGAGCCGCGCAGGCTCCCCTCATCTGCGATACCGTCGCCGGTAGTATCCACATTCGGTGCAATATCGTAAGGGTAAATCCGCACGATGTTGCGCAGCGCGCTGTCGCACTGCAGCGAAAGGTATTCCTTGTAGTTGTCCACCCGGAATACCGCCTTAGCGGTATCCACCACCCGCCACATCACCGCAATGCCGATCTCCACCGGGTTGCCCAGACAATCGTTGATCTTCTGCCGGTTGTTGTTCAGGGTCATGATTTTCAGGGAGATTTTCCGGTTCATCGACTCCATGCTGACGCTCGTCTGGTTTGCCGTAAGCACAATAGACTTGCCCGCGCCGCCGTCCACATCGCCGCTTTGATTGAGCCGCGTCTTGGCTGCGGGATTTACTGCGGCACAGAACGGATTCACATAATAAAACCCATCCTCCTTCAGCGTGCCCACATATTTGCCGAACAGGGTCAGCACCAGCGCCTCCTGCGGCTTGAGGATCTTCAGTCCGCAGAACGGAATCCACCCCACCAGCATCCAGATGCCGCCGATTACCATCAGCACAACCGCCAGTGCCACACTGCCGCTTTCCAACAACACGCAGCCGAAAATGAAACCGACCACCGCGGCGATGTACAGCACCATCCAGAGCAGCAGCATCGCCATACCGTTTTTCTTGTTTTTCAAAATGATTTCCTGCATATACCGTTCCCTCCATCACTATATGATATCAAAATAATATCATATAGATATTCCTTTGTCAATATTCTCCTGCAAATAAAAAACGGAAGGCCATAGCCTTCCGTTTTTTGTGTTCAGATAAAGGATATCGGCGCAGCACCTTCCGCGATGCGGCCGAGCAGGGTATCGCAGGTCATCAGGCAGCGCGGCAGGTGATACGGCCCCTTCCACAGCGATCCCTTCTGGGTGTGTGACACCGTGCCGTCGCGGTGCAGATAGCCGTACCATTCGCCGTGTTCCGCGTCGTGGAAGTGAGAGAAGGCGTAATCGTGCACCTTTTCAAACCAGTTCCAGTACTTCTCCTCACCGGTGATCTGGTAAGCCGCCAGAGAAGCAATCAGGATTTCGTTGTGCACCCACCACAGCTTCATATCCCATTCCAGCTGCTCGCAGGGCCTGCCGTCCACATCGACGAAGTAGAACATGCCGCCGTTTTCCTTATCCCAGCCGCGTTCGAGCGACCAGTCGAGGATGTTCAGTGCTTTTTTCGTCAGTTCCGCATCGCCGGAATACAGCGCCTCGCACATCAGGAACCAGCTGTTTTCGCACGAATGACCCGGATTGATGCAGCGGCCGGCAGGATTATCCACATGGGCGCCGTCGGGCAGCACCGTTTCGAGTACGCATTTGAGCTGCGGCTGGTAGTGGATTCCGATCAGGTCGTCTACCATTTCCCGCACCACGGCACTGTAATAGGCCGCTTGTTCCGGTATACAGCGGCGCAGAATCTGTGCGCTGCTGACCATCACCATCGGCACCGCCGCTGCCCGTTCGCTGCGGGTGGAAGCGTAGGATTTCGGGGTGATTTTATAAGGATCCTCTTCCGGATGCCGGTACAGCCTAAGCATCAGCTCGAAGCAGGCCGCCGCCTTATCCAGCGCGTCCCTGTCACCGAAAGCGGCCCCGTATTCCGCCATGCCCACCACATAAAAGCTCTCGGAGAACATGTACCTGCGCTTGCGCAGCGGACGTCCATCCCGGGTTACGGTGAAGAACATCCGGCCGTCGGTATCGACGCAGTGCTCTTCCAGAAAGCGCTTGGCCAGATCGGCCGCTTCCTTCCACTCCGCCTGCACACCGTACTGCCGGCATAATGCGGAAAAGGTCCACAGGCAGCGTCCCTGGAACCATACCGACTTGTCGTCGTTATAGCTCCTGCCCTCGCGGTCGATCGAGGTGATGCAACCGCCGTATTCCCGGTCAAGCAGATCGCTGTTCATCCAGAACGGCATCACATCGTCGAGCAGCTGTCCGCGGTAAAACGCCTGATAGCGTCCGGCTTTTTCCTGTATGGTTTCCATCGCTGACTCTCCTCTCAAGCCAGACGCTGCAGGGCGTCCGGCTGTTCTGCGGCTTCTTCCTCCGCAGTCTCCTGCTCGCCGCGCACACTGCGCACATAGGCGGCATATGCGGTGTACAGCTCCTCGGTATCCTCGTTGCCCAAACCCATCCGGTGCCCCGGCTCGTTGAGCAGTCCGGTATACTGATAGCCGTATACCTGCTCGAGCACATCGTAGCAGTGGATTTCGCGGATCAGCGCCGGGCAGCTTTTCGGCCGCAGCCCCTCGTCAAACGGGAACGCAAAGATCTCCATGTCCACCCAGAAATGCGTCCCGGTTTCAGCACACATGCCGGCGATTTCCGAAATGTTGTTCTCGCTGCGGGCAAAGGCGAAGGGAATCAGGATGTCGACATTCTGCAAAATTCCTCTCCACTGTTCCCGATACCAGTGCATGTGGATGTTGTTTGGAGCAAGCGCCACCGGCTTGGTAGGGGTCAACTCGTGGACAAAGGCCTTGTAGGCACGGAAAAAGTCCTGAATATCCCGATAGTTCTCGTCCGGCACCGGGTCGTAGCCGTAATACAGCGCACCCATGATTTCTTCAGATACATACCAGCCGTAAAACGATGGGTGATGTCCATACCGTTCATTCAGTTCCACCGTCACCCGCTTGTGCCATTCCAGCGATTCCGGCGAAAAGTCAAACCAGGCATACATACCCACCCCGGGGAACACGGCCATTCCGCATTCGTCCGCGGCCGACAGAATCGCCTCGATCGGATCCTCGCAGCTGAGCGGCATCCGGTCGGGATACAGCCTGCTGTCATAAAACGCCTTTCCATCATAGGTATCAGCGGTCATGCTGTGCTGATTGACATAGTGCGGGCTGTCGAAAACATTCTGGATCAGAATGCTCGTGATACCGATTTTGTGCATGGAATAGACCTGCTGCTTCCATCCCTCATCGGTCATACACCGCAGACCCGGATTGAAGTGCCGCGCCTCATCGTCGCTCCAGTGGTAAATACTCACCCAACAGCCGTCCAGCAGGCAGGTGGACGCCACAGCCGACTTTACTACCTCGTACGGCTGCACACAGGTTTCCAGTACACCTTCCTGCGCATCCAAAAAGGAAATATACAGCTGCATTTTCCCGGTAATGCCCACCAGCGCGGGATATACCTTGTTGAGTTTCAGTCCGCCCTCGAGCGGGAACTGGCCGCAGTGGATCCGCCTTCCGTCAGCCGTAACAGCCTCCACACGCACCGCAGCCGCCGCATCCGTCGCCACCCGCAGCTCCAGCCGGCTGTTCGTCGAAATCCGCCTGGCGGGAACAGGGGTAAAAAAGTTCTTCATCGGTTCTCCTCCAGCAAACATACTTTATTCTTCCAGAAACTTATTCGCGTCGTCCACGAATTTCTGATAACTCGTTTCATACTGTGCCAGCTTCTGGTTGATGTCCTCGCCGTTGCGTACGTCATACAGCAGGTAGAACGCGCCGAAGCCCCGCTCGATGATCCCGTCGGTATAGGACGGGATGTAGAGATTTTCCCCGAGCTTGTCGTACAGCTCCTGGTTTTCGGGCAGCACAAGCGATTCCTTGGTGGTGTTGTCCTTATCCGCCTCTTCCAGGATCATATCCATCAGCATGCCTGCGCCGTAAGGGCAGTCCGCGCCGGTCGAAATGGCAAAGCCGGTGGAATGGCCGAAATTGCGGCCGTCGGTGTTGTCCGGGCCGGCCGGGAAAGGCGCCACGCCGAAGTCGATATTGATCGAGCCGCTGTTTTTCAGTTCCGTGAACGTGGACTCCTCATAAGCATAAGCGCCGTGCATCACCGACTTGCCCTTGAGGAACTTGTTCTGGCCGGTGACATAGCCGCTGCCGCACACCGGATTTTTGTTGAAGATATCCTGTACCATTTCCAGAGTGTTGCGCATGGCGGTAGATTTGATATTGAGCGAATATTTGCCGTCGGCAAAGGTCACCGCGGAGCAGGCATTCGATGCCATGAACACCTCGTCGAACATGTTTTCCAGACCGGTGATGCCGGCATCTTCATCGGTACAGGTGCGGGCGATTTCCACAAACGCCTCCCAGTTCCATGCCCCTTCCTCATACAGCTTGCGGGGTTCGTCGGCGTCGTAGCCGTTGGAAAGCAGGATATCGCGGTTGTAGTAGAGCACATACGGGGTGGCCGACACGCCGGCGGCATAATACTTGCCGTCAAACTTCACGAAATCGTCCATAACCTCGCGATTGTGGCCCTTGCGGGTCAGATCGACGTACTCATCGACCGGCATCAGATAGTCCTTCTGATACATGCTCAGATACTGGTCGACCGAGATGACGAACAGGTCGACCGGATCCTTGGCGGCAATCTGCGCGGCCACCTTTTCGTTCCAGAGCTGGTCGCCCACCGCCTGAACAATGGTCACCTTCTTGCCGAACTTTTCCTCAAACGCTTTGATAGCCCGGGTGTAGTAGCTGGTTTCGTCCGAGCCGTCGTAGCCGGGGATGAGTATGCTCACCGTCCCGGTTTCCGCCCGTACCTTCGCCTCGCGTTCGCTGTCGTCGGCCGACGGCGCCGTCGAAGAGGTGCCGTTTCCTCCGCATGCCGTCAGACCGATCAGCAGCAGCGAAGCCGTCGCAAGAGCTGCTGCACGCCAAATTCCTTTCATCCTTCATCCCTGTCCTTTCCGGGCATACGCCCGCAATATCGTTTGTGTCAGAGCTGCGCCTTCAGCCGCTGCAGCATGATCGAAGCCGCCACGCAGGCCCGGCCCGCCTCAGCATTATACAGCGGATAGGCGTGGGTACGCATAACCTTTTTGTAGTTGGTCATATAGGTCTTCACCCGGGCATCGTCCCCCATCAGGGCGCCCGCCTGTACCAGGCTGCACCAGTAAAACGCATCCGGGATATCCATATTTGCCCAATCGTGCTGCGAGGCGCCGGTGGAGTAATACCGGTTGAAGCTGTCATAAAGGCTCTGCGCCCTGGCGCTGCCCGGCGAGATCAGGCCGCAGATCACCGGAAACAGCTGCGCGGTAGCGCAGGGATAAAAACTGTCCCAGCTGAAAGCATATGCCACACTGCCGTCCTTAAACAACCCGGCCTCATAATAGCCGGCGCTGTTCCACATCTGCTGCTCGATGGCATCGGCCACCTTCTGCTTGTCGGCCTTCAGCCGGCTGAGCATCGCCGCGTCGCCGGCGCCGCCCGGCGCCAGAACGTCTTCGTACAGATGCACCGCCGCCGCAAGCCCTTCGTAGACCTCACAGTTGTCCATCAGGTACTTGACCTGATAATCCGGCTTGGCCATTGTCAGATTGTTGTCCATCGTCGCATACATGGCGTTCAGAATGCGGCGGATTTCGGCCGCATGGCTGACAATGTAGGCGTTATCCCCGCTCTTCTGGCTGTATTTCCACAGCACACACAGGAAGGTGGCGGCGTAGGAATCGGTTGAATCGTAGGACTTTTTGCCCTGGTCGTTGATGTTGACCTGTTCCTTCGTCACCTTGCCGCCGGACACGGTCAGCGTGTAGTCGTAGATGGTGCCGTCCACCCCGTTATAGTCGGTTGCCGCCGTGTTCAGATGGGCGAAATGCCAGTCCATGTACTTTTTGACCACGGCATGCCCGGAGGACCCCCCCTCCAAAATGCCCAGCGCGGCGAAATCGGCAAAATAGGGATTCATCGTCACATTGCCGTCCTTGACCGCGGTCATCGGCAGCGCGCCGTTGTCCAGCTGCATGGAAGACAGCCAGCGAACCTCGGTATCCAGGATCTCCTGATAAAAGGCGATGTCCTGTTCCAGCTCGCTGGGATCAGGCGGCGCGGTCGGTGCGGTCGTGGTGCCCGGCGTATCCGGCCCATTGTCGGTCGTCGTACCGGGTGCCGACGTCGTGGTCTCCCCGGACGATGCGTCCGGCGTGCTTTCCGTGCCGGAAACCGTTTCTTCCGTCGAGGAAAGGGAATCACTGCTGCTCATGGTATCGCTTCCTTCCTGGGAGGAATCGTCCTCCGTTTTGCTGCTGCAGGCGGTCAGAAGACCGGCGGTCAGTGCGCAGGCGGCCAATAAGGCCAGCATGCGGCGAATGGCGGTGGCTTTCATGGTGATTGACCTTCCTTTCTCTGGACTGGAGGATTATAACGGCAGTCCGCATCAAAGACGTCTGCCGTCGTTTCTCCCCATCCGGAATTGCTGTGCAGAGCCGTTGATTTACCCCACAATACCCGTGCGTTCCACGCCTTCGGTAAAGAACCGCTGAACCACTACATACATGCCGATCAGCGGAAGAACCACAATCAGGCAGGCGGCCGACAGAATGCTGTCGCTGAGTAGCTTGACGTCGGCGCCGTTGACCTGTCCGGCCATGTTCTGCAATTTGTTATTAAGGCTGGTGCTCACGCCGGTCAAGGTGACCGACAGGGGAAAATTGTCGTTGAGCAGCATGCTCGACAGGGTATAATCGTTATAGTACCAGACCACTGAGAACACCGTAATGGTCAGCAATGCGGGTACCACATTAGGTACCATCACCCGCAGGAAGGTCTTCAGCGGGCCGCAGCCGTCAATGCAGGCAGCCTCCTCCAGTTCCTTGGGCATGTTGCGGAAAAACTGCCGCAAAATAAAGATATACAGCCCGGAACGGATACCGGTTCCCAGCGCCGCCTGTATGTAGAACTGCCACACCGTATTGAGCAGGTGCATCTGCTGCAGATGTACGTACAGCGGGATCATATACGACTGAGTCGGCACAATGATGCTGAAAATCAGCAGACCGAACAGCAGGTTTTTCCCGCGGAACTTGAAGCGTGCGAAACCGTAGGCGATAAACAGACTCGAAACCACCTGCAGCGCCACACTTGGCAGCAGGATGCGCAGCGTGTTGGCCAGAGCGGTACCGTAGTTCATCAGGCTGAAGGCCATTTTGAAATTGTACATCTGCAGGCTTGACGGGATCCAGACCACGGCAGGATCCAGCGTATCCTGTACCGATTTGAAGGCACTCGACAGCATGAACAGGACCGGATACAGCATCACGAAGCCGACGCCCAGCAGGAAAACCGCCCGTACCAGGCTTTTCCCCCACATAAACACCCGCCGCTTGCCAACCCGGCGTTCGAGCCGCATGATCTTGGCCTTTAGCATGTTAATGACCCACCCTTTCGCAGAGACTGGAAGACCTGCCCATACGCAGCAAAAGACCGCTGCGGTACGCACGGGGAAAGCCCCCTAAAAAGCCATCCTTATCCCCGCCGCATCAGTCGGAGGAATAAAACACCCAGCGGGACAGGATGAAATTGATCAGCCCGATAATCGCGAGAATACAAACGAAATAGATTACGCCGATGGTCGCACTGTACGCGTAGTTGTTGTTGGTGTAAAAATCCCGGAGCATTCCCATCACCTTGTTGCCGTAATCGGTGAACCCGTCGATGATGGTGTAGATGATCACCACCAGCAGAGTCGGGGAAATCGTCGGGAAGGTGATTTTCCAGAATTTTTCCCACGCGGTAGCGCCTTCCATCACGCCGACCTCGTAAAAACTCGCCGGGATGTTATTGATCGCCGCAAGCAGCAGAAGAATCTGCACGCCGGATTTCCAGGTAAGATCAAAAATCTGGTTGAGGATGTCGGTGATAGAAGTAAGAACCTTGTCCGGGATCTTCAGATCCGCGAATACCTCCACCAGATCCGGCGCCTGGAACAGGTAGCTCGGCGACATATCCGAAACCGACGACCCGCTCATCATGACCTGAGATTTCAGGATGGTGATCACCACGCCGGAGGCGATGATGACCGGAAAGAAAAACACGGCGCGGGCCAGGCTGCGGCCGAGAAATTTCTCCTTGAGCACCAGCGCGATCAGGATACTGAATGCTACAATCATCAGCACCGACGGGATGATGCCGCCGATGGACTCGGCCAGGTATTGGAGAAAAAAGGTGTCCTCGGTAAAGAAGTAAAGAAAATTCTCAAAGCCCACAAAGGTCAGCTGAAAGCCGTTTTCGGTCACGTTCAGCCGGCTGAAGGAATACACGATCGAATCGATCATCGGCCATACGAAGAACACGCTGATCCCCAAAATCCAGGGAGCGACGAAAAACCAGCCCCAGCGGCCGCGCTGCTTTTCCAGTGAACTGCCCCGCCGACGCTTTTTCGCATCTGTCATGGTTCATGACCCCTTTCCCTGTTTTTGCTTACCAGCCGATCGGCACAAAGCCCTTCGCCGGTATGGTCTGTCCGTCCGCGGCAGCGTCGGCATCGGTATAATTGACGATCACGCCAAGCCCGTTGGCAAACACCGTCCGGTATACACCTGCGGAAAGCTGCTCATGTGAGGCAACCGCCTGATCGGACACCTGCCGCAGATAGTCGGCCGCCTCATTCCAGTTAGCCGCGGCCTCGTCCATCCACAGCGACGCGGTGCAGTAGCCGTATTCGCTTCCCGCTTCGGCGGCGAGATCCACGTTGCGCATGCCGAGCGTGTACTGAATCCCCACGCCGGCCTCCAGCGCCTGCAGATAGGCAGTGCGGCTGTCCTCTGCCGCATTGATCGAGGTGCCGGACATCGGTACGAGGCCGTGCAGCGCGATGGTGTAAAACGGTACCGAACGGCTTTCGAGCAGATACCGCCCGGAGGTGAGCGGCGCATCCAGAATCGCGGAGGCGTAGGGGAAGGCGTAGGCATTGGCCGCCGCAAACATCCCTGCGTTCTTTTCCGAAAGGCTGCCGAGCACCTGTTCCCACTGTGAGAGTCCGACGCCGCGGTCCACCGCCCGGTCCCCGAAGTCCGAATAAATCTTCTGTCCCAGAGAACGCACGGAATACCCTGCCGGAGAAAATTTATCGAGTTTTGCGCTCACCTGCCCGGCCGCCCTGCCCAGCAATGCGGGACTCAGCAAGAATTTGAGCGGTGCAGTGGCATCCACCTGAAAGGTGCTCATCAAATACGTGTACTGGATCGCCGGTTCTTTCTGAACGGTCTGCGCAGCGTCGTACTTGGTGCTGTATCCCCACTGCCCCTGCATCATATCGGTGAGATTGAGATCGAGGAACACATCGGTTCCCTGCTCCTGCATCTGCTCGAGCAGCTTTTTCAGGCCGCTGCCGCCGCCAAGCCTGCTCTCGGCCGCCATATCCACCGTCAGCCGGCTGCGGTCGGCGCCCTTGTACCAGTCGAGATAATTCAGCGTCAGATCGGTCACACCGCCGGCGCGCAGGGTATTAGCGATCTCTGCCGCGTCTGCATAGGTGGTCACCGGTGTGACCCGCTGTACCGGAATCCCCAGCACATTGTCCTGCCGCATCACGCCGCCGATCAGCTGAACCGCCAGCGGGGAAGCCTGATTCTCAAGCGGCGTCATGCCCTTTTCCTGCAGCAGATAGCTGCGGTAGGCATTGGCCATCCCCACATAATCCGCCTGCTCCACCGGCCGGTATTCCACCGCAAATTCTTCCAGCCCGCAGGGCGCTTCTTCAAACATGTTGACCTGAGTGGTCTCAAAGGTTTTCTGGCTGACATCCACCAGAATGCTCTCGCGGTAGATAAAGGTGGCGCCGACGGTGCAGTACGGGGATTTGGTGCTGGCCATCGTTGCCTGCACCCTGGCCCGGGCATCTCCCTCGGTGATAATCGCCAGCATCGCCTGATCGCCGAGCCGGGCACCGAATACCGGAAGCATCACCCGTGTGTCGGGCGCGGTTTTGGTCTTGCTGACAATGGCGAGGTCTTCGCCGTATACGCGGCCGCTGAAACCGGTGCTGCTCTGTTCAAAGGAAACCAGTGCACCTGACCCATCCGGAAGAAGGAAGTAGCCCTCTTCCCCCTCCCGGCCCGCGCCGAAATTCGGCAGCGGCGAGATGGTGGTCAGCTTTACCGCACTGCTCTGCTCCTGGATATCCGCCAACGGCACCGCTGCACGGATTCCTTCTTCAGTCAGGGTGACTTCCAGCGGGATGAGAAATCCTTCCCGCTCAAAGTAAAAGTCGAAGCGTACGCCGTCACCGATCAGCCGGGCATTGAGGTTCTCCCGCTGCACGCAGCCGGCGACGCTGTTCTGGGTGGTGGTGTTCGAGTCGCGGTCCGCATACTGAAAATTGAGCAGCGAACCGAGCGACAGCTTAGCCGCCCCCTTGATATTCTCATCGGTATCGTAGCCCTGCGGCGCACTGTCCCACACAGCACCGCTGTGCTTATCCTCCAGTCGGATCACGGCGGTTTTCAGATTCGCATACAGCACGTAGCGGTCGTTTTCCGCCGCCTTGACAAGGGCATCCTCATGGCTGTTGTCGATGGTAACCTCGATAGGCGTGATGGTTTCGGTGGTCGGCGTCTCCAGCGTGCTGCCATCAGACGCTGTAAACAATACCAGCAGAATCCCCACCACGATCACCAAAGACAGGCCGACGCTGAGGATCGATTTTACCGGGATCTTTTTCATGCAGGGATCCTTCCTTTCGATGGGCGGGGAATTTTCCGCAGCGCGGCGGCCCGCCGTACACACGGAAACCGGACGCTTGCCGCACCGCCTGCTGTTGGTTCTCTCATCGCAGCCGCAGTTCGTTAATCACCATCGTGATAAAGCTGATCAGCTGGGTGAACATGCTGTAACCCAGGGTAACGATCAGCAGAAGCAGATACATTCCCAGCAGGGTCAGCAGCAGAAGCAGAATACACTTTCCGGTCGTATACTGGTGCACTTCCCGCACCGCCATCAGCAGGTTGACCCCCACCCAAAGGTAGGCCACCGTCTGGATGATGGACAGGAATGCGCTTTCCTCCAGCGAGAACATGTTGCTCAGCAGGGTGACAAGCAGCATGGTGACCACCAGCGGCAGCATCGCATAAGCGGAAAAAATCCAGATTTCCCGCAGCGTGCCTTCACCGTCGGCAAGGGTGCTCACCGCCCAGTTGCACAGCACAAAGAGGACGAACACCCCAAGGGTAGAACCGAGGGTGACAAACAGATTGAACTGATCGGTGCGGTTTTCATTGAAATGGAAGCCGGTCAGCTGGGTCTGCATAATGGCGGCCAGCGCCAGCAGCACCAGGATGCCGTTGGCCAGCGCCAGAGATCCGGCCTTATCCACCTTCAGTTCGTAATAGGCCTTGAATGGGTGCCCCATACAGCGCACCGGGTATTTTCGTCGGCTGGTGTGAATCGCGTATTCGTTCTTCGGGTGCCGCTCTTTGTAGTTGACCAGCAGCACTATGCCGAGCATCACCACCACGGCGCCGATGACCAGAAAAACAAAATGGCCGCGCAGTCCCTCGTCACGCTTTTCGGCAAATGCCTCGGAGTAACCAGACTGGCTGTGTCCGATCTTGTAATAGCTCATCGCCGCTGCATAATCGCCCATTTTTTCGTAGACCTTGCCCATGCCGACGTTGGCCAGCTCATAGCCCGCGTCCTGCTTGAGAATGGCTTCCCAGGACTCACGTGCATCCTCATAGCGGCCGTCGTTGAACAACGCAATTGCCTGGCGGACGTTTTCTCCGAATGCGGTCGGCACAAGCCGGGTCAGACTGCCGTAGCCGGCGTCCAGCACCAGCAGCTGGCCGTTCAGGCTTTCGACAGCCACCGGCGACTTGTAGTTGCCGTACCGGGCCCCGCTGCCGCCGAAGGCATACAGCAGGTTAGAATTCTGATCGTACTGGAACAGACGGTTTCGGGTGCTGTCCAGCACGGTGAAAAAGCCCTGTTCGTCGATCACGATGTCGCTGAAGGTGGTGGAAACAGTCAGGTTGGTCTGGCTGTTGAAATAGCTCTCCAGATCGCCGTAGGCTGCCGTTTTCCCGCTCTCATCGAGCAGGATATTGGTGCCCTGCGGGTTGAGCTTGCGTATCTGGCCGCTGCCCAGCCCGGTACCGCCGCGGATGGTGTAGATGAAGTTTTCCGCGTCGATATCGAAGTTGATGAAGGAGGTCGGCACGCTGCGCTGAATGCCGGAAGCGGCCTTTTCGCTGAGCAGCTTTTTCCAGATCCGCTGCACCAGCAGATCAAAGGTCACCTCGACCCGCTCGCTGCCGTAGAAGCCGATAAACTGGTAATCGCTGCCGTACTGCAGGGCGCCGGAATAGGTGTTGGCCGAGAGGATGTACAGGATGCCGGCAGAATCGACCACTACCTTGGAGGGGGTGTATTCAAAGCCCTCCTCCACCTTGTCGGCCGGCGGCGCCCCTACCGTGCCGGTAACCCGGCCCTGTGGATCCGCGACGTAGACGGCCGGCGCTTTTTTGTCCGCCACATAGAGATTTCCGTCCGTGTCCACGAACAGCCCCAGCGCCTCCGCAAAAACGATCTCCTCATCATCTTTTGTCAGACGGATTTCCCGGTTGAAGGTCAAGGCGTCATCCAGCACGACCAGCCGGTTGTTGCCCGCATCCAGAATAAACACCTCGCCGTCCGGACTGACGAACATATCGGTTGGATTGCTGAGCGCCAGACCGCCGAAATTCTCCGCGGAATCCAGCGGCTGCTGCGCGGTGTAGGGTGCCGGAACCTCCACCGAGGTTTCCCAGCTGTCGTATGTATAGCTGAAGGACGTCCCCTGCGCAGCGGCAGAAAAGGACAATCCGATGACCAAGGCCAGCGTCATACCGGCGGTGCGCAGGAGTGCAGGACGCATCGGTGCTCCCTCTTTCTATGGGTTATTTCATACCGGAGGTGGACATGGTTTCGATAATCCGGCTCTGTGTGGCCATGAACAGCAGCACCGGCGGGATCATCAGCAGGAAGCCGAGCGCAGCGCCGGCGCCGGCACGTGCGGTGCCGCCCGCAGCCACCTGATTCATCAGGGCGGAGACCATCTTGATTTTTTCGTCATAAACGATGGTGGTGGTCTGGGTCAGACCGGAGGTGTTCCAGATGGTCTGAAAGACAAAAATCATGGTGGTCAGCCATGCCGGCTTAACGTTGGGCATCACAATCCGCCAGAAAATCTTCAGCTCGCCGGCGCCGTCGATGCGCGCCGCTTCAAGCAGCTCACCAGGAATCTGCACCATGAAATTCTGCATCAGGTACAACCCAAGCGCCGACTGCATCGCCGGCAGGATCAGCGCCCAGTAAGTATTGATGATATGCAGCTGGGACATAACGATGTACTGCGGGATCAGCATCGCCGCGGAGGTGAACAGCAGCGAAACCTTGACCATGCTGCTCATAAAGCGCTGTCCGACAAACCGCATCTTAGCCAGCGGATACGCCGCCATGCTTGCAAGCAGCGTATGCCCCACCGTGGTGACCACGCTGATGAAGATGCTGTTGAACAGATACTTCGACAGCGGCACCCAGAAGGTACCGGTCAGCAGCGACAGCTGCAGGAAGTTGTCGAGCGTCGGACGGTGCGCGATCATGCGCGGCGGGAAGATATAGATTTCATCCAGCGGCTTGAAGGCCGAGCCAACCGCATAAACGATCGGCAGGATCATAAAGCACGCCATCAGGAATACGAAAATAAACACCACAACGTTGCCCGCAACCGACCGGTTGACGCTGCGCTTGAATAAACCTTTTGTCATACAGACGACCATTCCTTTCGCCGCGGTCACGGCTGAAAACCGTGCTTGGGATCTTCCCGCATCTCAGTCGGTGCCGAAGCGCCGCAGGAGGTGGGTAACCACAAAGTTCGTCAGAAGCATCATCAGGAAGAGGAACACCGCAATGGCAGAAGCATATCCCATTTCAAAGCGCACCGTTCCCACGTCCAGCATGTAGGTCAGCAGAGTATCCGCGCTGTACTGGGTTGTAGGGAAGCCGGCGAGCGACTGGATAACGGAACCCACGCCGAAGCTTGCCGCAATCTGCATCACCGCGCTGAACATCAGCTGCGGCGCCATAGACGGCAGCGTGACATACCACAGCTCCTGCCAGCGGTTTTTGACTCCGTCGATGCCCGCCGCTTCAGATAGGCTGCGGTCATTCGACTGGAACCCGGCGATAAAGGTCAGGAAGCCGACGCCGAAGCTCGACCACAGCTGTACAATCACCAGCACGACGAGCACCGTACTGGGATCGCTGAGCCACTGCACCGGCTCGGCAATAATCCCCAGATTCATCAGGGTGCTGTTGATGATGCCGTACTGGTCGCCGGAAAACAGGTAGGTCCAGATGATATACAGGTTGCCGGTCAGAGTCGGCGCATAGAAAGCGAAGGTGAAAACCGACCGCAGTTTGGGACCAAACTCGTTGATCAGCCACGCGCAGAAAAAGGAAATCAGGTAGCTGATCGGCCCGGTCAGGAAAGCAAACAGCAGCGTGTTTTTGAGGACGATCGGAAAGACTTCGTCGTCGAGCAACAGCCGTTCGTAATTCATCAGCCCGACAAAGCTCGGCAGCTCCAGCATGTTGAAATAGGTAAAACTCAGCACAATTGCCGCTACCACGGGGATCACCGTCAGCAGGATGAACAGCACCATATACGGCGCCATCAGCAGATAGGCAACGCGGCTTTCCTTCAGGCGCTTGCTCAGTTTTTCTTTTGGCCGCCGATGACCAAAAGCCATAGCCATAACCCCATTTCTTCTAAACATACCTCAGCCGGGTCCCGATTCCGGAAGCCCTCAGTAGCCGAGCTCCTCGCGTTTGCGGAGGATTTCGCGATTAATCGTATCATTTTCTTTTTCCAGTGCCGCACGCGGATTGCGGTTGTTGTACAGCACATCACGGAAGGCGTTATCCATGCAACGGGAGGTGAAATAGCTGCCGGGCAGCTCCGGCACCTCCCGGATGAACTTCCGCTGAGCGGAGAGCACCGCCAGCTCCTGCCGCGACCAGCCGAGTTCCTCAAAGGCTTCGAGATTCGCCGTCGCATAGCGCGCGGCCGGCCCCAGCTGGCTTTCGATACGGTTGCCGAACTCGGCCTGTACGTCCGCCCGGGTGATCCATTCCATGAACTTCCAGCAAGCTTCCTTGTCCTCCGCCTTGTCAAACATCACCACGGCAGAACCGGACGCCCCGCCGGCGCGGTCGATCTCGCCGGTTTCCTCGTTGAGCACGCCCGGCACTAAGGTCATTTCCCACTGTCCGCGGATTTCCGGAGCAGCAGCGGACAGGGTGCCGTACATGGTATAGGCCGCGATCGCAAAAGGCATTTCGCCGGTACGGAAGCGGGTGTTGAAATCATAGCTCAGATCGAAACCGTATTTGGTGTAAAAATTCGTCCACGTTTTGAAAGCTTCGAGCGCCTGCGCCGAGTCCAGTTCGGTCGCGGACAGGTCGTCGTTGTAATAGCTGCCGCCGTACTGCATCAGCAGGGTGGGGAAAAGATCCTTTGCCCCCACGCCGGCATCCACCGCCGCCGAAGCCGTGATTGCGGTGTACGGCAGCCCAACGGTCATGTTGTTGCGCTGCAGCACCGCCGCCACATCGAACAGTTCCTCCCAGGTCTGCGGCACCGTCAGCCCGAGTTCCTCAAAGATGTCGGTGCGGTAAAAACCCATCAGATAATACTGGGTCATCGGCAGCGCATAGGTACTGCCGCGGTAGCTGTACGGCACCAGCGCATCGCTGCCGAACCGTCCGGTCACATCAGTGAAGCCCTCAAATCCATCAAGCGAAGCCAGCGCATTTCGGCTGGCCAGATTGACCGGCTGGCCGCGGGCGACCCCCACCGCCACATCCGGCCCGTTGCCGGAAAGGGTGGCTTCAATCAAACCGCCCTGTACCAGATTGACATTGACCGGAATACCGGTTTCACTGGTAAAGCCGTCGTTGATCATATCCTTGAGCACCTGCGCCTGATCGCGGCCATCGTTGATCCAAACGGTAATCACCGAGTGGGTACCGTCACCGTAATCGGCCATGGTGTCGTAATCGTCCGCGAACGCCGCCAGGAATTGCAGGAAACCAAATTTCAGATTTTCCCAGAAGCTGCCGCGGGGCTTCGGCAGCTCGGCCTGCGTCCCGTGGAGCATGAAATAGTCGATTTCCAGCGGCTGCGACTGGCTGGTCAGCAGCCACTCGGACAGCGAAGCGATATTTTCCTGAAACCGTGAAAGCCGTTCGGGAATTTCCGCCGGCCGTGCGGCGAATTCGCCCATCTGTTCGCTGGCGCGGCGCAGCAGCTCGGACTGGCTGGACTTTTCCCCATTGACCTCGTCGAAGCGGTCGGCCAGCGCCGCCAGCCGGTCGGACAGCTCCTGCAGGATATCCTGCAGCCCATCGATCTCCCGCTCCAGAAAGTAGTCGCGGTAGGTATCCGGATTGGTGCTCGTCACCATGATAATCCGGCGGTACAGATCATTCATTTCGGCGGCAAGGACGTCGGCCTCCTGGAGGATATCGGACCAGCTGCCCACCGTCGCCTCAAACGCGATGGTGTTGTCACCCTTTTTCAGGTAAACGTAGTACGGGGTGCCGTCCTCATCCGCGACCGTCAGGTTTTCCCAGCCGAATCCGAAGGGAAACCGGACACTGCGCAGTTCCTCGTACGGCAGCTCGTTGTTTATGTAGATGTTGCGGAATACCGACATACCCAGCTGGGTATTCTGCCGGTATTTGATGGTCAGACAGTACAGCCCGTCCTCCGGAACATCCGGTATGGTATAGGAAATCCACATGCCGGACTGCGACCAGTTGCTCTGCCCGATCACGTTCCGCTTGATGAGTGCGGGATCGTTCGGCACAGTGGAAGCATTCGACCGGTCGTATACCGGATACAGCGTGCGGTGGGATTTCAGGGTGGTATCCTCCCCCTGCTGCGTCAGACAGATTTCCCCCGCCGGCGCAAGCCCCTGCTGCTCGTAGGCAGCAAGTGCCTGCGCATAGGTGGGCACTTCCTGCTCACCGCCGAGCACGACCTGTGCCAGCACCAGCGGCTCCTCGCCGGCATACAGCCGCAGCGTGTGGGGGCCGGCGGTCAGATAGAGCGCATACGGCTCGGTCATATAGGAACTGTTGTCGATCAGACGGGTATCCTGCCAGGCGATGATCTCTTCCTGTTCGGGGATCAGATCGTTGCCGCGGCTGTCCTGCCGCGCGGGCCCATCCCGCCAGACGCGGCTCAGTGGGGTAGCCTCTGCCTGGGTAAAGGGCGTCTGCCCGTCGAGCTGAAGTCCGATGGTCAGATCACGGCCATCGTCCTGCACAGCCGCATAGCGGATGCCCAACGTATACCGCGCTTCTTCGGGCACGGTGAACGTCCATTCGATATAGCCGTCCGGCTCCAGCCTCACGGCATCTTCGCCGAGATATTCAAGCCGCCCGGCGCCCTTCTCCGAAAGCGTCCCTTCCCCGAGGGCAAACGGAAGCTCATTCACTGCCATCGGCGTCCCGCAGTAACGGGTGTAGTAAGCGTAATAACTCTCTCCGTCCGCCGTGATGTCCGACGGCTCCCCGGCCGCACCCGCCTCATCGGCGGCGGCCGCTATCCCCCCTGCCAGCAGACAGAATGCCGCCAGCACCGCAAAAAGCCGTGATTTTGCTGAACCCATCATGGCCTGAACCATTCCTTTCTTGCCGCGAATCGGGACATTGGATCCGGTGACGGCGCACCGGCGGCCCCGCCCTGCGCCTGGGGAGTCCGCTCCGGGGCGGAACACCTGTCTCAGCCCTCGCCGTCCTTGCCCGGGATGTCCAGCGGCACCATATCGCCGCTGCTCCGCTTGAGGAACTCGGTGGGCGCACAGCCCATCGTCCGCTTGAACGCCTTATTAAACGACTGCACGTTGGCATAATTGAGCCGCTGTGCAACCTGCACCACACTGATTTTACCGTATTTCATCAGCTCGATGGCCTTCTGCACTTTCTTGTTGCTGATGTAGCGCTGGATGGTCATCCCGGTGCTTTTTTTGAAGGCGTTGGAGATATAGGAATAGTTGTAGCCCACCGTCTGGGCGATTTCCTTAACGCCGAGCTTCTCAAAAATGTTGTTGTCGATGTATTTGATAACCGAGTAGATGGACCGTCCCACCGATTCGGACGAAACGGTGGGAAAGTACACCTGAAGGGACTGACGTGAGAAGGAGCGGTAAACCGAAACAAGAATCTGCAGCAGATAGGTTTCCACCATCATCTCGTAAAACTCCGCGCGGTTGTACAGCTCGTCGAGGTTGCGCAGCACCGGAATGATCAGCTCGCTGTGATCGGTGGCCTTAAAGACGGTGGTCTCCTCGAAGAACGCCCGCAAACGGGCGGTATCCCTGTCGAGCTCACCGTCACCGAAACCAAACCCGATGTAGCCGTAACGCAGGTCGGAATTGTTCACCGTTTTGATCGCATGAACCGAGTTGGCAGGCGCGAAATGGATATCGCCTTCGGCAAGGAGATCGGTTTCTCCGTTGGTGGTAAAAAGCCCCTCGCCGCTGATCACATAGCTGATCTCATGGCACCACTGCTTATGGGGAGGAACGGTGTATCCGCTGATGCAGCTTAGTTCTCCTACCTGATACAGGGTAATCGGCCCGAAATTGTGGACCCGCCCCTTGGTGTCGTCCTGAAACAAGGTATCGAATTCAAACTGTTTCCCCGGCAGCAGCATAACGTCCTCCTCTGCTTGTCAGCGGCCGCTTTCGCCGAACCGCTTACTTGCCTTCATTCATCTTCTTTTTCTTCAAGAAGAAATACACACCCACGCCGGCACCGGCAAGCACCACTACCGCAGCGACAATACCGATGATCACACCGACCATGCTGCCGTCTTCATCGGCATCCGTATCTGCAGGCACCGAAGAATCGTTGGCCTTGGTAGTCGCTGCCGCCGTGGTCGTGGCGGACGTGGAGGGTGCGGTGCTCCCCTCCGGCGCGGAAGCCGTGGTGGTTGTATCGCTGTTCCCGGTAGTCGTGTCGGGGGCGGCGGTAGTCGTGTCGTCGGTCGTCGGCGTATCCCCGCCCGCTTTCTCGTACGTAATCTTAATTCCGGTCAGCGCGGTGTTCCACGTACAGCTGTCCTTGACCGTGAAGGGGTTGAGCGTGATCTTGATGTAGTTGTAGCCTGCCGGGCATTTCGCCGCGTTGGAAACGGTGGAGTTCAGCCAGTAGGCTTTTTCCAGATTGATGTAAATCTCGTCGTCATAGGTCTGCTCGCTGAAGGCAGAGTCCGCCTCCACCCAGTTGGTGCCATCTTTTGACAGATATACCGACACGTCGGTTTCGGCGTTGCCCAGGCCGTTGACATGGATGCAGTCGATCGTGTAGCCGGTAACGTCGCCGTCCATTTTGTAAACAACATACTCCTCACGAAGCGGGGCCTTTTCCGGATGGGTATCGTACTCCTCGTATCCCTCGCCCTCCGGCTTGCATTTCAGATAGGTGTTGAGACCCAAATCGGTATTTTTCTGATAACGCATCCATTCGGAAATTTCGTACACCAGCGGATAGTTGTCCTCGAGGGTGTCCACAAAGGTCGCCTCAGCTGCTGAGGCCGGAAGAGCCAGGGCCGATACGCCCACGGCCAGGGTCACTAGCGCTGCAGTCCACTTTTTCATAAGATAGCCTCCTGTTAATTTGCTGTATTCCTCTTAAAACACGCAAAGCGCGTTTCCGTACCGTAATCTATACCTTTTGAGGCCGCCCTCCGGGAAGGTTATCCCGTTTTTTCTTTGTGCGCAACAGCCTACAGGCTGCTGCGCTTTTTTATTTGGTTTGTACAGGCTTTCCATACCAGAAAGAAGCTGCCGGTTATCTGAAAAGGTATACCTTTTCGTCTGTTCTGTCAGGTTTCCGCTGGTTTTGGACATCTTCAGTATACCTTATCCCCATTCATGGGGCAATGCCCAAGTTTCACTATGCAGTTATCCAAATTTTGTTTTTCTGTGTAAAACTCTTAATTTCCGCCGTTATTCTGTAAAAAAGTACACGTCTTCAGAGAGAAGACGTGTACTTTTAAACGACCGGACGCATTTTACGAACCACTAAAAAATCATTATCCGGTTTGCTGTGTAAGAATTCGGATAATCAATCCTCGTTGCGTTTCCGGGCAAATTTCATTGCCGCACCACCGGAGAGTACTGCCAGCAGGCATACCGCCGCCGGGAAAACCACACCGGTTTCGGTGTTCGGCCTGTCGTCCTCACCGCTGCCGTCGGCATAGTCGATCAGCACGCGGTCGACCATCAGCGTCCAGGGCACATCGTTGTACAGCATCAGCTGCACTTCCTCGATGTTTTCCGGCAGGGTATCCTGCGGCACCAGGCGGATAGACGAATACTGTCCGTCGATCGCTTTGATGGATGCTGCCTTCATGGTAATGGTTTCCCACTTCTCGGAGCCCGCGGAACGGACCTTCACCAGAATGTGGTTGCCCAGATTGAAATGCGCAGTTGCCGCCTGCAGATCAAAGGCAAAGTCCGTAATAATCTGGCCGTCTTTCCCGTAGGTCAGATAGCCGCTGCGGGCATTGGTCTTGCCGGCCACGCTCAAACCGGTTTCGGCATGTTCGGCGAACAGTTCCCAGTTGTCGGATTTCTCCTTCACCTGGTCGAAGCTCTCCATTTCGTCCACAAAGCCGTATTCCTTCTCTTCGTCGCCCGGCACATCGGTTTCCCCGTCGCTGTCCGCCAGCTTCAGAGATACCTTATCGAGCATCGGCGTATACAGCACGTCGTTGAGCAGCTCTATCTTCACCTCAGCAATATCCGCCGGAAGCGCCTCGGCCGGCGTAAGTTCTGCCAACTTGAACGCAGGATTCGCCGCATTCGGAATTTCCGCCGGGTCGCTCATATTCATGCTCAGCACCGTCCACTCGTCGGAACCGCTTGCACGTACCGAAACACGGATGTCGCGATCAATCATGAAATAGTCCGGTATCAGCATCAGCGCGATTTTCAGATCGGTGATGCTCTTCTTTTCGGGGCGGTAGGCGATAAAGGCCTCCAGCGTCGCATCGGTCCGGCCGATAACACTCAGACCGGTTTCCGGATGATTGGGGAATGACTGCCAACCGAGAGAACGGTCGTCCACCAGATTCCAGTTGGTCAGTTCGTCTTCCAGATCCCATTCGTCGGTCACCGGGGGTGTGGTGCCCTTGTCCGCGAAGCCCAGCCGCACAGCGTCGATCATCAGCGTCCAGGCTATGTCATTTTTCAGCGTCAGCCGTACCGCTTCGGTATCCGCCGACAGCGCCGCCGACGGCGCTGTCGCTGCGGCTTCATACGTGTCGTTGAGGCTGGTCGCCTCACCCAGGGTTAAGGTCACCGGCACCCACTCATCCGAACCGGCCGCACGCGCTTCCAGCGCGAAATCCCGACCCAGATCAACGAAACCCTTAGCCATCTGCAGACGGATTTCCGCCGCATCGATCACCTTTCCATCGGGCGCCGTGTAAATCAGGGTATTGTTCTGTGCCGTATCCTTGCGGCCGGCCACGCTCAGGCCGGTTTCAGCGTGGTTGGCAAAGAGATCCCAGTTGCCGGTCTTTTCAGCAACCTTGTCCCAGCTGGTCAGTTCATCTTCGAAATCCCAGGCATCCTGCTGATCGACAAAGGTGCCATCAGCGAGCGGGATGTCGTCTGCCTTGTCGGAATAGAGAATCCGGACGTTATCCACCGCCGCACTCCAGGTCACGCCGTTGTCGAACTTTTTAAGCACCAGCTTCATGTAGCGGTAATCGCCGCCCACATCTTTAGCTGCGGCGATGGAGGAATTCTTCCACGCCACCGCGTCGCCCGGCTCGTAGATTGGATCGTTGACCTCCGGCGACACCGATAGCACCAGCTCCTGCCATGTGCTGCCGTCCTTGGACAGATACACCGCGAAATCACGCTGTGCGCTGCCGAATCCTGCATACAGCAGAGCGGAAACATCCACCTGACGGATATAGCCGTCCACCGTATAGATCAGATACTCGTCTTCATCCAGATTCTTGGAGAAGAATTGCTTCTTGATTTCCTTGTTGTTTTCGATCTGCCAGTGCGCGGATTTTTCGGTCAGCATCGAATAATCCGCACAGGTATCCTCGAATACCTTCCAGTTGATGCTCGGATCGGTGCTCGAGATTTTTTCAATGAGCGCGGTATATTTGGCATGGAACGCGTCAGCTTTCCCGGCGTCGAGGTCGGCCGAAGCCGTCAGCTGTTCCGCCTCGGCGATCAGCGCTGCCACCTCGTCCGCAAAGTCGCCCTTCTGCTCGTCGGTCAGCGACTGCAGGGTCAGACTGTCCTCATAAACCGTCTGATAGCAGGCGTCGTTGAGGAAATAGCGGTAGCTCTGTGCCGTTTCCTCCGCATTCAGCGCGTTGGTGTAGATGCGCGCGAGCGCAATTTCACCGACAAACTTGGACGCTCCGTTGCCGGATGCGTTCACATTCGCGCCGATCGTCATGTAATGCACGGCTGTATTATGCTTGATCGAACCCGCTGCCGCCGTCGTTCCGGCCTCAGCCCCATTGAGATAGGCTTTCATCTCGGCACCGTCGAAGGTGGCCACCAGATGATACCAGGTATCCGGCTGAATCTGACCGTCCAGCTTCACATATTTCCAGCCGTCGATATACATGCCGACCTGCAGCACGCCGGCACCCGAAAATTCAATCGATACGCCGCCCGCTTCCGGGTTGCCGAACAGGCACTGGCTTTTCGGCACCTCATCCGGCACCATGAACGCGATTTCCATCGTGAGCGAGTCGGTGATTTTCGACAGCATGCCCGGCGTGATCGAATAATTGATCCAGCCGTTGGCAGACAGCACCTGCCGCCCAAGTGTCTCGGACTGCACCAGCCGGCTCTCGTTGCTCGAACCGTAGAGTTCATAGCTCAGACGATACGGCGAATTGTCCGCAAAGCCCGAAAGGAAATCGACATCCAGGAAGTCTGCGCGGTTGACCGAACCGGACGGCTCGGTCACGGGCAGCGTGCTGAACTCTGCGGTAATCGGCTCGCTCTCCAGCCCAAAGGATTCTACTGCGGTAACTTCCACAATGTACTCCATGTTCGGCAGCAGGCCGCTGATTTCGGTCTTCTGGGTTTCCGCCATGCTGTCCAGATCATGATAGAAATCCGAAATAAAGTATTTGGAGGTCATCTCTTCCCCGGATGCCTTCTCCTTGATGTAAACGGTGTATCCCTGCACGTAGTCGTCATGGGTTGCCGACGGGAAGGTAACCGTAAGGGAGTTGATGGTCACATCCGACACGGTAACCGCTGCATCAGCGGCAAATGTCGGTGCCTCGCGCTGATCCTTGCGCGCATCCGTATAGGCAAAGGTCTTCTTGGCCAGCGGCAGCGGCAGCTTCCACGGCTGCTTAACCTTCTCAGCGTATTCGTTGCCGGCATCCCCCCGCACACGCAGGCGATCCACGACGACCTGCCGGTTTGCGCCCTCTACCGATACCAGCAGGCCGCCCTGCACGCTGTAGGCGTCGACCGCGCTGCCGGTTTCATTGTTGCTGTACTGCAGCGAGGTAACGTCGATGCAGGTGAAATCCTTCTGATAAATGGAGCGCTCATTTTCGGTGGGATAATGGGAATGTCCTGCGAAATAGACTACCTGCGGATAATTCTTGAGCAGGTCGTACAGCGCCTGGGTCTTGGTTGCGCCCCAAGTGCTGCCGTAGGTTGTGTTCGGCAGCGATTGATGCGCCGAAACAAAAATCGGCTGATAGGGATTTTCCGCGACCGCTGCATCCAGCTGTTCCTTCAGCCAGTCAGTAGTGACTTGGGTATACTGCCCGTCAACTGCGGCACTCTCGCTGGTCAGCGTGATGAAGTGATAGCCGCCGACCACCACATTGCGGTTGATGCTGTCGTAGCCGTAAGCCTCCATATATTTCCGATAAACGTCTTCAACCGTTTCCCGTCCGTAATAGGCCTGCTCAAATTCGTGGTTGCCGGTCATCACAATTTTCTCAGGCGCGGCGGCCGGATCGGTGAACACGCTGTCCCAGATATCGTTGAATTTCTGGTACTCTTCCTCCAGTCCGGTAGTAGCCACGTCGCCGGTGATCAGCACCGCGTCGACATTCTGTTTTTTGAAGTATTCCAGCATCGTAACCGTATGCGTATCCGCGCCGGTTTCCATCTTGCTGCTGATATGCAGGTCGCTGATAACGCCGAACTTCAGATCCTCATACACGGCGTCCTCGCCTCCCTGCTCGCTGCTGGGGATATAGGAATCAGGATTGCCGTCGAGCATAGACACCGGCACGGTCACGCGGATGGAATCCACCGCCATCTGCGAACCTCCGGTACGCAGCCCTACGCCGCCGGAGACGAGCTGGCTCTTCCATGTATTGGGAACCGTCGTCTCGATGACCGGCGATTTTACCGATCCCTGATAACCATCGGTATCCGCAGCCAGATCGCCGTCAAAATTCGGCTGGTTCGGCAGCCGGTACAGATCCATCGCAATGCGCATGCCCTGCACCTTCGTGGTCATGTGCATGTCGTAGGCGTCTCTTGGCCAATCCACCGTGCTGTCCCAGTTGCGTGTGGCACCCAGGTTGTTCTGGTTGGCCCCTTTAAGGCTACCCCCGCCAACGCCGCAGATCTCCAGCCCGGTACTGCCGGTTGCCGCCCGCCGCGCCAGTGTATAATAGGCATCACCGAACGTCGTGGTATCCCCCGCTGTGTTGCGGTTGACCCTTACCAAAAGCCCGGCAAAACGCCCATTGTTCTTATCACACACAAACGTCTGCTTGAAATCCATGTCCACGACGTAATCGGAAAAAGCATCCAGATATTCCGGCAGCAGCACATAAGTATCCTTGCTGACTACGCCGTTGCCGACATACAGCTTGCCGTTCTGTACCTGCGGCGAATCCACGTACACATCCGGTTTCTCCGCCGCGTCCGGATTGACGTCATCCGCCTTGGTTACCACCCAACCCTCCGGCAGAGTGCCGTTCGCGATGTCCTCGAAATCCTCTTCGTACAGGACATACTCATCCTCGCCGGTCAGCTTGGCCAGCACGTTGACCTGCGTGCTCTGCCCCACGCTATTGGCGACCGTAACCTGAAAAATCCCCTTCTGGGAAACCTTCAGGACACCGTTGGCGATCGAAACCGCCGGATCGCTCGATTGCCAGGAAACATCGTTTCCATTGACCCGTTCGCCGTTGAGGACGACCGAGATATCCTGTACCTCGATCTCCTGATTCACATTGACAAACAGGTTGGCGTTGGTCTCACCGAGCGTAAAATACTCGCCGTCCGCAACCGCCGGCAGCGCCAGGCTGCCGACAAGCGCCACCGTGAGTATGCTGAGTGCGCTCAGCCAGGCCACAATTTTGTTTCGAATCCTTTGCATACCACACACACCTTTCCATTATTTGCGGATTATTTCATAATTTCGTGCAGTTCGGCCTGCTATGTTGATTGTATTGTAGCATGTTTGCCCAAGAATTTCGTGGTCTGGTTTTTATCGGATAGTTGTCTGTATTTTTGTTTTTAAGCGATATTCCACAATTTTCTCTGCCCAGGAAATCAACCTTTCGCTTTCCTCTCTCGGTATTTTTGCCAGAAAAATCCTCATCCATGGGACTCATTTCTGACCTTCACCGGAAAATGTTCTGCCCCTGTCCAGCAAGAAAAGCCGGCCATTCAGTCCCACTTACAGCGTTATACAAAGCGCCGCTTATCCGTCTCCTAAAAAACAAAGGCCGCCATTCGGATATACCCGAATGGCGGTTTATCACCACGCATTTTCTTTTCATCCTGCATCTCCGACAAAAACGGCTCTGCGGTTTCCTGCCAGATCACCGGCACAAGCCACTTCTTTCCCTTATTCGGAATCAGATTCCCGCTAAAATAAGGACAAAACAAAAAGGCGGCTGTAAACAGCCGCCTTTTTGCAAATGCCATTGCATACCCGCTCAGGTGCGGGTCATTTCGCACACCGTGAACCCAAGCTTATCACGGCAGTAATCGGTCAGTGCCTTCAGCGAGGCCTCCACCTCGGAAACCAGGCCGAGGATAATGAGGGTCCCGCTGAACCGGTCGACAAAGCCGAGTTCAACGCCGGCCGTCTTGATCGCCACGTCAGCGGCAATAATAGCAGTTTCCGCCGGGCTGAGGGTCACGATGCCGATGGCACTGTGACCATGCTCGGCCGACGGATCCAGTCCCAGCTTGCGATAAAGGATCTCCTGCGGATTGGCAATAATATGCGCCAGGGTGATCTGCTTGCCAGGTACCAGCTCCTGGACCACCCTCAGTTTATCGCCGTAAACCGGATGCGGTTCCATATGAGATCCTCCTTTCCTGATGAAATAAGCTTATCCGCCGATCTGGCAGCGGATGCCGAACGGCTTCGCCGCCTCAAGCAGCACTTGCATGCGTTCATTGTCCAGCGGCAGAATCCCTTTGAGATCATAGTTCCTGCCGAGTCCTTCATACTTACCCTCGCCGAGCCGATGATACGGCAGCAGATGCAGCCCCTTGACGCCGGGCAGCGATGCCGCAAACCGGGCGATCGCCGCAATCTCGTCGGGCGTATCGTTGAAGCCGGGCACCACCGGCGTGCGGATGGTCAGATGCGGATGCTGCTGTGCGATTTTGCGCGCGTTCTCGAGGATCAGCTCGTTTGGCTGACCGGTGAACGCCTTATGCTTATCGGAATCCATGTGCTTGATGTCCATCAGCACATAATCGAGCCGCGGCAGATACCGCTCCACCGTTTCAAATGGTGCAAAGCCGGTGGTCTCGACCGCCGTGGTAATCCCCTGCCACTGGCAGGCGTCCAGCAGCGCCGTCGCAAAATCCGGCTGCACCAGCGCTTCGCCGCCGGACAGGGTAACACCCCCGCCCGAACGCCGGTAATACGGCTGGTCGCTCATCACCTCTTCGAGCACTTCCTGTACCGTCACATCGCGCCCGACCACCTCGCGCTTGCCGCGGGTGAGCATTTCCTGTATGGCAAAACTCTGCGATTCCGGATTACAGCACCAGCGGCAGTGCAGCGGACAGCCCTTGAGAAACACGATCGTGCGGATCCCGGGACCGTCGTGAATCGAATACCGCTGGATGTTGAAAATCCGGCCGGTTGTTTCCAGTGTTTTCTGATCCATGTGATGCCTTTCCGGGTTCTTCCGGCGCAGAACGCCGGAAAAATCCTGCCGTAAGCGGCGTTATTCCGCAAAATGCTGCTCGGTGCGATTGATGATGTCGTCCTGCAGCGATTTGGACAGCGAAGTAAACAGCGCACTGTAACCCGCGACGCGGACTACCAGCGAGCGGTATTTTTCGGGGTGCTTCTGCGCGTCGAGCAGGGTTTCCCGGCTGACGACATTGAACTGCACATGGCTGCCCTTCTGATCGAAGTACGCACGGATCAGCGATACAAACGCCTCCAGCCCGCTCTGCCCGCTGAGGGCAGAAGGATGGAACTTCTGGTTGAACAGCGTCCCGTTGGAAGCGATGTAGTGATCCAGCCGCGCTACCGAGTTGGCGGCGGCGGTCGGTCCCTTCACATCACGCCCGGACGCCGGCGAGACACCGTCCGCGATCGGGGTGTGCGCCAGCCGTCCGTCCGGCGTGGCACCGGTCTGCTGGCCGAGCGGCACGTTGGCCGACACCGGATACAGACCCGCCTGATAGACGCCGCCGCGCGGATTGCGGTATTTCTCAAGTTGGCGGGTGTATACGTACGCCACTTCGCGGGCAAACGCGTCCACCTCGGGGATATCGTTGCCGAAATGCGGCTGCGCCTCGATCATTTCGCGGATCTCGGCATACCGCCGGTTGTCCCCCGCCGTGCTGCGCCCACTCACCAGTCCCTGATAAATCTCCCGGATCTGCTGATCGGATACAGTGTGACCGGAGGCCATGATCTCCTGCACAATCTTTTCGGTTGCGGCGGTCGCCCGATCGGCCGGCATACCCGGCACGTCTGCAGCGGCGTCACCCTGCCCGAAGTTGTGGCGCAGCGCATCCCGCAGCTCCGCCATGCTCACCGACTTGTCTTCGTAGACGAGCTTGCGCACCGCCAACAGGCCGTCGGTCATATTCGCGATACCAAAGCCCTGCGGTCCGGTGAAGTTATAGACCGCGCCGCCTTCCTGCACGCTTTTGCCGCGGCCGATGCAGTCCTCAACCATGCTCGACAGGAACGGCAGCGGCGCGCGCTTGGCATGCGCGACGTCGATTGCGTTGTCGGCGTTAACCATCAGCTCGATGAAATACTTCATCTGGGTGCGGTACGCCTCGAAGAACTGGTCAAAGGTCTTCATCCCGGTGACATCGCCGGTATGCGGACCGATTTGCTCACCCTCGTCCTCCCCGTCGGAGAACACCATCTCCATCGGGCGGCACATGTTGAAGAACGCCGCGTCGTGCCAGCCGTCGGTTTTCCCGGCCTTCTGCGGCTCCACGCAGCCGATGATGTTGTAGTCGCGCGCATCCTGCAGCGACAGACCGCGGCTCATCAGCGCCTCAATGATGACTTCGTCGTTGTAATAGGCGGGCAGACCGACGCCGGTGCGGGTCAGCTCCGCGCACTTGAGCAGGAACTCCTGCGGCGAGCCGTTCCATACCCGTGCCGAAAAGGACGGCTGCGGCAGCAGGACATGCATCGTCGCCTGAATGCACATAAACGACAGATCGTTGGTCGCGTCGTTGCCGTTGACATCCTGCCCGCCGACGCACAGGTTCTGGAACAGACTATACCCGGCAAACCCCTTAGCGGACGCGGCGTCGCGCGCCTTGTTGAGATCGTTGAACTTGATCCATACGCAGTCGAGCAGCTCCTGCGCGAATTCCGGGGTCACACGGCCGGCACGCAGATCCGCCTCGTAATACGGGTACATGTACTGATCGAAACGGCCGGGGGAAATCGAATGGCCGTTGGATTCCATCTGCAAAATGGTTTGGATGAACCAGAACGACTGCACCGCCTCATAGAAGGAGCGGGCGGGCTGCTCCGGCACACGCGCGCAGTTTTTCGCGATCGCCAGCAGCTCCTGCCGCCGGGGCTCGTCGGTGCAGCGGCCAGCCATATCCTCGGCCAGACGGGCATACCGGCGCGCATAGGCACACGCAGCCTCAACGCTCTCGATGACCGCCTGCAGGAAGGCGCTGCGGGTGACGTAGTCGCCGTCCGCGACCGACAGCCGGTCGAGCGCAGCCTTGGCCTCGGCAGCGATCCCTTTCAGGCCGATGCGCAGCACCTTGCCGTAATCCACCGTCACGTGGCCGATGCCGTTGTAGAAATAGTTGCCGGGGGTGAATATGTTGTGATCGATGGCCGCAACAGTCTGCGGCGTCATGTATGCGGTCGCCAGCTCGCTGGTGGTCTTCCCCTTCCAGTACGGGAACACCTGCCGCAGCGCGGTCTTGGTCTCCTCCGAGATGTGGAACGGGTCGGCCTCGCGGTGCTCCATCGTGTCAAGCTCGTCCTCGACCCACTGATAGGAAAACTCCGGATAGACCTGCGAGCTGCGGGATTTTATGCTGTTGGCGCCGACCACCAGCTCGTCGTCACGGATGACGATCGGGATGTTGGCCATCAGATGAGCAAACGCCCGGGCACGCCGGGTGATCATCGGCAAATCTTCGGTCTGCCGGTAGGATTCAGTAAGCAGAACCGCGCGGTCCGCCTCCAGCTCCGGCATCTGGGCAAACAGCTGCTCCTTCAGCCGGTCGATGCGGGGAGATTTGGCGATCTCGTGAACATGAAATTTCTTCAAAATTCCGGTCCTCCTTTGCGTCGTCCCCGCTCCGAAAAACGAACCGAGACGGCGAGCGTTTGTGTCTTGTATGAAGCCGTTGACCGAGCGGCAGTGAATACAATTTATGATCTTATTTAGTATAGCATCCGCGGCACGGGAATGTCAAGCGGAGAGCGGACGGAAAACGGGGAATTTTGCCTGTGTGTCAGCGGGAAATCACCAGCCGCTGAGGCCCTGCTTCTGCATCGCGCCGATCAGCTTTTCGGGAACCGCGCCGTAGGTTTTTTCGAGTTCAGTAATCAACTGCTTGGTCTGCTGCCGGTTGGTGCAGCCGTCGACCGGGCAGCGGGATTTGACCACCGGCAGCCCTTCCCTGCGCACGCAGGCGGTGATTTCGGTTTCTTTCAGAAACACCATCGGTCGGATCAGAGTAAGCTCCCGGCGATCGAGCCAGGTTTTGGGTGAAAAGCAGCCGAGGGTGCCGCCGGAAAGCAAATTCATCAGCAGGGTTTCGGCGGCGTCGTCCTGATGATGGCCGAGCGCGGCGACATTGCAGCCGCATTCCCCTGCGGCTTTGTGCAGTGCGCCGCGGCGCATGCGCGCGCATAAGCTGCACGGATTGCTTTCCCGGCGCTGTTCAAAAACGACCTCATACAGCCGGGTGCGCCGCAGCACATAAGGCACCTCAAGCGCCTCACACAGCGCCGCAACAGCGCTGTAATCCCCTTCCCCGCCGCTGAAACCGGGATCGAGGGTGATCGCGGTCAGGGTAAACGGGACGGGATAAAAACGGCGCAACCGGGCGAGCAGAACGAGCAGCAGCACGCTGTCCTTGCCGCCGGATACGCCGACCGCCACATGGTCGCCGGGCGCGATCATGTCGTAGCGCTGAACAGCCGCGCGCACGCGGGATAACAGATCGTCGATGGTTGCCGGCATAGGTTCACAGCCTTTCCGCCGGGGCGCCGCCCCGAACCCCGCGGCCTTTTGAAAAAGGCCGGCGAAAACTAAAAAATCAAGAGTTTTCTTCTTTTTAGTATAGCACAAAAGGGAAGGCAAAGAAAGGCTTTATATATCAATCCATTCGCTGCCAATATAGCGGGCATAATTCGCGACCACCGCCGGCACCCCATAGGTAATGCACCGTTCGCTTTTATACAGCAGGAGCTGCGTGAGGCGTTCCGATATCCGCGGTTCGGTCACGGAATAAGCGATATCCACCCCGTCGGCCTCCGAAAGAACCTTCAGCCACTTTTCGTGTTCCTCGGCGGACAACCGGGTCAAGGCTTCCCAGTAGGGCAGGATCATTTCCAGCATGACGGGATAGTTTTGCCCGCGCAGTTCAAGGAGCTGCTCAGCAGCCAGACGGTTGAATACCGACAATCCGCCGATAAAAAAATCCGTAAAGCCGTGACAGACGGCACGTTCCAGCTCTTTCCTCAGGCGCTGGACAATCCTTTCCGTATCTCCCGACGGAATCTCTTTTGTTGCCCAGACGGCGCACCCCCGAAAACGCATATTCAGGCCTCCCGCTATTTTTATAATGTCTATATCAAGACTATTATAACAATTTAATTGTATTATTCAATAAAAATAGCGTTTTTAATTGAGAATTTCGTTTAACGAAATGGGGTACACTATAAGCAGCGGCACTGTAAAGTAAAAATGAAAAAGTAGAACCCGAAAGCACAGAAAAACTCTA